>NZ_CP109078.1:3600000-3902500 GCF_035917455.1 Micromonospora sp. NBC_01796 | reverse complement strand
CCGAGCGTGCAGGTCACCAGGGTGACCCCGGCTCCGGCGGCGGCGTAGCGCGCCATCGTCGCGCCGGTCCCGATCGCCTCGTCGTCGGGGTGTGCGTGGACCAGGAGAAGCCGCCGCGCGGCCGGGTTCGTCACGCCAGTCACTCTACGCGTCCACGCATCGGGCCAACCGGGTCGCGGACCGGACACGATAACCAGCTCAGCCCCATCATCGATCGCGCCACTCTACGATCGGCGATGTGGAGTATCCGGAACTGGCCGCCCGTACCCGCCGGTTCAGTCACGGCGCGCCACGGTCGCTGACGGTGGCCGGGGACGGCTCCCGGGTGGTTTTCCTCCGGTCCGCGGGCCCCGAGGACCCGGCCGACGCGCTCTGGCTGTTCGACGTCGCCTCGGCGACGGAACGGCTGGTCGCCGACCCGGCCATGCTGCTGGAGACCGACCCGGCGAACCCGGTCGGGATCGTGCCGCTGCCCGCCGCCGAGCAGGCCCTGCGGGAACGGCAGCGGCTGCAGGCCGGCGGCATCGGCGGGTACGCCACCGACCCCGCCGCCCGGGTGGCGGTCTTCGCCCTGGCCGGTCGCCTCTTCCGGGCCGACCTGGTGCACGGCGACGTGGTGGAGGTGGCGGTCACCGGTCCGGTGATCGACCCCCGCCCCGACCCGACCGGGGAACGGCTGGCGTACGTCACCGAGGGCCCCGGCGTCCCCGGCCGCACGCTCGGCCCGAACAGCGGCAACGGCAACGGCGGCCAGTGCGGCGGGCAGTTGCGGGTGATCGAGGCCGACGGGACCGACAACCTCCTCGCCGGGGAGGAAGCCGGGGTGAGCTGGGGGTTGGCCGAGTTCATCGCGGCCGAGGAGTTCTCCCGCTTCCGGGGCTACTGGTGGGCGCCGGACGGGCGGTCGATCCTCGCCGCCCGGGTCGACGAGTCCCGGCTGCCCCGGTGGCACCTGCACGATCCCGGTGACCCGGCCAGCCTGCCGCGCAGTGTCGCGTACCCCCGGGCCGGCGGGCCGAACGCCGAGGTGAGCCTGCACCTGCTCGACCTGGACGGCGGCTGGGTCGACGTGCACTGGGACCGGGAGACCTACCCGTACCTGGTGTCGGTGCGGTGGGCCGACACCGGGCCGCTGATCACGGTCCTGCGCCGGCTGCAGCAGCACGGTCTGGTGCTCGCGGTCGACCCGCGTACCGGGGAGACCCAGGTGCACGCCGAGCTGGCCGATCCGCGCTGGGTGGAGCCGGTCGCCGGCACCCCGAGGCACCTGCCCGACGGCCGGGTCCTGGTCGGCGGTGAACTGGCCCACGACGGTTACGACGCCCGGTGCCTGTTCGCCGACGGGACCCTGCTCACCCCGCCGTCGCTCTACGTACGCCGGGTGGTCGGCCCGCTGCCGGCCGGGTCCGGCGCGGCCGACCTGCTGGTCGAGGCGAGCGACGGCGAGCCCAGCCAGCAGCACCTGTTCCGGGTCCGTACCGCGATCGGCGGCGGGGTCGAGTCGCGCCGGCTGACCGCCGATCCGGGCTGGCACACCGGGGTCGTCGGCGGGGACGTGCTGGTGGTCGGCGCCGCGTCGCTGGACCACGCGGGGATCCGGTGGACCGTCTGGCAGGGCGACCGGGAGCTGGGCACGCTGGCCTCGCTGGCCGCGAACCCGCCGTACGCGCCGCGTCCGGTGCTGGAACGGGTCACCGACCGCCGGTTGCCCTCGGCCGTGCTCTACCCGCGCAGCCACGTCGCCGGCCGGCGGCTGCCGGTGCTGGTCGACATCTACGGCGGGCCGGGAGTCCAGGAGGTGCGGGCCGCCCGGTCCCGGTGGCTGGAGCGGCAGTGGTGGGCCGATGCCGGGTTCGCCGTGGTCACGATCGACAACCGGGGTACGCCGGGCGTGGCGCCCTCGTTCGAGAAGGTGATCCACCGGCGGCTCGCCGACGTGATCATGCTCGACCAGGTGGACGCGTTGACCGCGCTCGCCGGCAAGCACCCGGACCTGGATCTGGGCCGGGTGGCGATCCGTGGCTGGTCGTTCGGGGGTTGGCTGGCCGGGCTGGCGGCGCTCTGCCGGCCCGACCTGTTCCGGTGCGCCATCGTCGGGGCGCCGGTGACCGACTGGAGCCTCTACGACACCGCGTACGCCGAGCGTTATCTCGGCCTGCCGGACGACAGCCCGGAGGTGTACGCCCACCACAGCCTGCTGGAGATCGCCGGTGAGCCGCCGGTCACCCCGGACGACGCCCGGCCGATGCTGCTGGTGCACGGGATGGTCGACGACAACGTGGTGGCCGCGCACACCCTGCGCCTGTCGGCGGCGATGCTGGCCACCGGCCGCCCGCACGCGATGATCCCGCTGACCGGTGCCACCCACATGGCCGCGGGCGGCACGGCCGAGCGCCTGCTCCGCCTCGAACTCGACTTCCTCCGCCGCCACCTGTGAGGGGTCGGGGAGGAGCACGCGGCCCCTCCCCGACCGGTGCGCCTACTTGGCGTACGCGTTGTAGAGCACGTGGGTGCCGATGACGTCGGAGAAGAAGACCCCGCCGACCTTCGAGCCCACCACGCCGGTGAAGTACGCCTGGAACAGCGGCACCACCGGGACGTACTTCTCGTTGATCAACTGATCGATCTCGGCCCACTTCGGTCCGGCCTCACCGGCCGGCAGGGCGCTCACCTCGTCGATTTTCTGGTTGACCTCGTCGGAGTTGAAGTACGACACGTTCGAGTTGCCCTTCGGGCCGAGGCTGCGACCGTCCCAGAGGACCGGGATGGTGGAGGCCGCGCTGGGCCAGTCGGCGGCCCAGTTCGAGATGTAGATGTCGTACTCGTTGCCCCGGGTCCGGGCGGTCGGGTTGTGCTGCGGGGTCTCGACGGTCTTCACCACGACCTCGAAGCCGGCCTTTTCCAGGCTCTCCTTGACCACCGGCGCGGTGACCTGGCCGAACGCGTTGCTCCGGGCCATGAAGACCAGCTTGATCTTCTGTCCGCCGAGCAGTTCCCTCGCCTTCTCCGGGTTGCCGTTCGGGCCGCCGTCCCACGGGTTGGGGTAGTTCTTCCACCCGATCGTGCTGTCGGCGAGCAGGGTGTTGGTGACCTTGCCACCGGCGTCGCCGCCCTGGGTGAGCACGATGCCCTGCTTGTCGATCGCGTACGCGATGGCCTTGCGGACGTTGATGTCCTTGATCCGCTCGTTGTTGATGCTCAGGTAGTGCACGAACGGCTGCGGCGCCGAGATCGTCCGCTCCTTCAGCGAAGGGTTGTTCAGCACCTGGTTGACCAGTGCCTGCGGGGCGCCGTCGGTGCTGATCGCGTACGCGTCGTCACCGGCGTCGGCGATGATCCGCTCGGTCTGGGCGGTGTCGTCCGGGCCGAGTTCCCAGACGAAGCTGTCCGGGTAGTCGTGCCGCAGCGGGTCGGTCTCCGCCTTCCAGTGCGGGTTGCGCTCCAGCACCAGCCGGGTGTCCTTGAGGTACTCCTTGATCTTGTACGGGCCGGAGGAGAAAATCCTGCGGTCGTACTCGGTCTTGGTGTCCTTGGCCTGCGGCACCGGCGCCGTGGTGGGCAGGGAGGCCGCGAACGGCAGGTCGCAGTGCGGCTTGGCGAACGTGAAGACCAGCGTACGGTCGTCCGGCGTGGTCAGCCCCGGCACGGTGGTGCTGCCTGAGGTGTACGGGCCCTTGTAGTTCGCGTTGTAGGCCTGGTTGTCGGCCAGCCACTCCTGGATGTACGTCGGACCCCCGTCGATCGACTCCTCGAACGAGCGGGCGATGCCGTACGCGACGTCGGCCGCCTTGACGTCGGTGCCGTCCTCGTACTTGACGCCCTGCTTGATCTTGTACTCCCAGACCTTGCAGTCGCCGTTGACGTCCTTGCCGGGCGTCTCACCGAGGTCACCGACCAGGGTGAGTTTGCCCTTGCCGTCCTCGCGGAACTGGGTCAGCGTCCGGACCAGCAGGTGCTCGGCGGCCATCGCCCCCACCAGGTACGTACGTTGCGGGTCGAGGTGCTCGAAGTCCTGCTGGACGATGGTCCGGATGGTGCCGCCCCGCTTGGCCCCGGCGATCTCCGGTGCCGGTCCCTGCGATTCCTTCGGGTCGGTGGCGATCGCGCTGGTCTGCTGCTGGATGTTGCCGTCGTCGGGCCCTGCGTCGGTGTCCCCGGTGTTCTCCGAGCACGCCGCCAGCGCCGAGGCCAGCAGCAGCGCGACGCCCGTCACGGCCACCGCACGTCCTGTTCGCATCAGTCGGTCCTCCCGTTCGACTCCGATGAAGGAAAAGTGCGCCTCCACCGTTGGTTGACAGAACTTTCCTTCGGTTACCGGGCAGCGGGCGGCGGCGCCGACGACGCCGGCCGGGTCAGCCCAGTCGTACTCGCGGGTCGATCACCGCGTAGAGGGCGTCGACCACCACGTTCGCGGCCACGATGAAAACCGCGGCGAGCAGGACGGTGGCCATCACCACCGGCATGTCGAGGTTGATCGCCGCGTTCAGCGACGCCTTGCCCAGGCCGGTGAAGCCGAAGATGGTCTCGGTGATCACCGTGCCGCCGAGGTACGTGCCGAGGTCCAGCCCGGCGATGGTGACGATCGGGGTGATCGCCGCCCGGAGCGCGTGCCGGCCGTACACGGTGGCCTTGGGCAGGCCCTTCGCCCTCGCCGTACGGACGAAGTCCTCGGTGAGCGTCTCCAGCATCTGGGCCCGGGACAGCCGGGCGTACGAGGCCGAGTTGAGGAAGCCCAGCGCCAGCCAGGGCAGGATCATCGCGCTCGCCCAGGCCAACGGGTTCTCGGTGAGCGGCACGTAACGCGGATAGCTCAGCCAACCGGTCTCGTAGACGAAGACGATCAGCAGCAGCGGCCCGAAGAGCAGGATCGGCATGGACGCCCCGACCAGCGAGAAGCCGACCGCCAGCCGGTCGAACACGGTCCCCCGGCGCAGCGCCGAGATCATCCCGACCGAGACCCCGATCAGCAGCCAGACCACCGCCGCCCCGGCGACCAGGCTCAGCGTCACCGGCAGGGTCCGCCCGACGATCCGCGACACCGGTTCGTCGTTGCGGAAGGAGAACCCCAGGCAGGGGCGAGGGCACTCGCGGGCGGCGTCACCCTCGCCGATCGTACGACCGGCGAAGATCCCCTTCATGAAGGCGCCGTACTGCTGCGGCACCGGCACGTCCAGGCCCATCCGGCGCTCGATCATCTCCAGCCGTTCCGGGCTGCACACCTTGCCGTTGCCGCACATCAGCTCGGCCGGATTGTTCGGTACGGCGAAGAAGAGTCCGAACGTCAGCACGCTGACCGCGAACAGCGTGCTCACCGCGAGCAGCAGCTTCCGTACGAAGAAACGGAGCATCGTCGCCGCCCCCTATCGGGTCGACTTCGGGTCCAGCGCATCCCGCAGCGCGTCACCGAAGAGGTTGAAGGAGAGCACGAGCAGGAAGAGCGTGGTGCCGCCGACGATGGTGAAGGTCGGCACCTCCCGGATGAAGTCGACGCTGTCGCTGATCAACCGACCCAGGTCCGGGGTGGGTTCGAGGATCCCGATGCCGAGGAACGACAGCGCGGCCTCGGCGGTGATCAACGCCGGTACGTTCAGCGAGAAGGTGACCAGGATCGGCGCCCACAGGTTCGGCAGCAGTTGCCGGAACAGGATGTGCCCGAGTCCCGCCCCGGCGGCGCGGGCCGCGTCGACGAACTCCCGCTCCCGCAGCGACAGCACCTGTCCCCGGACCAGCCGGGCGGTGTAGGTCCAGTTGAACAGGACGAAGATGGCGATCAGCAGCATCGGCCGGAACCAGGACGCCTCGGCGTCGCGTACGCCGTAGAACTGGTTGACCGCGACCGGGATGAACGCGAAGCAGAAGATGAAGAACGGGAACGCCATGGTCAGGTCGATGAACCAGGTCAGCACGGCGTCGATCCGCCCGCCCAGGTAACCGGCGACCACTCCGACCAGGATGCCGAGCCCGATGGTGAGCAGGGCCGCGGTGAACGCCACCAGCAGCGACGTACGCAGCCCGTAGACGAGCTGGATGAACACGTCCCGCCCCAGGTTGGGCTGGATGCCGAGCCAGTGGTCGGCGTCCACCCCGGCGTACCCGAGCGGGAACCCGTTGCGGTCCAGCCGTTCCGGGAACCGCTCCAGCGGGCCCTTGCCGTACAGCCGCTCGACCAGCGGCGCGGCGAGGGCCAGCAGGATGAAAAAGAGCAGTGCCCCGCCGCTGGCCAGGCCGACCCGGTCGCGGCGCAGCCGCAGCCAGGCGAGCTGTCCCGGCGACCGGCCGACGAACCCCCCGCCACCGGCCGGTACGGCACCCGGCTCCAGCCCGCCTGCGCCGTCGACCACCGCCGCCTGCGCGACCACCTGTTGCTCGCTCATGCCAGGTCCCCCTTCTCCGGGAAGTGGCAGGCGGTGAGCTGCCGACCGCCGTCGCGCGAAACGAGTTCGGGTTCGGTCGAGGCGCAGATCTCCTGCGCCTTCCAGCACCGGGTCCGGAACCGGCACCCGGACGGCGGATCCAACGGCGTCGGTACGTCACCGGTGAGCCGGATCCGCCCGGTCGGGCCCAGCCGGGTGACGTCCGGGATGGCCGAGAGCAGAGCCCGGGTGTACGGATGCTGTGGCCGGGCGTAGATGTCGGCCCGGTCGCCCACCTCGACGATCTTGCCGAGGTACATCACCGCCACCCGCTGGCAGAAGTGCCGGACCACGGCGAGGTCGTGGGCGATGAAGACAAAACCGAGGTCCAGTTCGCGCTGCAACTGCCGGAGCAGGTTGATCACCTGCGCCTGGATCGACACGTCCAGCGCGGAGACCGGCTCGTCGGCGACGATCAGCTTCGGTTGCAGGGCCAGCGCCCGCGCGATCCCGATCCGCTGTCGTTGCCCGCCGGAGAACTCGTGCGGGTAGCGGTTGTAGTGCTCCGGGTTCAGCCCGACCAGTTCCAGCAGTTCGCGTACCCGCGCCCGGACGCCGCCGGCCGGCTTGATCCCGTTGACCTGCAACGGCATCGCCACGATCCGGCCGACCGTGTGTCGCGGGTTCAGCGAGGCGAACGGGTCCTGGAAGATGATCTGGAGGTCCTGGCGGAGCGGGCGCAGCTCACCACGTCGGGCGTGGGTGATGTCCCGCCCCTCGAAGGTGATCCGTCCCCCGCTCGGTTCGAGCAGCCGGACCAGCATCCGACCGGTGGTGGTCTTGCCGCACCCGGACTCACCGACCAGGCCGAGCGTCTCGCCGGCGCGTACCTCGAAGTCGACGCCGTCGACCGCACGGACCAGCGCCGGGGAGCGCCAGCCGCCGCGTACCGGGAAGTGTTTGACGAGTCCCTCGACCCGCAGCAACGGCTCGGTCATCGGTCGGCCCCCGCTGCGGCGATCTCCTCGGCGTAGAGCCGTTTGCGTTCGGGCTCGGCCAGGTGGCAGGCGACCAGGTGGCCGCGTTCCTGCACCTGCCGCAGTTCCGGGACGTCGGTGCGGGACCGGTCGCCGTTGCGGTCGGCGTACCGGCACCGGGGGTGGAACGCGCAGCCCGGCGGCAGGTTGATCAGACTCGGCGGATTGCCACCGATCGGCACCAGGTCCGCGTCCGGCGCACCGCGCAACGACGGCACGCTTGCCAGCAGACCCCAGGTGTACGGATGCTGCGGCCGGCGGAGCACCTGCTCGACGCTGCCGTGCTCGACCGCCCGTCCGCCGTACATCACCAGGACCTCGTGTGCCACCTGGCTGACCACCCCGAGGTCGTGCGTGATCAGGATGATCGCGGAGTTGAACTCGGCCTGGAGATCGGCCAGCAGGTCGAGAATCTGGGCCTGCACGGTGACGTCGAGGGCGGTGGTGGGTTCGTCGGCGATCAGCAGGTCCGGGTCATTGACCAGCGCCATCGCGATCATCGCCCGTTGACGCATGCCGCCGGAGAACTCGTGTGGATACTGGTCGATCCGCTTGTCCGGCTGTGGAATACCGACCCGGTCCAGCAGATCGATCGACCGCTGGCGGGCCTGCCGCCGACTCGCGTCCGGATGGTGGATCCGGTACGCCTCACCGATCTGCCGCCCGACCGAATAGTACGGATGGAGTGCGGACAGCGGATCCTGGAAGATCATTGCCATGTCCCGCCCGCGCAGCCGGCGGATCTCCTCCTCCGGTCGGCCGACGATGTCCCGCCCACCCACCCGGATCTCGCCGCTGACCCGAGTCCGCCTCGGGTCGTGCAACCCGAGTACGGCCAGGCTGGTCACGCTCTTGCCGGAGCCCGACTCGCCGACGATGCCGAGCGTACGACCACGGTCGACGGTGAACGAGACGCCGTCCACGGCACGCACCGAACCGTCCGGGGTATCGAAGCGCACCTTGAGGTCATCGACCCGCAGGTATGGACCGTCGTCCACCCGCTGACGCGGTAATCCGGGCATGCTCCTCGACCGCCTTTCTCCACTCCCGTCGGAACTGGATCTCCGTTCGTCACAGCCGGTGAGCCCGGTGCGTGTCGCCGGAAAACGCCTACGACGGGGGTAGAGGGCGAAACTAAGCTACAAAATCGGGCGTGTCAGCCGGCAAACAGTAACGACTCCGCATCGAGGACGGTCTCAGCCCACTGTCCTGATTCCACCGCGATTGAACCGTTAACATAACTGGCTGACGCGTTGACAACCCCCGACCGAACCGGCCACCGGACAACCCGTAAACCGGATCGCGCAACCCCCGACGACTCCGCCCC
Organism: Micromonospora sp. NBC_01796; assembly: GCF_035917455.1. Lineage (NCBI taxonomy): Bacteria > Bacillati > Actinomycetota > Actinomycetes > Micromonosporales > Micromonosporaceae > Micromonospora > Micromonospora sp. NBC_01796. Next base: position 3,893,783 of record NZ_CP109078.1, on the reverse strand, counting down.
ACCCGCTCCCACCGCGCCCCGCAAGATCTGATCGACCATTACCGTGCGTGACCCATAGCCGCCGAATCCTCGCGGCTTCGCGGACCTCGTAAATCGTGCGTCTGTGCGAGACTGAGCAGCGGAAAGTCGCCATGCGACGCTGTTCGCCGGGAAAAGTCGGAGGTGACCATGACCTCGGCGCTGTTCGGGCACGCCGGGCCGTGGACCGAAGCGGAGTACCTGGCGCTCGGCGAAACTCCGGAACGCGTGGAACTGTTCGACGGGAGCCTTTACGTGACCCCGGCACCCACCCCCCGCCACCAGCACCTCTCGCGGCGGCTGGCAGGCGCCCTCGACCCGGGCGCGGAGACTGTCGGCCTGCACGTGCTGGAGGCGGTGAACGTCCGGCTCCGACCGGGCCGGATGCCCATCCCGGACCTGGTCATCACCGGAGAGATCGACTTCGACCAGCCGGTCGTCGAGGCCGCCGACGTACACCTGGTCTGCGAGATCATCTCGCCGAGCAACGCGTCCGCCGACAAGGTGCTGAAGATGCACTACTACGCCGCCGCCGGCATCCCCTGGTACCTCCTGGTCGAGCAGGACACCGGGGCACTGCACCTCTACCGACTCCAGGGCAGCCACTACGTCGAGCAGTCGGTGACCAAGCCCGGCGACACCCTGCACCTCACCGAACCGGTGACCGCCGAGATCAACCCGACCGCCCTGCTGCCCCGCCGCTGAGCGGCGATCTCGTTTAGGGTCGGGTCATGACCCACTTCGACGTGGCCACGGCCGCGGTGCAGGCAGCGCTGGACGCGGGCGCGCGCTACGCCGACGCGCGGGTGATGCACCGGCGCTACGAGTCGATGTCCGCCCGCAACGGCGAGATCGAGGAACTGTCCCAGGACGAGGACGCCGGCATCGGCGTACGGGCGCTGGTCGGCTCGAGTTGGGGCTTCTTCGCCGTACCCGATCTCTCCGACGCCGCCGCCCGGACGGCCGGCACCCGCGCCGCGCGGATCGCCAAGGCCAGTGCCCGCGTGCCCGGTCCCGCCGTCGACCTGGTCCCGACCGGCGGGCAGAGCGGATCCTGGGCCTCGGCCTGCGCGGTCGACCCGCTGTCGGTCGCCCTGTCCGACAAGGGCGACCTGCTGGTGCACGCGACCAAGATCTCGCACGAGAACGGTGCCGACGTCGCCGAGGGGCTCTACCAGATCTGGGACACCAGCAAGTGGTTCGTCTCCAGCGAGGGACACCGGATCGACCAGCACGTACGCGAGTGCGGGGCGGGCATCTCCGCCACCGTGATCGGCGACGGGGAGACCCAGCGCCGCTCCTACCCCAGCTACCGCGGCCAGTACGGCACCAGCGGGTGGGAGCTGGTCGACTCGCTCGACCTCGGCGCGCACGCGGCCCGGATCGCCCAGGAGGCCCGCGAGCTGCTCACCGCACCGATGTGCCCCTCCGGCGAGACCACCCTGATCCTCGGCGGCGAGCAGCTCGCGTTGCAGATCCACGAGTCGGTCGGGCACGCCATCGAGCTGGACCGGATCCTCGGCTGGGAGGCCGCCTTCGCCGGCACCTCCTGGCTCGACCTCACCCAGCTCGGTCAGCTCCGGTACGGCTCCGAGCTGATGAACATCACCATCGACCCGACCATCCCCGGCGCACTGGGCAGCTTCGGTTTCGACGACGAGGGCACCCCGGCGACCAAACGCGACGCGGTCCGCGAGGGCCGCTGGGTGGGCGTCCTGGCCGGACGCGACTCGGCCGCCGTCGCCGGGCTCGACTACGCCGGCAGCGTGCGCTCCGACGGCTGGTCGCGGCTGCCGATGGTACGGATGACGAACGTCGGCCTGGAGCCGGGACCGCACACCCTCGACGAGATCATCGACGCCACCGACGACGGCATCCTGATGGACATCAACCGGTCCTGGTCGATCGACGACAAGCGGCTCAACTTCCAGTTCGGCTGCGAGGTCGGGTGGGAGATCAAGAACGGTCGGCGGGGTCGGATGCTGCGCAACCCCACGTACACCGGGATCGGGCCGCAGTTCTGGCGCTCGATGGACATGCTCTCCGGCGAGACGGTCGCCTGGGGCACCCCCAACTGTGGAAAGGGCCAGCCCGGCCAGGTCGGGCACACCGGCCACCCGGCCGCACCGGCCCGCTTCACCAACGTCCGGGTGGGGGTACGCGGATGACCGGCACGGCAACCATGGCGGTACGCGACAAGCGAAGGGAACTGTCTCGATGAGCCGGGAACTCGATCTCGCCGGTCGGGTGGTGGAACTGGTCCGGGAGATCGCCGGCCCGGACGCCGAAGCGGAAGCCGCCGTCACGTACACCGACCGGGCGTTGACCCGGTTCGCGAACTCGTCCATCCACCAGAACGTGGCCGACGAGACCACCGGCCTGCGGCTGCGGCTGCACGTCGACGGTCGGACCGCCGCCGGCTCCAGCACCGTCGTCACCGACGAGGGACTGCGCGGCCTGGTCGAGCGGACCGTCGCCGCCGCCCGGCTCTGCCCGCCCGACCAGGCGTGGCCGGGGCTGACCCAGACGTCGCCGGTGGCCGGACCGGGCAACTGGGACGAGGCGACCGCGAACGCGTCCCCGGACGACCGGGCCGATCGGGTACGGGCGTTCGTCGAGGCGGCCGGCGGGCTGGAGACGGCCGGCTACTGCCGTACGGTGAACTGGGCCGGCGCGTTCGCGAACAGCGCCGGGCAGGCGGTGACCGGCCGGTCGGCCGAGGCCGCGATGGACGGGGTGGCCCGCACCGGGGGCATCGACGGGGTGGCCCGGCGCAACACCGGCCGGCTCTCCGATCTGGACGGGGCGGTGCTCGGCGCGCGGGCGGCGGCCAAGGCACGCGCCGCGGCGGCACCGGTCGAACTCGCACCGGGGCGCTACGAGGTGGTACTCGAACCGACCGCGGTGGTCGACATCCTGCAGAACTTCGCCCTCTTCGGCTTCAACGGCAAGGCGTACAACGAGCGGCGGTCCTTCGCCGAACCGGGCGCGGCGCAGTTCGACCCGGCGATCACGCTGGTCGACGACGCGCTCGGCACGCTCGGCCTGCCGTTCGACGCCGAGGGCACGCCCAAGCGCCGGATCGCGCTGGTCGAGCAGGGCGTCACCCGTACGGTCGCGCACGACCGCCGGACCGCGGCCGAGGCGGGCGCGACCTCGACCGGGCACGCGATCGCCGGTGGCGCGTCCTTCGGCGCGGTACCGACCAACCTGCGACTGCTGCCGGACGGCTCGGCCGGGGACGGCACCGCGCCGACCGAGGTCGACGGGCCGGTCGTCGACTCCGACACCGCCGCCCTGATCGCCGGTGTACGACGTGGACTCCTGGTCACCGACTTCTGGTACACCCGGGTCCTGGACCCGAAGTCCCTGGTCATCACCGGTCTTACCCGCAACGGGGTGTGGCTGGTCGAGGATGGCCAGGTGACCACGGCGGTGCAGAACTTCCGCTTCACCCAGTCGTACCCGCAGGCCCTCGCCCCCGGCTCGGTCCTCGGCATCGGCCGGTACGCGTCACTGCTGCCGGACAGTTGGGACGCGTCCTGGTGGTCGGCACCGGCGCTGCGACTCGCCTCGTGGAACTTCACCGGCGGTGCCTCCGGCTGATCACCGGCGTCATCCGCGCTCACGATCATGAGTGAAGTTCTGCACAACCACGCCCGGAATAGGGGCTGGGGCTTTCGTAACCGGTAGGACACACGCGAGACTCCCTTGCGCATCGTACGCCCGGCGTGCGGCGTAACGTGTACGCCGAACTGCGCCGGAAGGCATAGGTCCTGGTGTACTACGCGCGGGTGGCGCGGCTGTGGGTTTGCATCGCTGCCTCCGTGCACCCCCGCCGGAAGACCATCCGTGCCCGTCAGCCAGACAGGGCCCTGTCAGGGAGACATAGGAATGACTACGACGGCAACGAGGCCGAGGGGTGCGCGACCGCGCGCCGCCATTGCGGCGAGGACGTTGCGTACCGACCGTTGGTGGCTCGCGCCGCTGATCACGGTCATCGGGCTCGGCGCCTGGGTCACCTACGCCACGGTCCGGGTGTTCATGCACGACTTCTACTGGGTCGAGGATTATCACTATCTGACCCCGTTCTACTCGCCCTGCGTGACCCAGACCTGTGTCCCCGAGGCCGCGCACTTCGGCCGGATCCTGCCGGGCTGGTGGATCATCCCGGACGCCGCGCTGACCCTGCCGTTCCTGCTGCTCTTCCGGCTCACCTGCTACTACTACCGCAAGGCCTACTACCGGGCCTTCTGGCTCTCCCCGCCGGCCTGCGCCGTCCCGGACGGACACAAGACCTACAGTGGCGAGACGCGCTTCCCGCTCATTTTCCAGAACGCGCACCGGTACGCGTTCTACGCCGCCGGGATCATCTCGCTGATCAACACCTGGGACGCCGTTCTCGCCTTCCGCAGCCCCGAGGGCTTCGGCTTCGGGCTGGGCAACGTGATCCTGTGGATCAACGTGATCGCGCTGTGGGCGTACACGCTTTCCTGCCACTCCTGCCGGCACATCGCCGGTGGCCGGCTGAAGCACTTCTCCAAGCACCCGGTGCGCTACCGCTTCTGGACCTTCGTGTCCAAACTCAACACCCGACACATGCAACTCGCCTGGATCACGCTGGGCACGCTGGCGTTCACCGACTTCTACATCATGGCGCTGTCCGCCGACTGGTTCGGCGACCTGCGGTTCATCAACTGAGGGCCTGACATGACTACGCGAATCGAACGGCACCACTACGATGTCGTCGTGATCGGGGCCGGCGGCGCCGGCCTGCGGGCGGCGATCGAGGCCCGGATGGCCGGCAAGCGCACCGCGATCATCTCCAAGTCGCTGTTCGGCAAGGCCCACACGGTGATGGCCGAGGGCGGCGCGGCGGCGGCCATGGGGAACGTGAACAGCCGGGACAACTGGCAGGTCCACTTCCGGGACACCATGCGCGGCGGCAAGTTCCTGAACAACTTCCGGATGGCCGAGCTGCACGCGAAGGAGTCGCCGCAGCGGATCTGGGAGCTGGAGACGTACGGTGCGCTCTTCGACCGCACCAAGGACGGCAAGATCTCGCAGCGCAACTTCGGTGGCCACGAGTACCCGCGCCTGGCGCACGTCGGTGACCGGACCGGGCTGGAACTGATCCGTACCCTGCAGCAGAAGATCGTCTCGCTGCAGCAGGAGGACAAGCGGGAGTTCGGCGACTACGACGCCCGGATCAAGGTGTTCGCCGAGACCACCATCACCGAGCTGCTGCTCGACTCGTCCGGCCCGGACGGCCCCCGGGTCGCCGGGGCGTTCGGCTACTACCGGGAGTCCGGCGAGTTCGTCCTGTTCGAGGCGCCGTCCGTGGTCCTCGCCACCGGCGGGGTCGGCAAGTCGTACAAGGTCACCTCGAACTCCTGGGAGTACACCGGGGACGGGCACGCGCTGGCCCTGCGCGCCGGCGCCACCCTGATCAACATGGAGTTCCTCCAGTTCCACCCGACCGGCATGGTCTGGCCGCCGTCGGTGAAGGGCATCCTGGTCACCGAGTCGGTCCGGGGTGACGGCGGCGTCCTGAAGAACTCCGACGGCAAGCGGTTCATGTTCGACTACGTCCCCGACGTCTTCCGCAAGCAGTACGCGGAGACCGAGGAGGAGGCGGACCGCTGGTACTCCGACCCGGACAACAACCGGCGCCCGCCCGAGCTGCTCCCCCGCGACGAGGTCGCCCGCGCGATCAACAGCGAGGTGAAGGCGGGGCGCGGCACCCCGGCCGGTGGCGTCTACCTGGACATCGCCAGCCGGCTGCCGGCCGAGGAGGTCAAGCGGCGACTTCCGTCGATGTACCACCAGTTCAAGGAGCTGGCCGACGTCGACATCACCAAGCAGCCGATGGAGGTCGGTCCGACCTGCCACTACGTGATGGGCGGGGTCGAGGTCGACCCGGACACCGCGGCGGCACACGGTCACATCCACGGGCTGTTCGCCGCCGGTGAGGTCTCCGGCGGGATGCACGGCTCCAACCGGCTCGGCGGCAACTCGCTGTCCGACCTGCTGGTCTTCGGCCGGCGCGCGGGCGGCCACGCCGCCTCGTACGCCGACGGGCTGACCTCGCGCCCGAAGGTGTCGGCGACCGACGTCGCGGCCTCGGTGGACCGGGCCCTGGCTCCGCTGGAGCGGCCGGACGGCGAGAACCCGTACAAGCTGCAGCAGGACCTCCAGGCGGTGATGGGCGACCTGGTCGGCATCATCCGGCGCAAGGGCGAGCTGGAGGACGCCCTGGTCCGCCTGGCCGACCTGCGGGAGCGGGTGGCGAAGGTGGGTGCGACCGGGGGCCGGCGGTACAACCCGGGCTGGCACCTGGCGCTCGACCTGCGCAACATGCTGATCGTCTCGGAGTGCACCGCGAAGGCGGCGCTGGAGCGCGAGGAGTCGCGCGGCGGGCACACCCGGGAGGACTTCCCGAAGATGGCGCCGGACTGGCGCATGGTCAACCTGGTCTGCTCGCTCGACGGCGACAAGGTACGGCTGGAGCACAAGCCCCTGCCGAAGATGCGGGCGGAGCTGATCCAGCTCTTCGACCGCACCGAGCTGTCCAAGTACCTGACCGAAGACGAGCTGGCCGACTTCGATGCCCTCAGCGAGGGCGTACGCACCGGCGGCGTGCACGCTGAGGAGGCGGGCAAGTAATGGGCACCAAGCGCCACTTCAAGGTCTGGCGGGGCGACGAGACCGGCGGCGACCTGCAGGACTACCAGATCGAGGTGAACGAGGGCGAGGTTGTCCTCGACGTCATCCACCGACTCCAGGCCACCGAGGCGCCCGACCTGGCCTGCCGCTGGAACTGCAAGGCCGGCAAGTGCGGCTCCTGCTCGATGGAGATCAACGGCATGCCCCGGCTGGGCTGCATGACCCGGATGTCGACCTTCGAGGAGACCGACACGGTCACGGTCACCCCGCTGCGTACGTTCCCGGTGATCCGGGACCTGGTCACGGACGTCTCGTTCAACTACGAGAAGGCCCGTGAGACGCCCGCGTTCGCCCCGCCGACGGACGTCGCCCCCGGCGACTACCGGATGAAGCAGGTCGACGTCGAGCGGTCGCAGGAGTTCCGCAAGTGCATCGAGTGCTTCCTGTGCCAGAACACCTGCCACGTGGTACGTGACCACGAGGAGAACAAGGTCGCGTTCTCCGGCCCGCGTTACTTCATCCGGGCCGCCGAGCTGGACATGCACCCGCTGGACACCAAGACCGACCGCAAGGAGTACGCCCAGGCGTCCCAGGGCCTCGGCTACTGCAACATCACCAAGTGCTGCTCGGAGGTTTGCCCCGAGCACATCAAGATCACAGACAACGCGATCATCCCGATGAAGGAACGCGTGGTCGATCGCAGGTACGATCCTCTTGTGTGGCTTGGTAGCAAGATATTCCGACGGGGTCAGACGGACGGCAACGAGAGCGGTGCACGCACCGATCCGGCCGTCCCCGAGGCGCATTCCCACGGGGGCGCGTCCGGTGACGTGGCAGCCGAGGAGCAGGGGCAGCGCGGGGTGAACTGGCACCGGCAGGTGCCACACCCGACCACCCCCATGGTGGACGAGCGGGGCAAGATGCCGCTCAGCGAGTTCACCTTCGACCGGCCGGCCGCGCCGTCGCCCTTCGGTGACGACGTGAGCTTCCCGTTGCCGGCCGACCACCTGAACTACGCGCACCCGGACCAGAAGGACTGATTCGGCGCATTCAGCCGTACGTCAACGAGGGATCGGCGGTTGTCCGCCGATCCCTCGTCGTATTCCGGTCACAACACCCATTGGGGCATGACAGCCCCTTCCAGGCCCTTCTGGTACGACACCCCGCTCATCCGCCGATCAACGCATTCCCCGGTGCATTTCTCCACGACTGACGGATACCGTCCAGGACCACTCCCGCCCGGTACGCGGTCGCCGACGTGCTTCCGTACCGCTAGTCGGTGGCGGTCAGCAGTGGGCGGAGGGCGTCCACGATCGGCTCGTCCGCGGGCAGCCAGGGCACCTGGTCGAGCTCGTCGGCAGCGAGCCACCGCAGCTCGGCGTGCTCGAGGCGTTGCGGCTGGTCCCCGCCGAGGAGCCGGGCCCGGTAGATCCGGAGAACCGCCCGGCCGTGGGCGAGCGGGACGTCCGTACCGACCCGGTCGCCGACCTCGATCCGTACGGCCAGTTCCTCGACACACTCCCGGACCAGCGCGGCGACCTCGGTTTCACCGGGTTCGACTTTCCCGCCGGGAAACTCCCATTTTCCAGCTACCTCCGGCGGTTTCGCCCGAGCACAGCCGAGTACGCGTCCGCCCTCGATGATGGCGGCCCCGACAATAACCCTCATTCTTCGCGTTGCGTGATCAGATGAATCGCTGCTGTAACCGCCACTGTCGTCCCCACTCGCCCGTTCGGTCTGCACGGGCATCAACGGTGCCAGATCAATCGGCGGTTCGGGTGCCTTGGGTAGACCGTAGGGCAAAAGAACACGGAACTGTGGACGTGGACACACCAGCCGGCCGGCGACAGACTAGGGGGCACCGACTAGGACACGGGATAGCGACGATTTGGCCACAAGCCGGCAACGACGCTTGGGAGGCATCGTGAAGCGTGCGCTCTGGCGCAATCGATCCCAGCGTGACTACCTGACAGACGCGCTCACCCTACTGCCCGGCTGGCTTCGCGAGGGGCGCCAACTCAAGCGCACCCTCATTCTCGACGACACCCAGCACGCGGCGCTGACCGAACGTATCAAGATCGTGGCAGACGCGGTGCACATCCGCCCCGAGATCCGCCGACTCGACGGCCACACCCAGATCAAGATCGGTGCGCCCGACGAGGACACGATCACCGAGAACGTGGTCACCCTCGCCGCCCGGATCGAGGACGTCTACCGCGGCGTCACCAGCAGCGACTGACCCCGCCGGGCGTCCCCTCACGACCCGACGGCGGACTCGGCCGCCTGGTGGATCAACCGGTTGGCATCGTCGTTGTCGATCCCGGTCGCCCGCAACAGGTCGGTGGCCGCGGATCTGACCTGGGCCACGACCGCCGCGCCCGACAGCTCGACCCCGTCCTCGTACGCGAGGGTGGCCTCGTGGACCGCACGGAGCACCCGTCTGCGCGCCTCCTCCGGAACCCGGCCGTGACGGAACTCGTCGTGCAGCATGAGCACCGCCTCGGAGAGCCGGTCGACCGCGATCGGCAGACCCGCCGGCAGTGGCTCGTTGTCCTCGATCAGTCCGACCGCACGCCGGGCCAGGCCGCGACTGCTCCACACCGCGTGGTCCATGTGCTCGGCCCCCTGGGCGAACAGCGCCAGCGTCTGCCGCCGGTGCCATCGTGCGGGCGAGAGCTGGACCACCTCCTTCGCCCCCTCCACCGCCGTCTTCAGGTTCTCCAGATCCGACTCGATCGCCCCGAGCCCCTCCACCGCCTGACCGAGCCGGGCCTCGTTCCGGTCGCTCAGTGCCTGCGCGGTCACCTTCAACTGCCGGGCCAACTCCTCGATCGGATAGCTGGCCGCCCGCTGCACCACCCGACGCGGATTCAGCGGCAGGAGCAGGAGGACGACCACCAACCCCACCCCGCCACCGATCAGGGCGTCCACGAACCGTGGGTACTCGAGCTCGCCCACCTCGGGGGAGAGGGCCGCGATCAGCACCGCCGTACCGCCCGCCTGTGCCACCAGCACGCCCCGGCCACTGAGCAGGAGCGCGCCGATCACGGCGAGCCCGACGATCACCCCCAACTGCCATGGACCGTTGCCGGCGAGCAGCATCAACAGGTCGCCGAACCCGATGCCCACGGCTACCCCGAGGATCAGCGCGATGGTCCGGGGCAGGCGCTGACCCACGGACGAGGCGATCGTGCCCACCGCGGCCGCGGGCGCGAACACCGGTTGCGGGGTGTTCAGGACCTCGTGCGCTATGCCCCAGGCGAGCGCCGCCGCGACACCGGCCTGGACCGCGACCATGATGTTGATCTCGAGCTGACGGAACCGGTCGCGCAGTTTGGTCCTGCTCGCCTCCGCCCAGCCGGCAAGGATCCCGTCGATGCGTTTCGTGATCGAGTCGGCCGGCAGCGCGGGAGCGCGCTGACGGACGGAGCCGATCCGGACCGAGATCACGGCGGGGGTTACCCGCTCCGCCCGAGCTGAACCATCACCACGGGCAACGGCGGGGCGGGGCCGGGTGGCGGGCCGCTCCTACCCTCGGCCGTATGGCAAACAACGTCACGTACGACCGGCGCGAGCAGTTCCAGCAGATCCAGAGCGGGCTGCTCGACGGTGAGCAGATCATCGCGGTCTACGACGCGATCGGCACCGGCACCGGCTTCATCGGCCTGACCAACCGCCGGGTGATCATCCAGGACAAGTCGTTCGTCGGCAAGAAGTTCGCCATCACCAGCATCCCGTACTCGAAGATCACGAGTGTGAGCGTGGTGAGCAACAAGTCCTGGGGCGGGTCCTTCTTCTCCACCGGCGCGATCGCCATCCACGTCGGTACGCACACGTACGAGGTCGAGTTCCGCGGTGACCAGAAGAGCCACCACGTACACAACGTGATCCTCCAGTACATCTCCTGAGATCCCCGGAGCGGCCGGCTCAGATCGGGGCGGCACACTTCCAGTGCCGGAAGTCCCCGGTACGGCTCCACACGGTCCGGGCCGCCTGCACGTTCCACCGCAGGTCCAGCGCCACCCGGGGCTCGACCCCGAGCGCGATCAGCTCCCGGTCGGAGAACTGGAAGAGCCCCCACCGCCGCGACCCGTCCGGAGCACCCTGGATCCAGTACGGGTCAAGCTGTGACAGGCAGGTGGCAAGCTGCACCGCGCTGGCCGGATCCTCCGGGAACGCCTCCCGCAGAGTCCGCTTGATCTCGCTCCTCGGCCAGGAGGGGGCGTTGATCGGCTCGGCGTACAGGGCGCGTTTCACCCGCTCGTCCACGATCGCCGTCGACGGCAGCCCGGACATGACCTGGAACGCCATCACCCGGGTTCCGGTGTACGGCCCGAACCAGCCATCCGCCGGCAGGCCGAAGCCGTGGGCCTGCAACCGCTCCTGCAACTCCTGTACGCAGCGACTGTTCGCCCCCATCTCCAGAGCGGCCGGGCAGGAACCCGACAGCAGCAGCGGAACCTCCGTACGCCGGGCGTTGGCGGACGGCCCGACCGCCACCACAAAAACAGCCGCCAGGGCGGTGAGCAGCACACACGTCATGAGGATCGCCGCCCGCCGACCACGCAGCCGCCAGCGCCGCCTCCCAAGCTCCGGCGGGGTCGAGGCCGGCGGGGTCGAGGCCGCCGAGGGCGAGCCTGTCGAGGGCGGATCCGCCGAGGCGGCCGTTGCCCGCTCGACCTGGCCGACCGCGATCCGTTCCCGGACCGACAGCCAGCACTGCACCTCCCCCGGCTTTCGGCCGCAGGCGGTCAGCAGCGCGACCACCAGATCCTCACGGGGCAGGGTGGCGCGACCGAGCGAGTTCGCCAGCGTGCTCCGTGGCAACCAGTGGCCGGCAGCCGCGGAGCGGCGCTCGATCTCCCGATAGGTCAGTCCGGACTCTTCCCGGATGCCTCGCAGCAGTGCGACGTAGTCGCCGGCCGTGGCCACCGACGCGACGTCGGTCCGGTCGGCGTCGTTGCGCAACACGCGTTCCCCCCGAGGTACTGGTCACCGTCAGACACCCTTCCGCACCAGTACACGTCGATGCCCGGCACCCGCGCAAGCCGGAGCCCCAGCCCGCATACCCCCTCCGGTCGTCCCGGACAGATCGTCCACACCCGTCCTGAGCAGGCCGGACAGCTACCGACATGTCCGGGACAAGGTCAACCCATTCCGGATTCCGACCGAGTTGGTCAAGCTGGTTCCAGTACCGACGAGCGCTGTCGGGGGCGAAGGGCCGGCACCATCCTCCTGGTGCCGGGGGTGTGGTGTCGGGGGGCCGGCACCGGCCGCGAGGGTGATGGTTCCGGCAACTAACGGGGGCGTCGGAACCGTCACCCCGCCCGTACCGGCTAGCGATCCGTCGTACGCCAGACGAACAGTTCACTGTCGGGCACCCGCTGCGCGAACCTGCCGTGGTCCGCCGCCCGATGCAGCAGTCTCCGGAGGTCGTCCTCGAAACGTTCCCGGCGCTCGCCGAAGAGGTGGGGCGCGGAGAAGGAGAGTGAGTAGACCGTGGCGACCACGTCGTCCACCGACCGCTCCAACACGGCGCCGGCCGGCACCCGCAACCGCAGTGGAGCGGCAAAGCCCGCCCGGCTCAGCACGGCCGCCTCGTCGCCGGGTGTCCCGCTGCGCAGCACGCCCTGACCGGCTCGGCGTACCGGTCCCAGGTAGTCGCGTACGAGTTCGGCGATGGCGGCGTACGGGGGCGCCGGGAACGGGAGGTCGGTTGTCGACACCGGCTCCTTGACGTCGCTGAGCTGGACGAAAGCACCGCCCGGTTGAAGCATGCCGCGAATCGTCGTGGCCACCCGGTCACGCGCCATCCAGTGGAAGGACTGCGCGAACATCGCCACCCGGAAGGTGCCGAGACCGGCGGGCAGGTCCTCGGCGCGGGCGCGTACCCATCGGACGTTGCCGATGCCGGCACGCTCGGCACGCCGCCGGGCCTCGGCGAGCATGTCGGTGTCCGGGTCGACCCCCACGGCCTCCTCGAACGAGCCGGCCAGCGGCAGGGTGGCGGTGCCGGGCCCGCAGCCGACGTCGAGCAGCCGCCCGGTGCCGTCGAGCGCCAGCGCGTCGGTCAGCGCGTCGACCACCCCGGGGGCGTACGGCAGCCGGCCCGCCTCGTAGTAGGGCGCACTGCCCCGGAACAGCGTCTCGTCCCACTCCCAGCCGACGGGCATCCGGGCCTCCTCGAATTGCACCTCCGACGGGCACCTGGACTTCAGACCTCGAACCTGAACTCGACGCGACCTGGTTCAATACGACGAGGACTGACGAAAGGGGCCATTCGCGCGTCCATCCCGCCAGCGGCGATGCTCGGCGCTCATCGGAGGGCCCGTCCGCTTGCCGAGCACCCGACTGCTGCGCCGTGCCCAGACGTTGAACCTGAACTCGACCGGATTCCGTCGCCATGCGACACCGGGATGGTCGAGCTCAGCGGGCCGGAGCCGTGACTACCGAATGCTACCGTGACGGCATGACTGCGGTGCCCGAGTGGATGCGGCCGCCTCGCCCCGAGGGGTGGTACGCCGAAGATCTTGACAAACTCGCCGAAGCACCCCGTCATACCGAACTGATCGATGGAGCCCTCGTCTTCATGATGTCTCCCCAGCGGGTCTGGCACGCACGGGTGGTGACCGCGCTGGTGAACAGCATCACTGCCCAGGCACCGCCCGGCGTCGAGGTCGATCGGGAGATCACGATCCGACTCGACAGATGGAATCGTCCCGAGCCCGACCTCTTGGCCGCAGCAGCATCCTACGATCCGTCCCGAACGTTCTACACGCCGGAGGAGACTCTCCTGGTCGTGGAGGTGGTCTCCCCGGAGTCAGCCCACCGCGATCGTACGGTCAAGCTGCGCAAATATGCGGAAGCCGGCATCGCCAACTACTGGCGCATCGAGGAGGAGGATGGATCACCTGTGGTCCACGCCTATGAACTCGACGGGCCCACTCGGTCGTATGTGCCGAGCGCGATTCATCGAAGCGAGCTGCGCACCACGACACCGTTCACGATCACGCTCGATCTGAATGGGCTGCTGCCTGGACGCAAGGGCTGAGCCGGGCGCCGACTCCGTCAGAGTTGAACCGGAACGTCACTACACGTTGAACCTGAACTCGACCACGTCGCCGTCCTGCATGACGTAGTCCTTGCCCTCCAGCCGGACCCGCCCGGCCGCCTTCGCCGCCGCCATCGACCCGGCGGTGACCAGATCCTCGTACGAGACGATCTCGGCCTTGATGAAGCCGCGCTGGAAGTCGGTGTGGATCACCCCGGCCGCCTCGGGCGCGGTCGCCCCGACCGGGATGGTCCAGGCGCGTGCCTCCTTGGGCCCCGCCGTCAGGTACGTCTGGAGCCCGAGCGTACGAAAACCGATCCGGATCAACTGGTCGAGCCCCGGCTCCGACTGCCCGATCGACTCCAGCAGTTCGCGGGCCTCCTCCGCCGGCAGGTCGATCAGCTCCGACTCGACCTTGGCGTCCATGAACACCGCCTCGGCCGGTGCGACCAGCAGGCGCAGCTCGTCAAGGAACTCGGCGTTGCCGAGCTCGGCCTCGTCGACGTTGAAGACGTACAGGAAGGGTTTGGTGGTGAGCAGGTGCAGCTCGCGCAGGTGTTCCACCTCGATCCCGGCGCGGGCGGCGCCGGAGTAGAGGGTCACGCCGGTGTTGAGCAGCTCGGACGCCTTCTTGGCCGCCTCCACCGCCGCCGCCCGGTCCTTGCGCATCCGCGCTTCCTTCTCCAGCCGGGGCAGCGCCTTTTCGAGCGTCTGCAGGTCGGCGAGAATCAGCTCGGTGTTGATCGTCTCGATGTCGTCGGCCGGCGAGACCTTGCCGTCGACGTGCACCACGTTCGGGTCGGAGAAGGCGCGGACCACCTGACAGATCGCTGCCGCCTCGCGGATGTTGGCGAGGAACGCGTTGCCCCGGCCCTGACCCTTGGACGCGCCCCGGACCAGCCCGGCGATGTCGACGAACGTCACCGGCGCGGGGAGGATCTTCTGCGACCCGTGGATCTCGGCGAGCTTGTCCAGCCGCTCGTCCGGCAGCCCGACGACGCCCGTGTTGGGCTCGATCGTCGCGAACGGGTAGTTCGCGGCCAGCACGTCGTTCTTGGTGAGGGCGTTGAAGAGCGTGCTCTTGCCGACGTTGGGCAGGCCGACGATGCCAAGCGAGATAGCCACGACAGACCAGCATACGCAAGGGTCCCGGCACCCCCGCCGGGACGGCCGCACGGTGAGGTCCGAATCCCGCTAGCAGGGGGCGGGATCACGGGGCACGATCGGTGACATGGAGTTGGACTTCGAGCGGTGCTACCGGGCGGTCGACAGCCGTGACCAGCGGTTCGACGGCTGGTTCTACACCGGCGTACGGACCACCGGGATCTACTGCCGGCCGTCCTGCCCCGCCGTCACGCCCAAGCGGGAGAACGTCGACTTCTACCCGTCGGCGGCTGCCGCGCAGCGGGGCGGGCTCCGGGCCTGCCGTCGGTGCCGGCCGGACGCGGCACCCGGCTCACCGGACTGGGACGTCCGCGCCGACGTGGTCGGCCGGGCCATGCGACTGATCGCGGACGGGGTGGTCGACCGGGACGGGGTGCCGGGACTCGCCACCCGGCTCGGTTACACCGAACGGCACCTGCACCGGATGCTCACCGCCCAGGTCGGCGCCGGTCCGCTGGCACTGGCCCGGGCCCAGCGCGCGCAGACCGCCCGGATCCTGATCGAGACGACCGACCTCGGCCTGGCCGAGATCGCGTTCGCCGCCGGTTTCGGCAGCGTACGGCAGTTCAACGACACCATCCGGGAGGTGTACGCGGCCGTACCGTCGCAACTGCGGGCGACCGCCCGGCACCGGCCGTCCGGTACCGGGGCGGGCACGGTCTCGCTGCGGCTCGCGTACCGGGCGCCGCTGCACGTCGACGCGCTGCTCGACTTCTTCGCCCTGCGGGCGCTGCCGGGGGTGGAACGGGTCGGCGACGGGTCGTACACCCGGGCGCTGCGGCTCCCGCACGGTCCGGCCGAGGTGACGCTCACCCCGCTGCCCGGATACGTGGCGGCGACGTTGCGCCTGAGCGACGTACGCGACCTGGCCCCGGCGGTGGCCCGCTGCCGCCGGCTGCTGGACCTGGACGCCGACCCGGAGGCGGTGGACGGCACGCTCGCCGCCGACCCCGCGCTCGCCGCCTCGGTCGCGAAGGAACCCGGCGTACGGGTACCGCGCGCGGTCGACGGCTTCGAGATGGCGGTACGGGCGATCGTCGGCCAGCAGGTCTCCGTCGCCGGTGCCCGAACCGTCCTGACCCGGCTGGTCGACGCCGACCCGGTCGACCGGGAGCAGCAACCCGGACAGACGGAGCAGTCTGAGCCGACGGAGCAGACGGAGCAGACGGAGCAGTCTGAGCCGACGGCGCCCGCCGGAACGGGCGAGCGGGTGCTGCGGGCGTTCCCGTCGGCGACGGACCTGCTGGCACTGCCCGACTCGGCGTTCGCCATGCCGGCGGCCCGCCGGGAGACGATCCGTACGGTGGCCCGAGCGGTCGCCGACGGCAGCCTCGACCTCGATCCGGGCGCGGACCGGGAACAGCTCACCGCCCAACTCACCGGGTTGCCGGGCATCGGCCCATGGACCGCCGCGTACGTCCTGCTGCGCGCGGTCGGCGACCCGGACGCGTTCCTCCCCACCGACCTCGGCGTACGCCACGGCGCGACCGCGCTCGGCCTACCCGACACCCCGGCGGCCCTCGCCGAGCACGCCACCGGATGGCGCCCCTGGCGCTCCTACGCCACGATCCGACTCTGGAGAGCAGCATGAACGAGCTGAACAGCAGCACCCTGGCCACGCCGGCCGGTCCGCTGACCATCCTCACCGGCCCCGACGGGCGGGTACGCGCCGCCGGCTTCACCGCCGACGTCGAGCCGCTGCTGGCGGTCGTACACCCGAGTCTGCGCGCCCCGGTCCGGGCCCGCGCCGACCTGGGTGCGGTGACCGTCGCGGCCCGCTCCTATCTCGACGGTGAGCTGACCGCGATCGACGAGGTGCCAGTCGAGCAGTACACCGGCGGCGAGTTCATGGCCCATGCCTGGCAGACGCTGCGGGAGGTGAAGCCGGGTGAGCCGGTGACGTACACCGGTTTTGCCGAGCTGGCCGGCCGGCCGCTCGCGGTCCGGGCCGCGGCGGCGGCCTGCGCCCGCAACGCCGCCGCGCTCTTCGTCCCCTGCCACCGGGTGCTGCGCACCGACGGCACCCTCGGCGGGTTCCGGTGGGGGCTGGACGTGAAGCGGTGGCTGCTCGGTCATGAGCGCCAGTTGACGGGAAGCTGACCTCCACCGGATCGGCAGTTACCGATACCGTTCAGTAGTGCCTCCGGACAGTGAGAATGACACCACTTCCCGAGCGGGCACCGGTCCGCACCTCCTGCACAACCTCTGGCGCCTGCGACGCTACGTCCGCCCGTACGCCGGACGGCTCGGCTGGCTGCTGATCGCCGCGTTCACGGCCACCGGGGCGAGCATCTCCGTACCGCTGGTCATCCGGGAGGTGGTCGACGGTCCGATCGCGGAGCACGACTCGGACGGCCTGTTCCGGCTCGGCGCCCTGGCCCTGCTGTTCGGGCTGGCCGAGGCCGCGCTGATCTTCGTACGGCGCTGGGTGCAGTCGTCCACCGCCCTCGGCATCGAGTCCGCCATCCGCGACGACATCTACGCCCACCTGCAACAACTACACGTGGGTTTCCACGACCGGTGGCAGTCGGGCCAGCTCCTCTCCCGGATCACCACCGACCTCTCGGTAATCCGCCGGTTCCTCTCCTTCGGACTGCTCTTCCTGATCGTCAACACCGTCACCTACCTCGCCGTGGTGGTGCTCCTGACCCATCTCTACTGGCCCCTCGGGCTGCTGGTCGCGGCGAGCGCGGTGCCGTTGTTCGTCGTCAGCCGCCGGTTCACCCGGTCCTACCTGGCCGCCTCCCGGCAGATGCAGGACGAGCAGGGTGATCTGGCCACCCTGGTCGAGGAGTCGACCCAGGGACTGCGCACGATCAAGTCATTCGGGCGGCAACCGGAGATGGCGCGGCGGTTCGCCGTACGGGCCCGGCAGTTGCACGACACCGCGACCGGCAAGGGCCGGCTGCTCGCCCGTTCGTCGGCCGAGTTCGACCTGGTGCCGAACCTGACCCTGGCGGTGGTCCTGGTCGCCGGGACGGTCGCGGTGGCACGGAACGCGTTGACCATCGGTGAACTGGTCGCCTTCGTCACCCTGCAACTGATGCTGATCTGGCCGATCGAGTCCCTCGGCTGGATCATCGCCAACGGGCAGGAGGCGATCACCGCCGCCGACCGGATCCACGAGGTGCTCGACACCGAGCCGACCATCGTGGACCGCCCGCACGCGGTCGCCCTGCACCCGCCGATGGTCCGCGGCCGGCTCCGGTTCGAACAGGTGGCCTTCGGTTACCCGGGGGTCGCCCGACCGGTGCTCCGGGACGTCACCCTGGAGGTCGAACCGGGCGAGACGATGGCGATCGTCGGCGCGACCGGCTCCGGCAAGACCACCCTGCTGTCCCTCGTACCGAGGCTCTACGACGTCACCTCGGGGCGGGTCACCCTGGACGGGCGGGACATCCGCGACATCCGGCTCACCGGGCTGCGCCGGGTCGTCGGAGTGGCCTTCGAGGAACCGACGCTGTTCTCCATGTCGGTCTGGGAGAACCTCACCCTGGGCCGGCCCGACGCCACCGAGGACGAGGTCCGCGACGCGCTCGCCGTGGTCCAGGCCGATTTTGTGTACGACCTGCCGTGGGGCCTCGCCACCCGGGTCGGCGAGCAGGGGCTCTCCCTCTCCGGCGGGCAGCGGCAACGGATCGCCCTGGCCCGCGCGATACTCGGCCAACCGGGGGTACTGGTGCTCGACGATCCGCTCTCCGCGCTCGACGTACACACCGAGGCGCTGGTGGAGGCGGCGCTGGCCCGGATGCTGCGGGACACCACCGCACTGCTGGTGGTGCACCGACCGTCGACCGTCGCCCTCGCCGACCGGGTGGCGTTGCTCGCCGACGGCCGGATCGTCGCCGTCGGCACCCACTCGGAACTGCTCGCCACCGTGCCGGACTACCGGGCGGTCCTCTCCGCCGCCGGGGAACCCGACGACTCCGGCCTGATCCGCTCGTGACCACCACGGTGCCGGAGGGCGGCCGAGACCGTCAGGCAACCGCCGCCGGGTCGATCGCGGACCCGGACGGTGGGCGTACCGGTTGGCGGGGCATCGCGACCGACCCGGACGCCGAGCGGACCGTCGCCGAGCAGAGCGGCTCCCTTGCGCTCGCCCGGCTCCGGTCCCGCAGCCGGGCGTTGCTCGGCTCCCTGCTCCGGCCGCACCGTCGGCTGATCGGGGCGGCGGTGCTGCTGCTCCTGCTCCAGAACGCCGCCGGGATGGCCGGCCCGTACCTGGTGATGCTCGGCATCGACCGGGCCATCGAGCCGCTGCGCGAGGGTGACCCGCGGATCCTCATCGCGGTCGGGATCGCGTTCGCCGCCGCCACGGCCGGCGAGTACGTGGGCAAGCGCGGCTTCCTCACCCTCTCCTCGCGGATCGGCCAGGCCGTCCTGATCGACCTGCGCCAGCGGGTGTACGCCCACTTCCTGCGCCTGTCGGTCGGCTTCCACGAGCGGTACACCTCGGGAAGGGTGATCGCCCGGCTGACCAGCGACATGGACTCGATCGCGGAACTGGTCGACGGCGGCATCGACGATCTGGTGCTGGCCGGGTTGTCCATCGTCTCGGTCGCCGGCATCCTGCTCTGGCTCGACGCCCCGCTCGCGGCGGTGACCCTGCTCGCCTTCCCGTTCCTGCTGTTGATCTCCCGGTGGTTCGCCCGCGCGTCCGGACTCGCCTACCGCCGTACGCGGGAGGCGGTCGCCCTGGTGATCGTGCACTTCGTGGAGTCGCTGGGCGGGATCCGGGCGGTCCAGGCGTTCCGCCGCGAGCCCCGCAACCAGCACATCTTCGCCGAGGTCAACGACGAGTACCGGCGGGCGAACCTGCGCGCCTTCCGGCTCATCGCCACCTACTCCCCGGGCATCACGGTGATCGGGAACGTGACCGTGGCGGTGGGACTCACGTACGGCGGGTGGCGGGTGATGGGCGGGCATGCCGAGATCGGCGTACTGGCGGCGTTCCTGCTCTACCTGCGCCGGTTCTTCGAGCCGATGCAGGAGCTGAGCCAGTTCTACAACGCGCTCCAGTCGGCCACCGCCGCGCTGGAGAAGCTGTCCGGGGTGCTCGACGAGAAACCGGGCGTACCCGAACCGGAAACCCCGGCGGCGCTGCCTGCCACCGGCGGCGGCGCGATCGAGTTCCGCGGGGTGACGTTCGGCTACCGGGACGGAACCCCGGTCCTGCCGGAGCTGACCCTGCGGATTCCGGCGGGGCAGATCGTGGCGCTGGTCGGTGCGACCGGGGCGGGCAAGTCCACCGTGGCCAAGCTGGTCGCCCGCTTCTACGACCCGACCGGCGGTACGGTCAGCCTGGACGGGGTCGACCTGCGCCAGATCGACGACGACCGGTTGCGCCGGGCAGTGGTGATGGTGACCCAGGAGAACCACCTGTTCGCCGGCTCGATCGCCGACAACATCCGGTTCGGCCGTCCCGGCGCCGCCCGGCGGGACGTCGAGGCGGCGGCACGGGCGATCGGCGCGCACGACTTCATCACCGCCCTGCCCGACGGCTACGACACCGACGTGCACCGGCGCGGCGGGCGGCTCTCCGCCGGGCAGCGCCAACTCGTCGCGTTCGCCCGAGCCTTCCTCGCCGACCCGACCGTGCTGATCCTGGACGAGGCGACCTCGTCGCTGGACGTACCGAGCGAACGGCTGGTGCAGCGGGCGCTGCGGACCATCCTGCGGGGGCGGACCGCGCTGGTGATCGCGCACCGGCTCTCCACCGTCGAGATCGCCGACCGGGTGCTGGTGGTCGACGCCGGCCGGATCGTCGAGGACGGCCCGCCGGCCGGACTGGTCCGGACCGGCGGCCGGTACGCGGTACTGCACCGCCAGTGGCGCGACTCCCTCGTCTGAACCCGGCTCCTCCCAACCCGGTGGGCCACCGGCCCGGTGGTTACCTCCGGTGACCGACCACCGTCCCGGATGTCGGTATTGGCGGCCACGATCCGGTCCGCCGGCTCGGTAGCATTCGGGTCATGACGGATACGGCGAAGAACCAGCGCGCCGGTGTCCCCGAGCGTCCCACCCTGGACGGACTCGAGGAGACCTGGTCGCGCCGTTGGCAGGAGGAGGGCACGTACGCGTTCGACCGCTCAAAGGGGCGGACGAGCGTATACGCCATCGATACCCCGCCACCGACCGTATCCGGCGAACTGCACATGGGTCACGTCTTCTCGTACACCCACACGGACACGGTGGCCCGGTTCCAGCGGATGCGCGGCCGTACGGTCTTCTACCCGATGGGCTGGGACGACAACGGCCTGCCCACCGAACGCCGGGTGCAGAACGTGTACGGCGTCCGCTGCGAGCCGTCGCTGCCGTACGACCCGGACTGGCAACCGCCGCAGCCGCCGATCACCGCCGACGCGCGGAAGAACCCGATCCCGATCTCCCGGCGCAACTTCGTCGAGTTGTGCACCCGGCTCACCGGTGAGGACGAGCAGGTCTTCGAGGCGCTGTGGCGGCGACTCGGCCTGTCGGTGGACTGGTCGTTGACGTACACGACGATCGGCGCGCACGCCCAGGCGACCTCGCAGCGGGCGTTCCTGCGCAACCTGGCCCGGGGTGAGGCGTACCAGGCCGAGGCGCCGACGCTCTGGGACGTCGGCTTCGCCACCGCGGTCGCCCAGGCGGAGTTGGAGGACCGGGAGCGGTCGGGTGCGTACCACCGGCTCCGCTTCGCGGTCGCGGCCGACGGCACCGGGCCCGCCGACGGGTACGTGGAGATCGACACCACCCGACCGGAGCTGCTGCCGGCCTGTGTGGCGCTGGTCTGCCACCCGGACGACGAGCGGTACGCCCACCTGGTCGGCGGCACCGTACGGACACCGGTCTTCGGGGTCGAGGTGCCGGTGCACGCGCATTCGCTGGCCGACCCGGCCAAGGGCACCGGTCTGGTGATGGTCTGCACCTTCGGCGACCTGACCGACGTGACCTGGTGGCGGGATCTGCAACTGGAGACCCGGGTGGTGATCGGTCGCACCGGTCGGTTGCTGCCCGAGCCGCCGGCCGGGGTGGACCCGGTGGCCTACCTGCCGCTCGCCGGTAAGAGCGTGAACGCGGCCCGGCGGGAGCTGGTGGCCCTGCTGACCGCCTCCGGTGACCTGGTCGGCGAACCGAAGCCGATCACCCACCCGGTGAAGTTCTACGAGCGGGGCGAGAGCCCGCTCGAGATCATCTCCAGTCGGCAGTGGTACCTGCGCAACGGGGGCAGGGAGCCCGAGCTGCGGGCCGACCTGCTGTCCAGGGGCGAGGAGCTGAACTGGGTGCCGGCACACATGCGGCACCGCTACGAGCACTGGGTGGGCGGTCTCACCGGTGACTGGCTGGTCAGCCGGCAGCGCTTCTTCGGGGTGCCGATCCCGGTCTGGTACCGGCTCGACGACGCTGGCGAGCCGGACTACCGTCACCCTCTCACGCCGGACGAGTCCGCGCTCCCGATCGACCCATCCAGCGACGTGCCGCCCGGCTATGACGAGGGACAGCGCGGTGAACCGGGCGGTTTCACCGCTGATCCGGACGTGATGGACACCTGGGCCACCTCCTCGCTCACCCCGCAGATCGTCGGCGGTTGGGAGACCGATCCGGACCTGTTCGACCGGGTCTTCCCGATGGACCTGCGGCCACAGGGGCAGGAGATCATCCGTACCTGGTTGTTCTCCTCGGTGGTCCGCGCGCACCTGGAACACGGGGTGCTGCCCTGGCGGGACGCGGTCCTCTCCGGCTGGATCCTCGACCCGGACCGGAAGAAGATGTCGAAGTCGAAGGGGAACGTGGTCACCCCGATGGCGCTGCTGGAGGAAAGCGGCGCCGACGCGGTGCGGTACTGGGCGGCGAACGGACGTCCCGGCACCGACCTCGCGTTCGATCCGGCCCAGATCAAGGTCGGCCGGCGGCTCGCCACCAAACTGCTCAACGCGTCCAAGTTCGCGCTCGGGCTGGGCGCCGCCGACGCGCTGCGGGCCGAGGTCACCGAGCCGCTGGACCGGGCCATGCTGGCCGGGCTCGGCACGGTGGTCGCCACCGCCACCTCCGCCTTCGACGCGTACGACCACACGGCCGCTCTCCAGGCCACCGAGTCCTTCTTCTGGACCTTCTGCGACGACTACATCGAGTTGGTGAAGGAACGGGCGTACGGGTCCGGTCCGGCCGCCGATTCGGCACGGGCCGCCCTGGCCACCGCGCTGTCGGTCCAGTTGCGCCTCTTCGCCCCGTTCCTGCCGTACGTCACCGAGGAGGTCTGGTCCTGGTGGCGGTACGGCTCGGTGCACCAGGCGCCGTGGCCGACGACGTACGAGCTGGATTCGGTGGCGGCGGACGGCGACCCGGAGTTGCTCCGGCTCGCCGGCGCGGCGCTGACCCAGGTCCGCCGGGCCAAGTCGGACCGCAAGCTCTCCATGCGGACCGATGTCCCGCTGGCCGAGGCGCTCGGTCCGGCCGAGGTGCTGGAGCGGTTGGCCCTGGTCGGCGATGACCTGCGGGCCGCGGGCCGGATCGCCAAGCTCGACTTCCTGCCCGACCGCGCCCCCGACCTCGTGATCGCCTGCGCCTTCTGAGTAGGGAAAGGGCCGCTTCCGTGTCTGCACGGAAGCGGCCCTTTCTTCTGGCACGGGTCGGCGGAACAGGTCGGCTCAGTACGGCCAGTCGCCGCGCAGGAAACGCAGGCCGAGCAGGAAGGTGATCACCGCCGGCCCGAGCAGCAGGGTGATGGCCTGCAACCGGTACGGGATCCGGTGCCGGGTCAGCTCCACCGCGTTCAGGAAGACGATCACACCGGCGAGCATCATGAACCCGCCCCACCAGTCGGTCCCGCCGAAGTCGACCCGGCCGGCATGGATCAGCAGGAAGGTCGCCCCGAGCGCCACCCCGCCGAGCGCCAGCATGGCGACCGTACGGTGGGCGGCGCGGGCCAGCGGGTGCACCGCGTGCCACCCGTACGTACCGGCGACGGCGAACGACGGCAGGATGATCATGAGTGGCCAACCCTGGCCCATCGCGCCGAACATGAGCAGGGCGCCCACGGTGAAGACCAGCGTGCCGATGCAGGCGACCAGGTAGCCACCGAAGGCCCTCCCCCCACCGCGCATCAGCAGCGGGCCACCGGTGGCCGCGATCAGCGCTCCGGGCACCAGGATGAAACCGGCCCACCAGTGGAACCGGTCGATCGACTGTGCGGTCACGGTCACCGCCGCGACCGCCAGGGCCGCCACGGCCACACTCCCCAGCCAGCTCGCCGCCGCTCCCGGCCGACCCGATCCCACGGTACGGATGTCTGTGCTCACCCCGCCGACTCTGCCCCCTCAAACGCCCCCATACCATCCCGCCAGCCCTACCATCCCCAGACGGGCTAACCCACCCCCACCCCGTTGATCATGAAGTTAGCGACGCTCCAAGGGCCCCGGGGCGTCGCTAACTTCATGATCAACGGGGTGGGTGGGGGTGGGGGTGGGGGGTGGGGGTGGGGGGTGGGGGGTGGGGTTAGAAGTCGCCGCCGCCGAAGTCGCCGCCGCCCCAGTCGCCGCCGCCGCCCCAGTCGCCGCCGCTGGACCAGTCGGAGGAGTCGGGGGCGCCGAAGCCGGAGTCGGAGGAGTAGTCGGTGGCGGTGTAGTCGCCGCCGCCGTCGTAGCCGGCATCGGTGTAGCCGGGGTCGCCCGCACCGCCGGCGTCGGCCGCGCCGGGGTCACCAGCGTCGCCGGAGTCGGCGCCGTCGGTGAAGCCCTCCTGGTAACCGGCGTCGTAGCCGTACCCGGGGTCGGCGAACGCGGGCGAGAAGAGCGCGTCGGCGATCAACATCCCGCCGAGTACGCCCGCCCCGGCCGCCAGGCCGGTCTTCCACCAGGGCGTCGAGTACCAACCCGACGGCACCGGCCGGCCCTGATAGCGACCACCGGGGTAGTAGTAGGGCGTGCCGGCGCCCGGCTGCGGACCGGCCCGGAAGGTCTGCCCCTGTACGTTGACCTCGCGCTCGCGGGTGAGCGTTCCGGCACCCCGCGCGGCGGCCAGCGGCGGCAGTTCGGGACCGGGGTCGAGACCGAGCGCGATCCGGGCCGCCCGGACGTACGCCAGCCCCTCCAGCGAGGTCTCCCGGGCCAGCTCGTACTGCTTCAGGCTGCGGGCCTGCTCCAACTGGCCGCCGGCCGCGTTGTAACGCTCCCCGGCGTCGCTGAGCGCCTGCCGGACCGCCGGCTCGTCGCCCCGCAGCCCCAGCACCTGCCCGCCCAGGCGCTCGTACCAGCGCAGCGCGTCGGCCCGCGCGTCGGCCAGCTCGCGCGCCTGTCGGGCGCTGGTCTCCCGCCGCCACCAGGTGACGCCGCCGACCAGCAGAACCAGCAGAACCAAGACCCATACCATGCGTACGACGGTAGCGCCGTCCGCCAACCCGCCCGCCTTCCCGGCGATCCAGGTCACACCGGTGTCGTACGCGTTTGGCATGCTCACCACCGTGGGACTGTCGGCGGTGCTCCTGGTGATCGTCTGTCTCGGCGCCGGTGGAGCGCTGGGCTGGCTCGCCGCCCGTGCCCGCTCGGCGGCCGACATCGCCCGACTGGACGCCACCCTCAGCGCGACCCGCGACGGCGAGGCCCGCCTGGAGCAGTCGATGCGGGCGCTCTCCTACGAGGCGACCGCGCAGTCCCAGGAGGCGGTGGCCCGCGCGGTGGCACCGCTGCACGAGACGTTACGCCGCTACGAGTCCCAGGTGAACGAGCTGGAGCGCGACCGGGTCGACGCGTACGCCGAGCTGCGCGAGCAGGTCCGCTCGATGGGCGCGGTCTCCGGCGAGCTGCGTACGGAGACCAAGCAGTTGGTGGCGGCGCTGCGGGCCCCCCAGGTCCGGGGCAGATGGGGCGAGCACCAGTTGCGCCGGATCGTCGAGGCGGCCGGGCTGCTGGAGCACTGCGACTTCGCCGAGCAGGTCACCTCGACCGTCGAGGACCGGGTGGTCCGCCCCGACCTGGTGGTCCGGCTGCACGGTGGCCGGTCGGTGGTGGTCGACGCGAAGGCACCGTTCGAGGCGTACCTGACCGCGCTGGAGGCGCGCGACGAACGCGGGCGCGACGCCCACCTGGACAACCACGCCCGGCACCTGCGTGCGCACGTGGACGCCCTGTCGGCCAAGGCGTACTGGTCGGCGTTCGCGCAGACGCCGGAGTTCGTGGTGCTGTTCGTGCCGGCCGACCCGTTCCTGGACGTCGCGTTGCAGCGCGATCCGACGCTGCTGGAGCACGCCTTCACCCGCAACATCGTGCTTGCCACACCGGCGACCCTGGTCGCTCTGCTCCGTACGGTGGCCTATGCCTGGCGGCAGGAGGCGCTCGCCCGCAACGCGGTGGCGGTGCACACCCTGGCCAGGGAACTCTACGGTCGACTGTCCACTCTGGGTGAACACGTGGCCAAGCTCGGCAGCTCGCTCGGTGGGGCGGTGACCGCTTACAACCGTGCGGTGGGATCGCTGGAGTCACGGGTGCTGGTCAGTGCGCGCAAGCTGGCCGACCTCGGGGTGTCCGGCGAGGATTTGCCGGCACCGGCACAGGTCGAGCTGACCACGCGCCAGCTACAGGCGCCGGAGCTGACCGATAACGGCCAGCACGAAACTCACACAGAGTAGCGGAATAGTAACATATGAATATTCGAATACCGTCCAGTCAATATCACGGGCTGGTCACAACGATCTCAGGACTAGTGACAGGATCCGAGCCGACGCGAAGGATGCGCTCACACGTGCCCTGTTTCTAAGGGCCCTGTTCTCTGGAGGAAGAGAACGTGAGTAAACCCCGCACCTGGAGTCGGCGTACCTCCGCCGGTCTCCTCGCGTCAGTCGTGGCGGCGGGCGCCATGACACTGACGGGTGGTGTCACCACCGCCAGCGCCAACCCGTCGACCGAAGCCGACGTTCTCAAGGGGACCCCCACGGACACGTTGGGTTCCCATGACCTCGAACTGCTCGCCAAGGCCGAGGCCAACCGCGAGAAGGACGTCACGGTCATCGTGGCGACGGACAAGGGTGAGGCCAGCGATGTCGCGGCGGAGCTGAAGAAGCTCGGCGGCATCGTCGGCAAGCAGGTGGACGGCGTCGGCTACGTCCGTGCCCGCGTCCCCACCAGTGCCGTACTCAAGGCGGCCAAGCTGCCCGGGGTCGCCGCACTGGACCTGAACGAGACGATCCAACTGCCGAAGCCCGAGCCGGTGAAGGCGGGCGTCAAGGCCGCGGTCACGGCGAGCGGGCCGAACGCGGAAACCCCCGCGGTCAACCCGTACATGCCGACCAGCGAGACCGGCGCGGTCGCCTTCAAGCAGGCGCACCCCGAGTGGGACGGCCGGGGGGTGACCATCGGCATCATGGACTCCGGCGTCGACCTGGACAACCCGGCGCTGCAGACCACCACCACCGGCGAGCGCAAGATCGTCGACTGGTTCACCGCGACCGACCCGCTGTTCGACTCGGACGGCACCTGGCGCGCGATGCTGACCGACGTGGTCGGCCCGGCCTTCAACTACGGCGGGACGAGCTGGACCGCGCCGGCCGGCACCTACAAGATCAACCGGTTCTCGGAGAACATCACCGCGGCCAGCTCCCCCGGCGGTGACGTCAACCGGGACGGCGACACCACCGACGCGTTCGGCGTGCTCTACGACCCGGTGAGCCACGACATCCGGGTCGACGCCAACCAGAACCGCGACTTCAACGACGACGCGGTCATGCGCCCCTACGGCGAGCGGTACGACATCGGTCACTTCGGTACCGACAACCCCGCCACCGCCGTGCGTGACCAGATCCCGTTCGTGGTCGAGTACCGCGAGGACGTCGACGTGACCCCCGCCGGCCTGCCCGGTGTCGCCGACTTCGTGAACATCGGCATCATCGAGGACGAGCACGGCTCGCACGTCGCCGGCATCACCGCAGCCAACGACATGCTGGGCAACGCCAACTTCGACGGCGCCGCCCCCGGCGCCAAGCTGGTCTCCGCCCGCGCCTGCTCCTGGGGCGGTGGCTGCACCGCCGCCGCGCTCACCGACGGCATGGTCGAACTGGTCGTCAACCGTGGCGTCGACGTGGTCAACATGTCGATCGGCGGCCTGCCGACGCTGAACGACGGCAACAACGCCCGGGCTGAGCTCTACAACCGGCTCATCCAGGACTACGGCGTGCAGATGTTCATCTCGGCCGGCAACGACGGCCCGGGCGTGAACACCCTCGGCGACCCGTCTACCGCGACCGACGTGGTCAGCGTGGCCGCCGGCATCAGCCAGGAGACCTACCTGGCGAACTACGGCTCGGAGACCCGCACGCCGTACCAGTTGTTCAACTTCTCCTCGCGTGGACCGCGTGAGGACGGCGCGTTCAAGCCGAGCATCACCGCACCGGGGTCGGCCCTGTCGACCACGCCGGTGTGGCAGCCGGGCATCCCGGTGGCCGAGGCCGGCTACCAGCTCCCGCCGGGCATCCAGATGATCAACGGCACGTCGATGTCCTCGCCGCAGGCCACCGGCGCCGCCGCACTGCTGCTCTCGGCGGCCAAGGCCACCGGCAAGGACGCCTCCCCGGTCAAGCTCCGCAAGGCGATCTACTCCTCCGCCACGTGGATCGACGGCGTCAGCGCGCAGGGCCAGGGCAACGGCAAGTTCAACGTGCCGGGTGCCTGGGACCTGCTCGCCACCGGCTTCGACGTCCGTGGCTACGAGGCGAGCGCTCCGGTCTGCACCCCGCTCTCCGACTTCCTGGCCACCCCGGACAAGGGCGTCGGGATCTACAACCGGTGTGCGGTGACCGAGGGCGGCCAGCGGCCGAACACGGCGAAGAACTACACCGTCAAGGTCACCCGTACCACCGGGGCCAAGAAGGACATCAAGCACACGGTCAAGTGGGTCGGCAACGACGGCACCTTCCGTAACGCGCCGAAGAACCTGATCCTCCCGCTGAACAAGACCGTGACCTTCACGATCGAGGCGCGGCCCGGGTACGGGACGCACAGCGCGATCATGCAGGTGGACGACCCGGCGACCCCGATCGTCGACTTCGCCTTCCTCAACACGGTTGTTGTCTCCAACGTGCCGACGAAGCCGAACTTCGACTTCACCACCAGCGGCACGGTGGACCGGAACAACTTCAAGAGCTACTTCGTCACCGTTCCCGAGGGTGCGGCGGCGTTGCAGGTCAACCTCTCCGGGGTGGCCGGCGGCTCGCAGACCCGGTTCATCGCGAACAACCCGTACGGCGTTCCGGTCGAGAGCACCTCGAGCCTGAACTGCTACACCAACTTCTCGGACCCGGCGGTGTGCAAGCCGGACGAGCGGTCGTACCTGAACCCGGTTCCGGGTATCTGGGAGATCGAGGTGGAGTCCCGCCGTACGTCTCCGCTGCTGGAGAACCCGTTCGCGCTGCAGGCCCGGATCCAGGGTGTCGCGGTGCAGCCGGCCGTGGTCGAACTGCCCAGCGTCACCGCCGGTCAGCCGACCCCGGTCACCTGGTCGCTGAGCAACACCTACGGCCCGGTCACTGTGGCCGGCCAGGGCGGTTCGCTCGGTAGCGCCCAGTCGGAGCGTCCGACCATCGCCAACCACGAGGTGCAGACCTTCGAGGTGACGGTGCCGGCCGGCGCCACCCGGCTCGACGTCCGGATCGGCAACACCAGCGACCCGGGCGCCGACCTGGACCTGTTCGTCTACCGCAACGGCACCCTCGTCGGCCAGGCCGCCGATGGTGACTCCGAGGAAGCGGTGGCGGTGACGAACCCGCCCGCGGGCGTCTACACGGTCGAGATCGACGGGTACGCCGTACCCGCCGGGACCACCGCGTACGACTACCGGGACGTGTTCTACTCGGCCGCGCTCGGCAACGTCTCGGCGTCCAGCACGTCGGTGACCCTGCCGAAGACCGGCGCGACCGCCAGCATCACCGGCTCGGTCACCGCCCTGAGCGCACCGGCCGCCGGCCGGCAGCTCTTCGGTGAGCTCCAGGTCGTGACCAACGAGGGCGCGGTCGTCGGCCGCGGCAACGTGTCGATCGGCTCGGTCAGCTAACCGGTACCGCCGCAACAAAACGTAGAGCCCGTCCCCGGCAGGGGGCGGGCTCTACGCGTACGGGCTGTCGGGTCAGGCCGGCTTGACGCTCTCCACCATGAACGGGGTGCCCTGCTGGCAGGTGGTCATCATGCCCGGTCGCACCTGACCGGTCACCGTGACCCGCGCACCGC
The DNA here is from genome assembly GCF_035917455.1 of Micromonospora sp. NBC_01796. Classification (NCBI taxonomy): domain Bacteria; kingdom Bacillati; phylum Actinomycetota; class Actinomycetes; order Micromonosporales; family Micromonosporaceae; genus Micromonospora; species Micromonospora sp. NBC_01796. The sequence continues at coordinate 3,863,696 of NZ_CP109078.1, read as the reverse complement.
TGCGCAGCTGATCGCGCGGGCCGTTGAGCAGCAGGTAACCGTCGAGCAGCAGGCAGTTGGGCTCCACCCCCGCGGTGACCACTCCGGTCAGGGTGAGCGCACCGGCCGAGGCGGGCGCACCGGGCGACTTGGTCGGCGTGGGACCTGCGGGGTTGGATCGGGTCGGGCTGGCCGGCGCGGTCGAGTTGGCCGGCGGCACCGGCGGTTCCGCGTTGGGGTCACTGGGCTTCACGGATGACAACGACGGTCCTCCTGACGGGTTGACCGAGGGGGCGTTCCCGGACTCCCCGCAGGCGCCGAGTGCCAGGCAGGCGGCCACCGCGGCAAATCCGATCCGGATCGACTTCATGGGGGATGGGACGCTGCCGGATCCCGGCCCGTTCCACCACAGCGGTGACCCGGTCCGCACCCCGTTGTGGGCGGGGCGCGGTACGGTCCGCGTGGTGTGCTCGTCGGCCGGCACCGCGTACCCCGGTCAGCCGTTGCCGGCGCTGGCGGCGAGCGCGGCGGCTTCGACGGATCGGGCCGCGGCGGCGGCCTTCATGTCCCGCTTCAGCTCCTGCGGCAGGGAGAAGGTGAGCCGCTCGTCGGCGGTGGTCACCTCGGCCACGTCGGTGAAACCGCGCTCGGCGAGGTGGTCCAGCACCTGCATGACCAGCTCGTCCGGGACGCTGGCACCCGAGGTCAGCCCGACCGTGGTGGCGCCGGTCAACCACTCGTCGGAGATCTCCGAGGCGTAGTCGACCAGGTAGCCCGCGCGGGCACCGGCGTCGACGGCCACCTCGACCAGGCGGACCGAGTTGGACGAATTGGGCGAACCGACCACGATCACCACGTCGCAGTCCGCCGCGATCTGCTTGACCACGTGCTGCCGGTTCGAGGTGGCGTAGCAGATGTCGTCGCTCGGCGGCGACTGCAACAGCGGCAGCCGCTGCTTGAGCCGGGCCACCGTCTCCAGCGTCTCGTCCACCGACAGCGTGGTCTGGGACAGCCAGACCACCTTTGACGGGTCCCGTACGGTCACCTGGTCGGCGCCGTCCGGCCCGTCGACGAGTTGGATGTGCGCGGGAGCCTCGCCGGCCGTACCGACGACCTCCTCGTGGCCCTCGTGGCCGATCAGCAGGATGTCGTAGTCCTCGGCGGCGAACCGACGGGCCTCGTGGTGCACCTTGGTGACCAGTGGGCAGGTCGCGTCGATCGCCCGCAGTGAGCGCTGCTTCGCCTGCTCGTAGACCTCCGGGGCGACCCCGTGCGCGGAGAAGATCACGGTCGCCCCCTCGGGCACCTCGTCGTTCTCCTCGACGAAGATCGCGCCCTGCCGCTCCAGGGTCGAGACCACGTGCTTGTTGTGCACGATCTGCTTGCGTACGTAGATCGGCGCGCCGTAGAGCTTGAGAGCCTCCTCCACGGTCTGCACCGCCCGGTCGACGCCGGCACAGTAGCCGCGCGGCTTGGCCAGCAGCACACGCTTGCGGGTCTGGGGAGTCGCCTCAGCCTCGATCACAGGGGTCAGTCTACGTGCCGATCCGGGCCGGGGCAGCGGGCCGCCGCAGCACCGCACACCGGGGGCACCCGGCCGCTGTGACCGGGGACGCGCCGATGGCCGGGCGCGGGGCGGGCCGGGCCGGCGCTCGGGCGGGCCGGCCGTAGGCTGACCGGATGACCGAGGCCGGCGCTGGGCGCAGCACCCCCGAAGAGCCGTGGCCGGTACGGGTGGTCAGCCAGAAGGTGAGCGCCTGGATCGCCAAACTGGGCTGGGTCTGGGTCGACGGACAGATCGCCCAGATCAGCCGTCGTCCCGGCGCCGCCACCGTCTTCCTCACCCTGCGTGACCCCTCGGCCGACCTCAGCCTCACCGTCACCGCCAGCCGGGACGTGCTCGACACCGGGGCCCCCGAGCTCGCCGAGGGAGCCCGGGTGATCCTGCACGCAAAACCGGAGTTCTACGCCGGGCGCGGCACCCTGAGCCTGCGGGCCGACGAGATCCGCCAGGTGGGGCTCGGCGAGCTGCTGGCCCGGCTGGAGAAGCTGAAGAAGCTGCTCGCCGCCGAGGGCCTCTTCGACCGCGCCCGCAAGCGACGCCTGCCGTTCCTGCCGAACCGGATCGGGTTGATCACCGGACGGGCTTCAGCGGCGGAGCGGGACGTCCTGCTCAACACCCAGCGCCGGTGGCCGGCGGTGGACTTCCGGACCATCAACGTGGCGGTCCAGGGGCCGACCGCCGTACCGCAGATCATCGACGCGCTGCGCGTACTGGACGCGGACGAGAGCGTGGACGTGATCGTGCTGGCCCGGGGCGGGGGCGGGGTGGAGGATCTGCTCCCCTTCTCCGACGAGGCGCTGTGCCGGGCGGTTTTCGGCTGCCGTACGCCGGTGGTCAGCGCGATCGGGCACGAGAGCGACGCCCCGCTGGTCGACTACGTCGCCGACCTGCGCGCCTCCACGCCGACCGACGCCGCCAAGCGGATCGTCCCCGACCTGGGCGAGGAGCAGCGGCTGATCGGGCAGGCCCGGCACCGGCTGGACCGGGCCGTACGCGGTCTGCTGGACCGGGAGTCGCACCGGCTCGACGGGCTCCGGTCCCGACCGGTGCTGGCCCGGCCGGAGGTCATGATCGACCAGCGCGCGTCCGATCTCGGTGCGCTGCGCGACCGGGCCGGCCGATGCCTGGACCACCGGATCGGCACCGCGACCGGGGACCTGCGCCAGACCGTGGCGCGGCTGCGCGCTCTCTCGCCGGCGGCGACCCTGGAGCGCGGGTACGCCATCGTGCAGCGCGCCGACAACCAGGTCGTACGCGCCTCGGATGAGGTGGCCGACGGTGACCGGCTCCGGATCCGCCTCGCCGAGGGTGAGCTGTCCGCGACCGTGAACGACTGACGGGTGATCTTCCGACGTGACCTGCCGCGCCGTGCCCTTCGACGTGACCTGCCGCGCCTTCGACGTAACCTGCCGTGCCTCCGACGTGACCTGCCGTGCCGAGATGGGAAATCATGACTGACGAGAAGAAGCGGACCGCCGCCCCGGACGAGAAGCTCAGTTACGAGCAGGCCCGGGCCGAGTTGGCGTCGGTGGTGGAGCGGCTGGAGACCGGCGGGACCTCGCTGGAGGAGTCGTTGGCGCTCTGGGAGCGCGGCGAGCGGCTGGCCGAGGTCTGCCAGCGCTGGCTCGACGGCGCCCGGGACCGGATCGACGCCGCCCGCCGGGCCCGGGAGGGCAACGCCACCGCCTGATCCCCGACCCCGCCGCCGGTCCGCAGCCCGGATCCGGGTACGCGATGGGGACGGCACGTGGCCGTCCCCATCGGGTCAGTACCGGGTGTCGACCTACTTGAACAGGTCGTACACCGAGGCCGGCGTCTCGACGACCTCGCCGGCCGGCGGTGCCGTCGGCGCGGTGGCCGAACCGTAGTCGGAGTAGGTCACCTGAAGGTCCTGTGCCGCGTTCTGGCCGACCGCCGGCACCTTGATGGTCAACTGGACGAGCCGGCCCTGCTGGTCGACCTTCGCCTCGAAGGGCAGCTTGGTCGCCTGGGCGCCGAGGTTCTCGATGACCGACTGCTCGGCCAGCCGGGAATCGGTTGCCTTGGTCAGGTCGATGTTGCCGGTGAACAGGTCGGCGCCGCTCCTCTGTACGTCAACCACGGCCTGGGTGAGCTGGGCGGCACCGGCCGGGTCGACGTCCTGGAAGTCGAAGTCCAGCGCCGCGATCCCCTTGATCTTGGTCTTGTCGAGGTGGTGGTAGTTGCCGGTGGCGAGCTGACCCAACCCGGGCACGCTCTCCAGCCCCGCGCCCTTGATCTTGATCCAGCTGTCCGACCCGATGTAGATCATGTCCATCGCCAGGGCGGAGCTGCCGGCGTCGCCGGTGGTCAGCTTCACCCGGGCGCTGTTGCTGGGCAGGTGCACCACACCCTCGCCGGCCAGGCTGTCGCCCTTCATGGCAAAGCTGAAGTTGCCCTTGGCGATCTCCAGGGTGGAGGCGAGCAGGGCCTGCTTGGGATCGGTGGAGGTGGACGGGCTCTGCGAGGCGGCGGTCTTGACGCCCCCCGGCTCGCACGCGGCGAGCCCGGGGACGAACAGAACCGCGCCGACGAGAACGATGACGCTCGATCGCCGAATTCTCACGTGGGGATCCCCTTCGAGATGTCTCGGCGTCGGTACGCCGCTGGCTGAACGCCGTAGCCTAACGCCTGGACATCTTTGCCGCAGAAACCCTTAATTGTTACATAAACCTAGCTCAGGTCTGCCATAAATTTCCCTCACGGCACCACCGTCGACTGCGGTTCGGAGACGTGCGCGCCGACGATCCGCCAACCGACCGGCAGGCGTACCCAGGTCTGGGACTGGCGTCCGGTCGCGTCGCCGTCGGCGTACCCGAAGAGGGTGGTGACCACGGCGAAGTCGGCACCGAACGTGGTGACCCGGGTGCCCCGCAGCCACCGGCCCGGCGGCAGCGGCGGCTGGGCCGCCCGCCACGCCCGCTGCTCCTCGAAGCCGTCCTGATGGTCGGCGATGCCGAACCGTACCGTCTGCGGCGCATCCCAGAAGTACCCGACGATCCGCTCCGGATCGCCCGCCACCAACGCCTCCTCGTACGCGAGGAAGGCCGCCATCACCTCGGCCACCACCTCACCCCGATCCACCGCCAACTCCACGCCCGTCTCCACCCCCATGGCTCAGACCGACGAGGCGGGGGCGGGAACGGGGGCGGGTTCCGGGGTGGGCGGGGAGTCGAGATCCTGTTCGTCGGGGTCGGGTACGCGCGGGGGGATCTTCGCGAGGGCGAAGGCGGCGCAGATCAGTGCGACGAAGAGGTAACCGAGGGCGACCTGACCGTTCGCGTTCCACTCGATCTGCGGGCCGTGGATCAACCCGATGAAGGACAGGACCGCTCCCGCCCCGGCTGTGCTCGTCGCCTGCCAGAAGCGTTTGTCGATGATGAACGCGACCAGTGCGCCCAGCACCAGCCCGGCGAGGATGGCGCCCTGACCGAGCACCAGCAGCCCGTCGTACACCACCCCGGCGCCGGCCAGCGCGGCATCGCCGACCTCGGCGGCGCTCGTACCGGCAGCGGCCAGGGCGTTGTCCATCTGACCGGTCGCCCACGCCGCGATGTTCGGGATCAGCGCCGCGACCACCGCCGCCGCGTGGGCCCGGGGAGTCGCCTGGAACGCCTGCGCCCCGATCAGCAGTCCGATGTAGAGCAGGATCGGTACGATCGCCGCGGTCGGGAAGATGGTGGACAACAGGCCGAACATGCCCAGGAAGCAGAGGAGCGCGATGACCACGCCGGTGGCCATCGAATAGCCGCTCCGGCCACCGGCCGCCTTCCAGCCGGGGTGCCCGACGTAGACCGCGGGCGGGAACGGGGAGCCGAGCGCCGCCCCGACCACCGCACCCGCACCGTCGGCGAGCAGCACGCTGCGCAGGTTGTAGTTGTCACCGGCGGTGGCCGCGCTCTCCACGTTTGTCATGCCCTCGGTGAAGTTGTAGACCCCGAGCGGGATGGCGGTGGCGAGCAGGGGCGCCATGTCGGTGAGCCCGTCGACCAGCAACCCGAACTCGAACGACGGTACGGCGAACGCGATGTCCCGCGCCGCGGCGCTCACGTCCGGCACCGACATCGCCCCACCGATCCAGCCGATGGCCGTACCGAGCAGCAGGGCGGCCAGGCCGATCGGGATGTTGCCGGGAAGTTTGACGTCGGTGAGCAGGCCGATCAGCAGCAGCGCCAGCACCGGCAGGGCGATCCAGGCCATCCGCCACATCTGACCGGCCGGGTTCATCGAGATGAAGGTGATGGAGATGCCGGCGAGGGTGCCGAGCAGTGCGGCGCGCGGCGCGTACCGGCGGATGTACGGGCCGACGAACGCGCCGATGAGCACGATCACGCCAATGATGAACGCCCAGGCGACACCGGCCTGCCAGGCCTGCCGGGGGTCCTGCGTACGCAGGTAGATCGGCAACATGATCACGAAGATGACGATGAACATGTGTGGCACGCTCGGCCCGTACGGCAGCGCGGTGACGTCGGTCCGGTTCTCCCGGCGGGCCAGCCGGCGGGCGAGCAGCGTGTAGTAGACGTTGCCGGCGACCAGGGCGATGCCCAGCGCGGGCAGGATGGTGCCGAACACGTCACCGGAGCCGAGTTTGATCACTCCGAGGCAGAGCCCGGTCAACGTGAGTACGTTGACCAGGACGTTGACGCCGAAGCCGAAGAAGGCGTTGGTGTCGCCGCGGACCCAGTACGGCAGCGGGGCGGCGGACGACTCGATCTTGACCATGACTGCTCCCGGTCAGGAGGATTGCAACACGGACGTGGTGTGCAGTGCGTGGCGCAGGTCGGCGGAGTCCCCGACCCAGCCGAAGATCCCGCCCTGGGCGGCGATCATGTCGAGCCCGATCCGCTGGAACTCGGGGAAGTAGGACCCGACGCAGTCGGCGAGCACGAGGCACTCGTACCCCCGGTCGTTGGCCTCCCGGACAGTGGTGTGTACGCAGACCTCGGTGGTCACCCCGGTCACCAGCAGACTGCGGATCCCCCGCTCGGCGAGCAGGGATTCGAGTTCGGTGTCGTAGAAGGCGCCCTTGCCCGGCTTGTCGACCACCGGCTCACCGGCGACCGGCCTCAGCTCGTCGATGATGTCGTGGCCGTACTCGCCCCGGATCAGGATCCGGCCGTTCGGGCCGGGGTCACCGATCCGTTTGCTCGGGGCGCCCCGGTGCAGCTTCGCCGGTGGGCAGTCGGACAGGTCGGGCCGATGGCCCTCACGGGTGTGGATGACGGTCAGACCGGCCGCCCGTACGGCGGTCAGCAGCGCGGCCAGCGGGGGGATGGTGCGCCGGAGTTCGGCGACGTCGTTCCCGAGGCTCTCGCCGAAGCCGCCGGGCTCCAGGAAGTCGCGCTGCATGTCGATCACCAGCAGCGCGGTGGTCGCGGGGTCGAAGGTGTACGGGGAAGGGCGCGCGTCGACGCTGCGCATGACCACTCCTCAACGACTCGGGGGGTGCCGGATCAGGTCGTGGTGGCGTTGATGACGTCGTCGGCGGTGGCGACGGCACCGAAGACGCCGCCCTGCATGGTCACCATGTGCAGCGCGGCGGCGTGGTTGGTCGGGTCGGTGGCCCCGGTGCAGTCGGCGAGGATGAGGCACTCGTAGCCCCGGTCGTTGGCCTCCCGCATCGTGGTGTGCACGCACACGTCGGTGGTGATCCCGGTGAGGATCAGGTGGGTGATGCCCCGGGTACGCAGCACCAGGTCGAGGTTGGTGGCGTAGAACGCGCCCTTGCCGGGCTTGTCGACCACGACCTCCCCCGGTGCCGGTGCGACCTCGGGCACGATCTCCCAGCCCGGCTCGCCCCGTACCAGGATCCGGCCACGCGGGCCGGGAGCACCGATCTCCGCGCCGATCTGCGCGGACCGCCACCGCTTGTTGGCGGGCAGGTCGGACAGGTCCGGATCGTGTCCCTCCCGGGTGTGTACGACCAGCATCCCGAGCGCCCGGACGTGGGCGAGCAGTCGGGCGGTGGCCGGCAGGCCTGCCCTGGTCAGCCCGATGTCGTAACCCATGCTGTCGACGTAGCCGCCCGGCCCGCAGAAGTCGGTCTGCCAGTCGATGCAGAGCAGTGCGGTGCGCTCGACCGGAGCCGAACCGTCGTACGGCCAGAGGTACGGGTCGGCCTTGACCGGCCCTATCCGCGTCATGTGGTCCTCCCTGTTGTCGTCGATGCCACGGTCCGGCGGTACGCCCGCCAGCCGCCGGTCGCGCTGATGTCCTCGGTTCCGGCGCCGGCGGCGTAGGACTCGCAGAGGAAGCCGAGGACCTCGCGCCCGTCGGTGAGCCGGAGCCGGCCCAGCCCGAGCGGGGCGGGTACGCCGTCCAGCAGGCCGCCGAGGGCGGTCGGGGGCAGTCGCCAGAGCTCCACCTCGATCGACACCCCGGTGCCGGAGTGCCCGGTGGTGCTCACCCGGACCAGACCCGGCAGCCCGGTCCCGTCCGGCGTGGGCAGGCGGTAGAGCCGGTAGAGCGGAGCCGTGTACGCCGTACCCGCCAGCACCGCTCCGCGTTCGACCAGTTCACCGTTGTGCGACTCACCGGTCAGGTGCCGACCGACCACGGCGACCAGCAGCGCGGGTTCGTCGATCCGCTCAGGCGTGACCGCGCTCCCGTTCGCGGGTGGCGCGGGAGCGACAGCCGGCTGGTCCGGTGCGGTGATCGCGGCGGCGAGCCGGGCGAGCGTGGTGTCGCTGAACGCCGGTCCGATCAGGGTGAGGCTGGCCGGGCGGCCGTCGGCGGTGAAGCCGTTCGGGATCGTCACGGCGGCCAGGTCGAGCAGGTTGACGAACTGGGTGTACCGGCCGAGCACCAGGTTGCGGGCGATCGGCTCCTCGGCGATCTCCGCGAGGGTGAACGTGGTCCCGATGGTCGGCAGCACCAGCACGTCGACCCGCTCCCAGAGCCGGTCGGTCCAGGCCCGGAGCTCCTGCAACCGGTGCAGCGCCCGGAACGTGTCGACCGCGTCGAACCGCCGGCCACTCTCCAGGACGGTACGGGTGACCGGCAGCAGCGCGTCCGGACGTGCCCGGAGGAAACCGTCGAGGGTGGCCAGCCGTTCGGCGACCCAGGGGCCCTGGTAGAGCAGGTCACCGGCTTCGAGCAGCGGCACCGGGTCGATCGGGGACGTGCCGGCCACCGCTTTGGTCAGCCCGGCGAGGCTGTGTGCGTACCGGTCGGCCTGGCCTTGGTCGCCGAAGAAGTCGAGTTGTGCCACGGGCGGGAGACCGAGCCGGAGCGTCGCCGGGTCGCGCGGCTCGACCAGGTGAGCCGGCAGCGGCCGGCTCCACGGGTCTTCGGCGTCGACACCACGGGCGACCTCCAGGACGGTCACCGCGTCGGTCACCTCGGCGGTGAAGACGGAGACGCAGTCCAGCGAGCGGCACGCCGGCACCACGCCGGACGTGCTGAGCAGTCCTCGGGTCGGTTTGAGGCCGACGATGCCGTTGAGGGCGGCCGGCACCCGACCGGAGCCGGCGGTGTCCGTACCCAGTGCGAAGGTGACCGAGCCGGCGGCGACCGCGACGGCCGAACCGGAACTGGAGCCGCCGGCGACGAGACCGCCGCCGAAGACGCTCTCGACCCTGCCGTACGGCGACCGCGATCCGGTCAGCCCGGTGGCGAACTGGTCGAGGTTGGTCTTGCCGACCAGGATCGCGCCCGCGTCGAGCAGTCGCCGGACCACCGGGGCGGTCCGCTCGGGCAGGTACGCGAACTCGGGACAGCCGGCGGTGGTGGGCAGCCCCGCGACGTCGATGTTGTCCTTGACCGCGAACGGCACCCCGTAGAGCGGGAGCCGGTCCATCCGGTCCCTCATCCGGTGCAGGTCGGCTGCGCGGGCCCGCAGCTCGGCCGGCGGCACCGTGCTGATCCAGACGTTCCGGTCGTCCTCGCGGGCCAACTCCGTCAGGACCTGTTCCACCGTGTCGACGGTGGTCCGCCGGCCACCGGTGTACGCCTGCCGGAGGTCGGTCAGCGGGGATGTCGGGGCTGCCATACGGTCGATTGTCGACAGTTTCTGTTTCCGCCAACGGCGGCAAAGGTAACGACAATGTGTCGCGGATCACTCCCCCGCCCGTCGGCAGTTCGGTTCACCGCCGCCGGACTCCGGCCGGCAGCGGGAGCCCGCCGGACCCGGATCAGTCGAGGTACGAACGGCCCCCGTGCGCGCCCAACTCGGCGATCACCGCTGCCGGCTCCCCCGCCGCCACCGCCTTGAGCAGCCGCTCGTGCCGGCGTACGGCGTCCGACGGCTGTGCGTTCTCGGACTCCCGGCGCAGGTTTACCGCCATGTAGAGCTGCAACCGGACCAGGATCGACTCGTAGATCACGGTGAGCTGGCGGTTGCCGGCGAGCGCGACCACCGCCACGTGGAACGCCCGGTGCGCCTCTGCCACCCCCAACCGGTCCTCGGACGCGGTCGCCTCGCGCATCCGCTCGATCGCGTCCCGCAACCCGCTCAGGTCACTGTCCTGCGCCACCGGCAACGCCGACTCCACCGCGTGCCGCTCCAGCACGTCCCGTACGGCGTACAGCTCGGCCACGTCCCGGTCGGAGAGGGTGGCGACCCTGGCTCCCCGGCGCGGTACGTGCTCGACCAGCCCCTGCTGGGCCAGCAGCCGCAGCGCCTCCCGCAACGGTGCCCGGCTGATCCCCAGCCGCCGGGTCAGCTGCTCCTCGACCAGGCGCTGGCCGGGATCACTCTTGCCGCTCAGGATCTCGCGGCTCAGCCGCAGCACGGCCAGTTCCACCAGGCTGAAGCTTTCCAGCTCACCATCCACCGGCGATGCGGCCACGTCGCTCACCCTGATGAGTGTGCCATTCCCGGCCCGATCCGCCCCCGGCCCGGTTTTCCGACACCGGCGCCGCTCGCTAGCGCAGTGATCCGGCCAGATCGCGCAGTTCGCTCTCCCGGGCCGAACCGACCACGATCACCGTTCGTCCCGGCTCCATCAGCACCAGAGCCCGCTCGCCCGCCCGAGCCGTGTACGTCAGCCAGCTCCGCCCGGCGACGTCGGCCGGGCCCTGCGGCTGACCCTGGTCGGTCAGCTCCGCCGGCAGCAACCGCTCCGCCGGTACGTTGCTCTGCACGAGCTGGACGCCGCCGCCGTCCGGGCTCAGGTAGCCCAGCCGCAGGGTCACGGCGCCCTCGGGCCGCTGGAGGGTCGCGGTGATGCTGCGCCAGCCGTCGGCGAGCCCGGCCGGCTCGCTGACCGGGAACGCGTTGATCGACCGGGCCTGGGCGACGGTCGGGGACGGGTCGATCTCGGCCGCCTGGTCCCCACCGAGGAAGACCCGGTAGAACCCGATCAGCAACGCGATCGGGATCAGGAGAACGAGCAGCGAGATCGCCATGTCCTTCGGCGAGCGCTCGGAACGGGTGGCGGCCGCCACAACCTCTTCCGTGGCGGCGCCGTCCGGATCGGCCCGATACTGGTCACTCGGAGTGCGGTCACTTGACCCGAGCCGGCCCGGCGCGCGGTCACTCTGGGTACGGTCGGTCGGGGTGCCGTCGAACGAGTCACGGTCGGTAGGCGCAGCGGAGTCCACGTACCCATCTTGGCAGCCGCTCCGGCCGCCGCGACCCGGACCACCCGCGCCCCGAACCTGATCAACGTTCGGAACCATGCCAGGATCTATGACATGGCCGGCGGCAGGCTCGGCCTTCCGCCGGTTCACCCCGCACCGTCGCGAGGAGGAGCCCCGCCATGACCGTCACCAGGACTCGAATCCCCCAGGACCTGGACCGCAACCTTGCCCTGGACCTGGTCCGGGTGACCGAGGCCGCGGCCATGGCCGCCGGTCGCTGGGTCGGCCGCGGCGACAAGGAGGGCGGCGACGGCGCGGCCGTCGACGCCATGCGGAAGCTGATCAACTCGATCCCGATGCGCGGGGTGGTGGTGATCGGTGAGGGCGAAAAGGACAACGCGCCCATGTTGTTCAACGGCGAGGTGGTCGGCGACGGGACCGGTCCCGAGGTCGACGTGGCGGTCGACCCGGTGGACGGCACCACGCTGATGAGCAAGGGCATGCCGAACGCCCTGGCCGTGCTCGCGGTCGCCGAGCGGGGCGCCATGTTCGACCCGAGCGCCGTCTTCTACATGGAGAAGATCGCCGTCGGCCCGGCGTACGCCGACGTGATCGACATCAACGCCGGGGTGGCCGACAACCTGCGCCGGATCGCCGAGATCAAGGACACCGAGGTGTCCGACGTCACTGTCTGCGTACTCGACCGGCCCCGGCACGACGGGCTGATCCGGGAGATCCGACGGGTCGGCGCGGGCATCCGGTTCATCTCCGACGGCGACATCGCCGGTGCCATCGCCGCCGCCCGGGGCGAGTCCGGGGTCGACGTCCTGATGGGCATCGGCGGCACCCCCGAGGGCATCACCGCCGCCTGCGCCCTCAAGTGCATGGGCGGGGCGATGCAGGCGAAGCTCTGGCCGCAGGACGAGAACGAGCGGGCCAAGGCGCTCGCCGCCGGCCACGACCTCGACCGGGTGCTGTTCACCGACGACCTGGTCACCGGGGACAACTGTTTCTTCGTCGCGACCGGGGTCACCTCCGGCGACCTGCTGCGCGGGGTCAGCTACCGCTCCGGTGGGGCGTACACGCAGTCGATCGTGATGCGGTCCAAGAGCGGCACGATCCGCGTGATCGACTCCTACCACCGGCTGGAGAAGCTCAACCTCTACTCGGCCGTCGACTACGACGGCCGTCCGCTGGCCGAGCAGGAATGAGCCTGCTCGAGACGCGTACCGTCGCACAACCAGCCCCCGACACCCGCCGCCGGGCCGGCGCCGTCGGACTCGCCGTCGTCTCCGGCGGCGCGGTCGCCGTGCAGTCCCGGATCAACGGCGAACTCGGCGTACGGCTGCACGACGGCATCGCCGCCGCCGTCGTCTCGTTCGGCCTGGGGCTGATCGCGCTCGTCCTGCTGGTCTTCGGCAGTCGCGCCGGACGCCGCCACCTCGGGGTGTTCCGCTCCGCCCTGCGCGACGGCTCGCTGCGCCCGTGGCAGTGCCTCGGCGGTGCCTGCGGCGCGTTCATGGTGGCCAACCAGGGACTGACCGTCGGCCGGCTCGGGGTGGCGATCTTCACCGTCGCCGTGGTCGCCGGCCAGTCGGCGAGCAGTCTGGTGGTCGACCGGGCCGGAATCGGGCCGGCGGGGCGGCAACTGGTCACCCCGGCCCGGCTGGCCGGTGCGGCGCTCACCGTACCGGCGGTGTTCCTCGCGGTCGGTGACCGCCCGGACGACCCGGCCGGGCTGGTCCTGGCCCTGCTGCCGCTCCTCGCCGGGCTCGGCCTGGCCTGGCAGCAGGCCGTCAACGGCCGGGTACGGGCCGCCTCCGGCAGCGTCCTGACCGCGACGTTCGTCAACTTCGCGGTCGGCGCGGCGGCCCTCCTGGCCGCCTTCGCGGTCAGCCTCCTGTTCCGTGGCTGGCCGTCCGGCTCGCTGCCCACCGAGCCGTGGCTGTATCTCGGCGGCCCGATCGGGATCCTGTTCATCGCGATCGCCGCCGCCCTGGTCCGGTTCACCGGGGTGCTGCTGCTCAGCCTGGCGACGATCGCGGGGCAGGTGGTCGGCGCGGTCCTGATCGACCTCGCCGCACCCGGCGACGCCGCCCGACCGGGACCGTTCACCCTGCTCGGAGCGGCCCTCACCCTGGTCGCGGTGGTCGTAGGCGGCCGCCGTAACAAGGCCGCACGGAAGGGCTCCTCCTGACCCGAGGGTCGTCGGAGGAGTGGCCGGGGCGGCGGTGTCAGCCGGCGTCGGAGGAGTGGCCGGGGAAGAGGTGGGCGGCCGGGTCGATCACCACGGCGGCGTTGTTGACCGCGGTGGCCGCCTCGCCGAACCCGGTGGCGATCAGCCGGACCTTGCCCGGATATTCGGTGATGTCACCGGCGGCGAAGACCCTCGGCAGGTTGGTCAGCATGGTGCTGTCGACCAGGATGTGCCGCTTGTCGAGCGCCAGCCCCCACTCGGCCAGCGGACCGAGGTCGGCGGTGAAGCCGAGCGCGGCGACCACGGTGTTCACCGGCACCGTTTCCGCGACCCCACCCTTGACGACGATGTCCGCGCCGGTGACCGTGCCGTCACCGTGGATCCTGGTCACCTCGGCGTTGACCACGATCCGGACCGGGAGCTTGCGTACCCGGTCCACGGTCGCGGCGTGTGCCCGGAACTTCTCCCGCCGGTGCACCAGGGTGACCGACGCGGCCAGTGGCGCCAGTGCCTGAGCCCAGTCGAAGGCCGAGTCCCCGCCACCGATGATCAGCACGTCGTGGCCGGCCAGGTCGGCCAGGTGCGGTACGAAGAAGACGATGCCGCCGCCGACGAAGCTGTCCGCCGCCGGCAGTGGGCGGGGGGTGAAGCTGCCCAGCCCGCCGGTGATCAGCACCGACCCGCAGTGCAGCACGGTGCCGTCGCTCAGGCTCAGCACCGGCCGGTCCGCCTGGTACGAGAGCTTCTCGGCCCGTACGCCGAGCAGGTACTCGGGGTCGAACGCGGCGGCCTGGACCACCAGGTTCGACACCAGGTCCCGACCCTTGATCGACGGGAACCCCGCCACGTCGTAGATGACCTTCTCCGGGTACATCGCGGTGACCTGGCCACCGGGCTCGGGCAACGCGTCGATCAGCGCGACGGAAAGGCCCCGGAAGCCGGCGTAGTAGGCGGCGAAGAGGCCGGTCGGACCGGCCCCGATTATGGCGACATCGACCTCGCGCATGTGCTCACCGTCGCCTTCCGCCTACGGATCAACATCTGCTGATTTCGACCGTAGGCGGACGGATGAGGACTAGGCAAGACACTCCCACGGCCAATGTGTCCGGCGTCGGCACGCCGAGGCGGGGCGGAACTCCGGTCAGGGGTAGCTCAGCGTCGACTCGGAGGAGTAGGCGTCCCGTTGCGGGCGGCGCCGGAACAGGATCGCCGCCACCAGCCCGCCGATCAGCCCGAACAGGTGCCCCTGCCAGGAGATCGGCTCGTCGGTCGGCAGTACGCCGAACAGCTGCCCGCCGTACAGGAGCCCGACCAGCAGGACCACCGCGAAGTTCCACCAGCTCCGCTCGACGATGCCGCGCATGAGCAGCAGTCCCAGGTAGCCGAAGATGATCCCGCTGGCACCCACCACGATCGAGTTCGCCGAGCCGGTGAACCACACCCCCAGCCCGCTGACGAACATGATCACCAGGGTGGAGTAGAGGAACCGGCGGGCTCCGGCGGCGAGCACGAACGTACCGAGCAGGATCAGCGGCACGCTGTTGCTGTAGAGGTGGTTGAAGCCGTGGTGCAGGAACGGCGCGAAGAACACGCCGTCCAGGCCGTCGATCCGGTGCGGGATGATCCCGGCCGTGGCGTCCAGTCCCGCGCCCAGCCAGTAGTCGATCCCCTCGATCGCGAAGAGCACCGGGACGACCGCGCACATGGCCACGAACGCCTTGCCCAGGGAGGCGTAGAAGGCGTCGGTGCCGAACCGGTACGGGTCTCCGCCGCTACGGGAATCGAATGTCACCCTCAAGTAGCTATCAGCTATCGCCGACAACCGCCACCCGACTCGGCACGACCGGCACCGCTCCCACCGGCCAGCCCGTGGCGAATCTCCCGGTCCGCCCCGAAACAGACGGAAGGGTACGGGCGCTCGCCCGTACCCTTCGACGTCGCTGCGGTTCGTCCGTGCTCAGTAGTAGCCCTTGCTCTGGAAGAACGACCACGCCCCGCAGGGCGTCTTGTACCGACTCTTGACGTAGCCCAGCCCCCACTTGATCTGGGTGGCGGCGCTGTTCTGCCAGTCCGCACCGGCGCTGCTCATCTTGTTGCCGGGCTTGGCCTGCGGGATGCCGTACGCCCCCGAGGGGTTGCTCGCCTTGGGGTTCCAGCCGCTCTCCTTGGTCCAGAGCTTCTCCAGGCAGGGCATCTCGGCCAGCGGGAACCCGGCTTCCAGCATGAGCGCGCAGCCGACCGCGCGGTTGCCGCTGTACTCGTTGCACGAGTCCGGGATCGGCCCGTCGTACGGCTTGACCGGTGCGTTGGCCGCCTTGGCTTCCCGCTTCTTCCGGTCGGCCGCCGCGTCGGCCTTGCGCGCCCGCTCAGCAGCCGCCTTCGCGGTTTCGGCGGCCTTGCGGGTGGCTTCCCGCTCGGCGGTCAACTGGGCGGCCATCGCCTGCTTGTGCGCGGCGTTGCGCTCACGCAACAGGTCGAACTCCGCGCGCTCGGCGTCGGCGATGAGTTGGGCGTTGATGCCGACCTGCTGGGTTTCCCGGTCCTGGCCCAGGAAATATCCGCCGGTGACGCCCACCACCAGCAGTGAGACCGCGAGTGTCCGGACGCCGAAGCGGCTCCACAGCCGACTCACGAAGTGATCCCTTCGTCGGGGACAAGGACTGGCGCGAGCCGACCCGGAGGCCGGCACGTACGCACCGCGAGCACCCAGATCACGGGGATCTCCGGACCGGACGACTCGTGATCATCCGTACCGTTTGCCCCCAGGATACCGATCTTTACCGATGTCCCTGGGACAGGAGTTGCTCGAAGCACACCATCGCGCACAGTGAGTCGGCTGGGAAACCAACAACCATGATTGTGACCCGGACCACTCAAATATTCGCCCTAAACCAGGTCAAAGGCCCCAGTACGTTCCCGTTACAACGGGATGTCCTCCAACAGATCGGTGACAACCTCCGCGATCGGGGACCGTTCCGACCGGGTCAGCGTGACGTGCGCGAAGAGCGGGTGCCCCTTGAGCGCCTCGATCACCGCGGTGACCCCGTCGTGCCGGCCGACCCGGAGGTTGTCGCGCTGGGCGACATCGTGGGTGAGCACCACCCTGGACCCCTGACCGACCCGAGACAGGACGGTGAGCAGGACCCCACGCTCCAGCGACTGCGCCTCGTCCACGATGACGAAGGCGTCGTGCAGGCTCCGGCCCCGGATGTGGGTCAGCGGGAGCACCTCGAGCATCCCGCGGGCGAGCACCTCGTCCATCACGTTGTCGTGCACCACGGCGCCGAGGGTGTCGAAGACCGCCTGGGCCCACGGCGACATCTTCTCCGACTCCGACCCCGGCAGGTAGCCCAACTCCTGGCCACCGACCGCGTAGAGCGGGCGGAACACGATCACCTTCTTGTGCCGGCGGCGCTCCATCACCGCCTCCAGCCCGGCGCAGAGCGCCAGCGCGGACTTCCCGGTGCCGGCCCGTCCGCCGAGCGAGATGATCCCGATCGACTCGTCGAGCAACAGGTCCAGGGCGATCCGCTGCTCCGCCGAGCGCCCGCGCAACCCGAACGCCTCCCGGTCGCCGCGAACCAGCCGTACGGTCTTGTCCGGGGCGGTACGGCCGAGCGCCGAGCCCCGGGGCGAGTGCAGGACCAGACCGGTGTGACACGGCATCCCGGCCGCCTCGTCCAGGTCCAGCGGCTCACCCGCGTACAGCTGGTTTATCTGCTCCTCCCCCAGCTCCAGCTCGGCCATGCCGGTCCAGGTCGGGTCGCTGGCCTGGCCGTGCCGGTACTCGTCCGCGGTCAGGCCGACCGAGGCGGCCTTGACCCGCAGCGGCATGTCCTTGCTGACCAGGATCACCTCGCGGCCCTCGGCGGCGAGGTTGAGCGCGACCGAGAGGATCCGCGTGTCGTTGGACTCGTTCCGGAAACCGGGCGGCAGCACCGAGTCGTCGGCGTGGTTCAGCTCGACCCGCAGCGTGCCGCCGGCGTCGTTGGTCGGCACCGGCTGGTCCAGCCGGCCGTGCTTGATCCGCAGTTCGTCGAGCATGCGCAGGGCCTGGCGGGCGAACCAGCCCAGCTCCGGATGGTGTCGTTTCCCCTCCAACTCGGAGATCACCACGAGCGGGAGGACGACCTCGTGCTCGGCGAACCGGTGGAAAGCCGCCGGGTCGGAGAGCAACACCGAGGTGTCCAGAACATAGGCACGGCCGGTTGGTGCGGGCTCCAGACCGGCGGCCGGGGCCGTGGTGGCCCTCCGTCCGCCCTTTGCACGGCCGGTCGCGGGAGTCGCGCCCGGGTCCTGGTCGGCCCTGGAGTTGGTACGGCGAGTCGTCACAGGCTGCTCCGGCGGGCGTGCACCCGGTCCACCCGCGTTCCGCCTCGTCCGGTGCCCGGAACCACGGGGTCGGATGCGGGCCCCATGGATCAGTACTCAGAGTCCGGGCCGGCCGGCTGGCGTGGGAGGACCCCTCGCCATGCCTAGACGCTAGCTGCCGGACGCCGACGCGGCTAGGGCATACGGAATGCATCTCGCCATAGCCCGCCCGCCCCTCGTCCGCGCCGGTGACAGCCGCGCGTCCGTACCGGTAACAGCAGGTGAGCACGGTCGGGGCCGGATCCGGCGGACCGGGCCGACCCACCGGTGGAACCCGCCGGGCCGGGAGTCCGCTCGACCCCCGACCCGGCGGTACGGAGACCGGCCGGGATGCATGCCCCCTGCGCGCACCCCGGCCGGTGGGATCACCGTCACCGGTCTGACGTGATCCCGACGGTGCGCGTCCGCCGCGGACGACGCACCGTGATCGCGAGTGACCGCTCACCCCACCGCGCCACCGGCTAAGCGTTCCGGCCGGCGTACGCGTCGGTGGAGTGCCGTCCGCCGTTGGTTGCGGTCCCCGCGAAAGAAGAACCCGTGTACGTCGTGCCCTGGTCCCCGGCGGCGGGGTCCGGGGCGGATGGAGTACCGGCCGGTGGGCCGGCAAGTACCGAGGCGATGGCGGCCTGGGCTTCCCGCCGACGGCGGTTCCAGGCCCCCCGGTCGCCGTCGAAGTAGCCCTGGCGGTAACCGAACCGGTAGCCGATCCGGTAACTGAGCTGGCCGTGCAGTCGCCCTGCGGCGTAACTGGACGAGCCAAGCAGGAGTACGAGGAAAACCGCGAAGAAGGGGCTCATCGGGCCACCCCGGCCGGTACGTGTCGCCCGTTCATGAGTCCTCCGACTCGGTCGGGGTGGGATCGGCGATGAGCAGCCGATCGAGATCGTCCGTACTCACCTCTTCGACCAGCTCGACACTGATCCGGCAGCCGTCGAGCACGATCTCGGCCACCGAGGCCCGACGGATCTCCCCGCCCGCGTCGTAGACCCGCACGCTCAACTCGGGGCAGCCCAGGTGCGTACGCCACGAGTTCCACTCGGCCCGGTCGCCGACGTTCAGCGACAGGTAACGACAACCACGGGCCAGATAGAGGCGCCACGGGGCACTGAGCCCGGCGGCCACCCCGTCGGCGATCAACCCGAATGCCTGGGCACGGGTTGCGAGTTCGGTCACCGAATCCCTCCTGTCACGAGGAAGTGACCCACGTGAGCACAGATGGTCTCAAGCACGTGACACACGTTAGATCGTCCCACGTACGTGACAGTATCATCTTTTCGTCTGATTACCCCCAGACCTGCGTACCACTAGTCTGACCACGTGATACCCCTCAACACGAGCACCAAGTCGTTTACCGGGATCCCCACCCAAGTGTCACGTGCACGGCACGAAAGCACACCGCCCCCGGCAGAATCGGACGACTGGCCGTACCGTCACCGCGTGCCGGACAGTGCCCACGGGCGCAAGATCGCCTTCGCCGCCTTCGTACGCAAGGCCCTCGACGACGCCCGCGCCACCCGGGCGTGGTCCGGCACGGAGGTCTCCCGCCGTACCGGCGTCTCCCGCCAGACCATCAACCGATGGGTACGCGGCGAGTGGGCCAGCGACCCGGAGGCCGAACGCGTCGTCGCGTTCTGTGAAGGACTCGGCATCCCGCCTACCACCGCCTTCGGGGTGCTCGGCTGGGACCGGGCCACCTCCGGACGACCCGCCCCGAGCGCTCCGCCGATGGATCCGGACGTCGAGGCGCTGCTCCGCCGACTGGTAGATCCAAATGTCTCCGAGGCGGAGAAATTTCACATCAGAGAGACAATCAGATATCTGGCTTACCGGCCCACCTTGCCAGGAGATGTCCGAAAAGGGGGTAAGCGGGCAGGCTAGTTCCTCAAATGGCGCAAGAATCAACATGCGTCTCACGCGTACCGCACCAGCACCTGAACACGCGCGCTAACGTGCCTTTTCGTACTGCTTGGGCTCGTCGTCGGCGGGGGGACGGGACAAAGCCGAACCCAGCCCTGCGGGACAGAAGGAGGGGTCTAGCCATGACCCTGAAATGGATGGCAGTCATGGTCGCGGCGGTGTCAGTGACACTGTGCGTGACCGCCAACGTCGTGCTCGGCACGGTCAACGGCGCGGAACTTCCGGTTGTGGTGAACATGATCGCTCTCACCGCCACCGGGGTCGCGACCGTTCTTGCCGTCGTCGCCGATCTGCACGAACGACTCAACGAGCGGGTCACCGCGCTCACCGAATTCCTCATTGCCCGCCTGAACGAACTCGACAGCCACGCGGGCGACCGCAACACCGGGTTCGTCGAGGGCTACCTGCTCAGCCACCCCGACCCGTCGGTAGTGCCGATCGGGCCACGGATGCACAGCCGACGGGCCATGCTCGGAGGCGACGACTGAAGGTTCAGCTGGACTCCATCTAAGACCGTAACGACCGGGGTACGCTGACGCCCGTGCGGCCGATCAACACGGGCAATCAGCGCCCGACCCGTCCCCTGACTGCGGAACAGGCCTGGCAGGCCACCACCGGCCGGGCCGAGCAGTGCGTGCTCTTTTTCGACTTCGACGGCACGCTCGCCCCGGTCCAGGACGACCCGACCGCGGTCCAGCCGGCGCCGAAGGTCCTCGCGGCCCTCGACGCCCTGGCCGGTGCGGTCCAGCGGGTGGCGATCGTCTCGGCCCGCCCGGTCGAGTTCCTCCGCGACCACTTCAACGGGCTGACCGAGGTCGACCTCTACGGCCTCTACGGGCTGGAACACAGCCACGGCTCCGGCGAGACGGTGACCGAGCCGACCGCGCTGCCCTGGGTGCCGACCATGGCCGAACTGGCCCAGCAGGCCCGCGACGAGCTACCCGGCGGCACCCTGGTCGAGTACAAGCGGCTCTCCGTCGCCCTGCACTACCGCACCGCGCCGCAACTTGGCCCGGCCATCGAGTCCTGGGGCCGGGAGCAGGCCGAACGCCGTGGGCTGCGGGTGCAGGTCGGGCGGATGGTCATCGAGATCAAGCCCCCGGTCGACCGGGACAAGGGCATGGTCATCGGCGAAGCCGTACAGGGCGCCGGGTGTGCGTGGTACTTCGGCGACGACGTCTCGGACATCAAGGCGTTCGCCGCGCTGCGCGCCCGCGAGGAGACCCACCCCGACTTCTTCGGCGTCTGTGTCGCGGTCGCCAACCCGGAGACCGGCGAAGAGGTCGCCACCGCCGCGGACCTCACCATCGACTCCCCCGAAGCCCTCGGCGACTTCCTCACCGAAGCCGTAAACCGCTTCAACTGACCCCTTCCCTCCCCACGTGGCTCCGTGGCCCCTCTCGTAGAGAAAGAGGGGCTATGGCGCGGTTTCGCACTCTTCCACTACAAGAGCGGACCGGGGGTGGGGTGCGGGGTGGGTTAGACGCCGTAGCGGCGTTGGCGGCTGGCGTACGAGCGCAGGGCGCGGAGGAAGTCGACGTGGCGGAAGTCGGGCCAGTTCGCGTCGCAGAAGTAGAACTCGGAGTGCGCCGACTGCCAGAGCAGGAAGCCGGACAGGCGCTGCTCCCCGCTGGTACGGATGACCAGGTCCGGATCGGGCTGACCACGGGTGTAGAGGTGCTCGGCGATGTGTTCCACGTCGAGGACCTCGGCGAGTTCCTCGATCGTCCCGCCGGCGGCGGCGTGTTCGTAGAGCAGTGACCGTACGGCGTCGGCGATCTCGCGGCGGCCGCCGTACCCGACGGCGATGTTCACCTGGGCGCCACCGGCCCGTTCCCGGGTACGTTCCTCGGCGGCCTTCAGCGCGGTGGCGGTCTGTGCCGGTAACAGGTCCAGTGCGCCGACCATCCGGAGCCGCCAGGGGTTGCCCTCCTCGGCGAGTTCGACGACCAGGTCCTCGATGATCTGGAGCAGCGGGTCCAGTTCGCTCGCCGGCCGGCGCAGGTTGTCGGTGGCGAGCAGGTAGAGCGTGACGTGCCCGATGTCGGCCTGGTCGCACCATTCCAGGACATGTTTGATCTTGGCGGCACCGACCCGGTGGCCGTCGTTCGGGTCGACGTAGCCCATCTCGCGGGCCCATCTTCGGTTGCCGTCGCACATCACGCCAACGTGCTGGGGCACGGGCTTACCGGCCAGCTTCGCCGCCAACCGCCGTTCGTACGCTGAGTAGACCAGGTCCCGCAGAGTCATCCCCTGCAGACTAACGACCTAAATCCTGGGGCGAGCCGGGGGCGCCTATCCGAGGGCGGCGAGTCCGCGTCCGATCTTCCGCATGGTGCGCAGGTCGAGCAGCCCGTCACCGAGCCCCAGCTCGACCATGACCCCGAAGACCCGCCGGTCACGCTCTGCCGCCCGGATGGCCGCGTCGACCACCACCCGGTGCCGGGCCAGCCGCGCGACCGCCGAGCTGTGCCGCAGGTGCCGGCCGAGCCGGCGACGCAGCGCGTGGGCGTACCGGTCGGCGGCGTGGCGCGGGGAACGGGCCGCGGCCGTACCGGCGAGGGCGCCGGAGAGGACGGCGTAGAAGATCCCCTCCCCGGTGAACGGATTGATCAGGGAGAGCGCGTCACCGGCGAGCACGATCCGGCCCCGGCCGGGCGCCGGTCGGCGGGTGGACAGCGGCAGGTGGTGGGCGCGCAGGTCGGTCACGGAGTCGGGGGCCAGGTCGGGCAGGAGGGTGTGCAGACCGTCGATCAGGCGGGATCGGCTGACCGGGGTGCCGCGCAGGACCTCCCCGTACCCGACATTGGCCCGGCCGTCGCCGATCGGGAACGACCAGGCATAGGCCGGCCACCCGGGGCCCGAGGTGATGATCTGCTGTTCGAGCGGCCCGTTACCGGCCGGGGCGTAGCCCCGGATGGCGATGGCGAGATGGCCGTCGGGGTTGTTGCCGTGTCCGAGCGCCCGGCGGACCACCGAGCCGGCGCCGTCGGCGCCGACCACGGCCCGCGCGGCCAGCATCCGATCCAGCACCACCCGGTCGGGCCGGGTTTCGATCCGGCGTACGGTGTGCCGCCGCAGTTCCGCACCGGCTGCTACCGCGGCGGCGACCAGGCGGGCGTCGAAGACCCGCCGGGGGACCGTGTACGCGGGCCGGGGCAGCGGTCGGGCGACCTGGCCCCCGCCCGGTGCCACCAACCGCAGCGCCGGCACCTCCGCGAAGCCGTCGACCGCGTCCCGGACCCCCAGTTCGGCCAGTACGTCCAGGGTGTGTGCGGCGATCCCGTCCCCGCACGCCTTGTCCCGGGGGAAGTCGGAGCGGTCAAGCAGGAGGACGCTCGCACCGGCCCGGCAGGCGGCCAGCGCGGCGCTCGCACCGGCCGGGCCGGCACCGATAACGGCAACGTCGTAACAGTCCATGGTCACCGGGTCGGTCCGGCCGTCGGCGCGGGGCAGGTCGGGCCGGCCGTCGGCGCGTGGTCGAGCGGGCCGGCGGTCCGTGCGTACCCGATCGGGCGTCCGGTCGTGGCGGTGGCGGGCGGGAAGCGGGACGGCCGCCGGGCGTGGGTCCCGGCGGCCGTTGTCATGCTGCTGATGATGCCCGGTTCCGGGCGAGACGGATAGCTTGTCCCGCCTCGGCCGGCGTGTCCTTTCCTCCGCTCAGGCGGGCTGCTCGGCGTCCAGGCGGGCCCGGAGCGCGTCCAGTTCGGCCCAGAGCACGCCCGGCAGCTTGTCCCCGAACTTCTCGAACCACTCGTTGATCATGGGCAGCTCGTCGCGCCATTCGTCAACGTCGACCTTCAGCGCAATCCGGACATCCTCCGGGGTGAGCCCCAGCCCCTCGACGTCGAGCGCGTCCTGCGCCGGCACCATCCCGATCGGCGTCTCGACGGCGGCACCTCGGCCCTCGATCCGCTCGACGATCCACTTGATCACCCGCGAGTTCTCGCCGAACCCGGGCCAGAGGAAGTTGCCGTCCTGGTCCTTGCGGAACCAGTTGACGTAGTACACCTTCGGCAGCTTGGCGGCGTCGCCGTCGGTGCCCTTGCCCATCTCGATCCAGTGTCCGAAGTAGTCACCCGCGTTGTAGCCGATGAACGGCAGCATCGCCATCGGGTCGCGGCGCACCACACCCACCTGACCGGCGGCGGCGGCCGTGGTCTCCGAGGAGAGCGTCGCTCCCATGTAGACCCCGTGGACCCAGTCCCGCGCCTCGGTGATCAGCGGAATCGTGTCCTTGCGCCGGCCGCCGAAGAGGATCGCGTCGATCGGCACCCCGTTCGGGTCGTTGAACTCGTCCGCCACGATCGGGCACTGGGCCAGCGGGGTGCAGAACCGCGAGTTCGGGTGCGAGCTCAGTTCGCCGTTGTCCGGCGTCCAGTCCTTGCCCTTCCAGTCGATGAGGTGCGCCGGCGGCTCACCCATCCCCTCCCACCAGACGTCACCGTCGTCGGTACGTCCCACGTTGGTGAAGATGGAGTTGCCGCGGTCGAGCGTGCGCATGGCGTTCGGGTTGGTCTTCCAGTCGGTGCCCGGCGCCACCCCGAACAGACCGAACTCGGGGTTGACCGCGTACAGGCGGCCGTCCTCGCCGAACCGCATCCAGGCGATGTCGTCACCGATGGTCTCGACCTTCCACCCCGGAATGGTCGGCTCCAGCATGGCGAGGTTGGTCTTTCCGCAGGCGGACGGGAAGGCGCCGGCGATGTAGTGCACCTTCCCCTCCGGCGAGGTGACCTTCATGATCAGCATGTGCTCGGCCAGCCAACCCTCGTCCCGGGCCATCACACTGGCGATCCGCAGCGAGTAGCACTTCTTGCCCAGCAACGAGTTACCGCCGTACCCGGACCCGTACGACCAGATCTCGCGGGACTCCGGGAAGTGCGAGATGTACTTGGTCTCGTTGCACGGCCAGATCGAGTCCTGCTGACCCGGGGCCAGCGGGGCACCGAGCGAGTGCAGGGCGGGCACGAAGTTGGCGTTCTTGCCCATCGCCTCCAGCACCGTCGAACCCATCCGGGTCATGATGCGCATCGACGCGACCACGTACGCGCTGTCGGTGATTTCCACGCCGTACATGGGGTCTTCCGCCTCCAGCGGGCCCATGCAGAACGGGATGACGTACATCGTCCGTCCCCGCATTGAACCGCGGTAGAGGTCCGTCATCAGCCGTTTCATCTCGGCCGGTGCCATCCAGTTGTTGGTAGGACCGGCATCGTCCTCGTCGACCGAACAGATGTAGGTACGGTCTTCGACCCGCGCCACATCGGAGGGGTCCGTACGCGCCCAGAAGGAGTTTGGTTTGCGCTCCGCATTGAGCCGGACCAGCGTGCCTGCCTGCACCAACTCTTCGGTGAGCCGTTGCCACTCGGCCTCGGAGCCGTCCACCCAGACCACGCGTTCGGGTTGGGTCAGCTCGGCGACTTCCTTGACCCAGGCGAGCAGCTTCGAGTGGGACGTAGGAGCTTGATCGAGCCCCCGGATGGTTGCCGGAGCAGACATGACGAATCTCCTTGTGGTCGACGCTGACCGATATGAGGGGTGAAGCAACACCCGACGGGCTGGAGATGCTCGCCGGTGTAAAAGCCTGGGATTTCCACCAGCCTAAACCGAATAACCGATCGGGGCAGCGGGACCGGTTGTGAAGAACTGCACAAGATACGGTGGTTTTGCGGTAAGGCGAGCAATCTCCCGCTCCCACGCGCAGTTTCACGCAAATCTTTGCGAGCGCTCCCGGCGCGCGGCGACCGGATGTGCCGCCGGATGTACCACCGGATGTACCACCGCGACGATTCGCGGAGGGCGCGAGAACCGCACCCGGCCGAGGCGGTTGGCCTCCCAGCCGTACCACCACGTCGCACCTGTCCCGTTGTCACCGTCCGGTGACAGTGGACTCGTTGCGGTGCAGCGGTTTCGGCGCGTCCGGCGCGCCCGGCGACGACTCGCGGTAGCCGGGAGTCAGGGCGACCCCGGAGCCGGTAGGCTCGACATGTGTCAGCGACCGTAACCGGCGACCAGCCCTCTTCCCCGGGCACCCGGCAGGGCCTATTCCGCACCCTCCTCAACCGGTTCGGCCATCTCGTCCGCGAGTTGGGCAAATTCGGTCTGGTGGGTGGGGTCGCGTTTGCCGTGGACCTGGCGGTGTTCAACGTCGCCCGGCAGGCCTGGGACATGGAGACACTGAGCGCGAAGACGGTCTCCACCGTCGTCGCCGCGTCGATCGCCTTCGTCGGGAACCGGTTCTGGACCTGGCGGCATCGCGAACGCACCGGCATGGCCCGTGAATACGGGCTCTACTTCTTCTTCAACACGGTGGGTCTGGGCATCGCCCTGGCCTGCCTGGGGATCAGCCACTACGCCCTGGGCAGCGTCTGGCCCGGCGTTTTCAAGTCGCTGCTCGCCGACAACATCGCCGCGAACCTGGTCGGTGCCGCACTGGGCACTCTGTTCCGGTTCTGGTCTTATCGGCGGTTTGTCTTTGTTGGTCCGGCAGCACAGGATGCTCCGGACGTAATTACCAAGAGTGACAAGTAGCGTGACCTGGCGCCCACCTGCGCGCCGGCCGCTGCCGGTCGGAGTTGTCCTGCCCTAAGGTGACCAAATGCGTCTTGTCCGGCTGCTCCCCGACCGTTGGCAGAAGTTCGCCCGCGAGGCCGCGAAGTTCGGCATCGTGGGCGGGGTGAACACCGTCGTCAACTTCGCGGTGTTCAACGCGCTGGTGCTGACGATCTTCGTGAACGGGCAGCTCAAGGCAACGGTCATCGCCACCGTTATCGCCGCTACCAGCTCATACCTGATGAACCGGTACTGGACGTACCGGGATCGCCCGAAGTCGGCGATGCGCCGCGAATACCTCCTGTTCTTCCTGTTCAACACCACCGGGCTCGCCATCGAACTCGGTGCGGTGGCGGCGGCAAAGTACGGCCTGGGCATCCACGGGCTGCTCGCACTGAACATCGCCAAGGTCGTCGGGGTGGCCGTGGCAACGGTGTTCCGCTTCTGGTCGTACCGGACCTTCGTCTTCCAGCCGGTGGCAACCCCCGACGGCGGACACGACCACAGCGCGGACGGGCTGCTCGAACTCGACCCGGTGGCCGAACTGGCCGAGGCGGTGACCGAGTTGGAGGAGTCGTCCCACCGGGCGTCGGACGGCCACACCAACGGCAGGCCTCCGGTGGTCGAGGAGGACCTCCTCGCGGTCAAGGACGACCTGGCGGCCGAGTTCGCCGACGAACTGCGGGCCGCAGCCGCTCCCCGTCCCGCCGCCCATTGAGCGACCCGGCCACGGTGACCGGCAGCAACACCGCCCGGACCGGCCCGCCGGTGCGATCCGGTACGGGAGCCCCGGCCGACCTCTTCTTCGAGGACCTCACCCCCGGCCGGACCTTCGACCTCGGGGTGACCGACGTCGACGAGGCCGAGATGCTGGCCTTCGCGGAGCGCTTCGACCCGCAGTGGTACCACGTCGACGCCGAACTCGCCCGGGAGAGTCACTACGGGACGAGGATCGCCAGCGGCTTCTTCACGGTGAGCCTGTTCATGCGCGCGTACGTCGACCACGTGCTGTCCCGTACCGCCGCCGACGCCTCCCCCGGGCTGGAGGAGCTGCGCTGGCTCGCCCCGGTCCGGGCCGGTGACCGGCTCGCCGTCCGGCTCGACGTGGTCGACCGCAGGCACTCCACCGCCCGACCCGGACTCGGCACGGTCACCCTGAACGCCACCATGGTCCGGCTGGACGCTGACGACCAGCCGGAACAGGAGGTGCTCCGGACCAGGTTCCGCGGCTGGTTCGTCCTACGCCAGCCAACCGTGATCCCGTCCGGCGGCGGTGACGACACCGGGGTGTGACACCCGGTGCCGACGATCCGTCCGTAACCGCGCGAGCCCGGTCAGGGCTTCTCGCGCAGCGGCTTGCCCTCGCTGACGTCGGCGAGCACCTCACGCAGTTCGCCCTCGCCGAGCGAGTGCTTGTCGTGGTCCGCCTCGACCAGCTCGTAGAGCCGGGTCTGCACGTGGCTGACCTGCGGAATGTCGGTGAGTACGGTCTGCCCGCGCTCACCGGCGGACTCGATGGTCAGCGTGCCGCAGCCGAGCAGACGCTCGATGAAGTGCTGGTTCATCGTGTGGTCGTTCACCCGGCCGAGCGGGATGTCCCGCCGGTCCAGGTGGAAGACACCCTGTTGCAGGACGACCCGCTCGTTGGTGAACAGGTAGTGGGTGGCGCGCCAGACCAGGAACGGCCAGAGGCTGAGCCAGAGCACGAGTACCAGGCCGATCGCCGCGATCACGTACAGGCCGATCGTGCCGCCGTTGCCGTCGGGCAGCAGGACGGCCCCGGCGATCACCGCGGCGATGGCGAGCACCAGCACCAGTACCGGCCGGATCAGGGCCTTCCAGTGCGGGTGCAGGTGCAGCACGACGTGCTCGTCCGCGGTGAGCACATCTTCGGGGAAAGCCACGCAGAACCTCCTGGGATACGTCGGTGTTCGCGCTGACCGTAACGGCTCCGGGTTACCGGGCGCGTCACCTGATCGTCGACACTCCCCCGATGTGATCCGTCGGCGGTTCCGCCCCGGTTGTCCGACTCGGCCGCCGGTGATCAGCGCAGGTGCAGCACGTCACCGGCCGCCACCCGATGCTCACCGTCGGCTGCCAGAACCACCAACCGGCCCTCCGGATCGACCGTGCCCGCCGAGCCGACCAACTCGTCCCCGGCCGGCAGCAGGACCCGTACCCGCTGGCCGACCGTGGCGCTGTGCCGCAGGTAGGCGTCCCGCAGGCCGGACGCCTCGGCGTCGCCACCCGCCGAGCGCCAGCGCCCGTACCAGTCGGCCAGGCCGCGCAGCAGCGCCCGGAGCAACGGATCGCGGTCGACCACCTCCGCCCCGGCCAGCCGCAACGAGGTGGCCACCAGGCCCGTCGGGTTGGTCGGCAACTCGTCGGCGCGCAGGGTCACGTTCAGCCCGATCCCGACCACTACCGCCGGCGGCTCGCCCACCGTCGCCCCCGGCACCGACTCGGCCAGGATCCCGGCACCCTTCGCCGTCCCGAGCAGCAGGTCGTTCGGCCACTTCAGGCCGACCGCCAGCTCGTCGGGCAGCTCCCCGATCCGGGTCACGGCCTCGACCAGGGCCACCCCGGCGAGCAGCGGGAGCCATCCGTACGCCGCCGGGGTGACACCCGGCCAGCCACGGTCCGCGACCGGCACTCCCGGCCGGAGCAGGACGCTGGTCGCGATTCCGGCCCGGGGCGGCGACTGCCAGCTCCGTCCCCGGCGACCCCGCCCTGCGGTCTGCACCTCCGCGACCACCGCCAGCCCCTCGGGCTCCCCCGAGGTCGCGGCGGCGACCGCGTCGGCGTTGGTGGAACCGGTCTCGGCCCGCAGGTCCAACCGGGTCCAGAAGCTGTCCGGGGTGATCAGCGCCCGCCGCAGCCCGCGGCCGTCGAGCGGGGGGCGGTCAAGATCGGTGTACGGGGAGCCCGGCATCAGCCCAGCCTACGGCCGCCCCCAGGTGAGTGAGGCCAAGCCCACCCCGGCGGTCGGCGCGAGCCGGCAGGCGCATCGTTACGATCCAGAGCTGGGCGTACGTGAAGAGCAGCGCCGGGCGGGCACGGGCACCGTGCGCGCGAGGAGCGAGGCTGGCGCCGCAGTCGCGAGGAAAGGCAGACCCGAACGTGAGCGCGAGCAGCGAGGTCGAGAGCAACACCCACAGCACCGCCGGCAAGCTGGCGGACCTGCAACGGCGGGTGGACGAGGCGGTACACGCCGGATCCGCCCGTGCCGTGGAGAAGCAGCACGCGCGCGGCAAGAAGACCGCCCGTGAGCGGATCGAGCTGCTGCTCGACCCCGGTTCGTTCGTCGAACTGGACGAGCTGGCCCGGCACCGGTCCACCAACTTCGGACTGGAGCGCACCCGCCCGTACGGCGACGGCGTGGTCACCGGGTACGGCACCGTCGACGGCCGGCAGGTCTGCGTCTTCGCCCAGGACTTCACCGTCTTCGGCGGCTCCCTGGGCGAGGTCTTCGGCCAGAAGATCGTCAAGGTGATGGACCTGGCGATGAAGATCGGCTGCCCGGTGGTGGGGATCAACGACTCGGGCGGTGCCCGGATCCAGGAGGGCGTGGTCAGCCTCGGCCTCTACGGGGAGATCTTCTTCCGCAACGTCCGCGCCTCCGGCGTGATCCCGCAGATCTCGCTGGTGATGGGACCGTGCGCGGGCGGCGCCGTCTACTCCCCCGCGGTCACCGACTTCACCGTGATGGTCGACCAGACCTCGCACATGTTCATCACCGGCCCCGACGTGATCAAGACGGTGACCGGCGAGGACGTCGGCATGGAGGAGCTCGGCGGGGCGCGTACGCACAACACCCGCAGCGGGAACTCGCACTACCTCGCCACCGACGAGGAAGACGCGATCGACTACGTCAAGGCGCTGCTGTCCTACCTGCCGGCGAACAACCTCGACGAGCCGCCGGTGTACCACACCGACGCCGACCTGGAGATCACCGACGCCGACCGCGAGCTGGACACCCTGATCCCGGACTCGGCGAACCAGCCGTACGACATCCACCGGGTGATCGAGCACGTGCTCGACGACGGGGAGTTCCTCGAGGTGCACCCGCTCTTCGCGCAGAACATCGTGGTCGGCTTCGGCCGGGTCGAGGGACGCCCGGTCGGTGTGGTGGCGAACCAGCCGATGCACTTCGCCGGCACCCTGGACATCGCCGCCGCCGAGAAGGCCGCCCGCTTCGTCCGCACCTGCGACGCGTTCAACATCCCCGTACTGACCTTTGTGGACGTACCCGGATTCCTCCCCGGCACCGGCCAGGAGTGGGACGGCATCATCCGCCGGGGCGCGAAACTCATCTACGCGTACGCCGAGGCGACCGTCCCGAAGGTCACCGTCATCACCCGCAAGGCCTACGGCGGCGCGTACGACGTGATGGGCTCGAAGCACCTCGGCGCCGACCTCAACTTCGCCTGGCCGACGGCACAGATCGCGGTGATGGGCGCCCAGGGCGCGGTGAACATCCTCTACCGCGCCGAACTGGGCGCCGCCGAGGATCCGGCCTCGGTACGCGCCGAAAAGATCGCCGAGTACGAGGAAACCCTGGCCAACCCGTACGTCGCCGCCGAACGCGGGTACATCGACTCGGTGATCGCACCGGCCGAGACCCGTACCCAGATCGTCCGGGCGCTGCGGGTGCTGCGTACCAAGCGGGAGACGCTGCCGCCGAAGAAGCACGGCAACATCCCGCTGTAGCCCGCTGCCGACCGGCGGCCGGGTGCCGACGCGGGCACTCGGCCGGTCAGCAGCCCGGATCGGCCGGTCAGCAGCGCGGGTCGGCCGGTCAGCAGCCCGGATTGGCGAACGGGCAGAGCCAGGCGGCGGCCCGGTCGGCGAGTTGGCGCATCCGCGCGTCGTCGTAGTCGTACGACTCCAGCACGGCAACCAGGTCGCCGACCCGTACCACCGCGTAGAGGGTGACCGTGCCGCTGCCGGGTCCCGTACCCACGGGACTCGTCGGCGCGGTCACCTCCTGCCGGATCATCAGCGACTGGTTGCCGGCGAACCCGTCGTCGAGCACTCGCCAGGCATGCCTGGTCCCACCCGTGGCACCCGGATCGGTCCGCCCCGCGCCGGCGTCGGCGCCCCGCGTACCGGGGTCGCGCGTGCCACCTGGATCTCTCGGGCCACCGGGACCCGTCGAACCGGGGGGACCGGACGGCGCGACCGACGCGACCGGAGGGCCGGGTTCACCCGGGGAGGCCGAACCGGTCGGGGTGGCCGGCGGAGTCGGGGTGACGTAACCCGTCGAGACGGTCGGCGGGGCGTCGTAGGTCCGGCACGCCTCGACCACCCGTCGGACGTCGTCCACCACGATCCGGGCGGCGCCGCCGTCGGCGTACCGGGTGACCTGTTGGTTGAGTGACTGCCAACGGCCGTCCTCGGTGTCCCCGCCGACACTGTGCCCACGGCTGTACCGGTAGTTCTGGTAGCCGGTCAGGTGCAGGCCGGAGTAGGCCGGGCAGCTCTGGGCGAGGCGGAACGGCCAGTCCGGTGACGTACCGGGCGCGCCGCCGCGGTCGTCGCTGATCCGGAAGTTGAGTCCGACGTCGGCCGGCTGGAGCAGGGCGACGGACGGGATCCAGGCCGGGTCGTGGCTCGTCACCCCGCCCGCCGAGCGCAACGGTGCCGGCCCGTCCGGTGGCGAGGGTGCCCTCGCCGGCCCCACGTCGTCCGCACCGGGCTGCCCCGCGATGGACTGCGGTCCGATACTGGCGACGGGCAGTCCGCCGGCCAGTCCCCAGATCGCGGCGAAGACCAGCACCACGGCGGCCGGCACCGCGACCGCCGTACGCCGGGACCGCCTGCGACCGACGGCCCGGATCTGTTCCGGCGCGGGCCAGCTCACCCCGGCCAAATCGGCGGCGAGTCGCTCGGCGAGCACCCGGGCCCGGTCGTCCAGCAGATCGGGCAGGACCGGATCCGGGTACGGGTCCGGTGGCGGCTCCGACATCAGCGCCGCCAACGACTCCGGCAGCACGTCACGCCTCGGCTCCGCCGACAGGTCCACCATCGGTTCCGCCGGATCCACTCCCGACTTCCGGTCCGACCCCGGCTCCGTCGTCGCGTCCGCTGCCGGGTCCGGTTCCGGCACCCGCTCGACCCACGGCTCAGGCATCAGCGGCCTCCTCCAGTTCGACAACGGCCAGCAGTCCGGCCAGCGCCACCCGTCCCCGGGACAGGCGGGCCTTGACGGTGCCGACCGGCGCGCCGGTCTCCCGTGCCACCTCGGCCACCGGAAGGCCGAGCAGGTAGTAGAGGGCCAGCGCGGTCCGCTGCTCCTCGGGCAGGCGACGCAGCGCCGCCACCACGTCGACGGTGTCCGTGCCGGGTCCCGGCGTCACGGACTCCACCGCACCGTGACGCAGGTACGCCCGTGCCCGGCTGCGGATGGTCCGCCACCTGCTGACCGCGACCCGGGCGGCGACCACCCGTACCCAGGATTCCGGGTCCTCGTACCCGCTCACCGTCGACCAGCGCTGCCAGGCCCGGATGTACGCCTCCTGGACCGCGTCCTGTGCCTCCGACAGGTCACCGGTCAGCAGGTACACGTAGCCGAGCAACCGTTGCCGGCTCCCCCGGTAGAACTCGTCGAATCCGCCGACGTCGGGCACCAGCTACCTCCCCTGGGCGTCGGAGGTCATACGCGTACGGGCGGGTGGTCGGTTGCCGCCCGGCACGTACTTTCCCGCCGGTCCGGCGCCGTCGGTGCCGGTTGCCGGGTCGGAGTGCTCCCGTACCCGGCCTACGGCAACAGTTCGGCGCGGGGGAAGCCGCCGGCCGGGATCCGTTCCCGTACCGCCCTTCGGACGGCTCGCTGGACGGCCGCGTTCACCGGGGTCGGCACCCCGTGCAGTCGGCCCAGCAGCACGATCTCGCCGTTGAGGTAGTCGGTCTCGGTCGAGCCGGTGCCCCGGGCCAGGCTCTGCCAGGTCGAGCTGCCGGCCCGCTCCCGTCCGGCCACCGGGTGGGCCTTCACGTTGTCGGCCCGGTCGGCCGCCTCCTCCGCCCTGGACGTGTGCGCGATTCCGGCGGCGGCCAGGGCGTCGACCCCCTCGGCACGCAGCCGGTCGACCAGTTCGGGGTCGGGGTCACGGCCGAAGAGGGCGTCCAGCCCGTTGCCCAGGTTTGCCAGTAGTTTGCCGTACTTCCAGCGCATCACGTCGTCCCGTACCCGGGTGACGAACCCGCTCTTGGACAGGTCGTCGGCGATCTGCCGGACGGTGTCGTCCGCGCCGGTCGGGTAGCCGCCGAGCTGGAGCATGCCCGGGTGCGGATGCCCCTCGGCGGCGATCACGCCCGGCTCCAGGAAGGTGGCGGGTAGCCAGAGGCAGACCGGGTAGACCCGCTCGAACCGGCGCAGCGCCGCCCGCTCGTTGGCCACCCCGTTCTGTGCGGTCAGCAGCGGCAACCGGTCGGCGGCCGTACCGCCACCGGTGACCGGGGCCCCGGCCCACTCGCCGAGCGCGGTCTGGGTGTCCTGGGACTTGACCGTGAGCACCAGCGCGGTCTCCGGCGTCAGCACCAGTTCGGCCGGGCCGGCGACCGCGGGCAGGGTGACGGTCTGCTCGCCCTCCGGGGTGGCCAGGGTCAGCCCCCGGGAGCGGAGCGCGTCCAGTTGGGCGCCGCGGGCCACCAGGGTCACGTCGTGGCCGGCCTGGGCCAGCCGTACGCCGATGGTCCCGCCGACCGCACCGGCGCCGATGATCACATACCGCACGGATTCATTCTGCTCCTGCCCGCCGGGCCAGGCTCGGTTGGCCCGGCGGCAGCGGTCGGGCGGGATCTGCCGACCGGCTCGGCGGCCCGTTGCCGGGTGGGCGGCGCCGGGTCAGAAGGGCAGGTCGAGGTTGGCCAGGTGGGCGCCGGCCAGCAGGCTCGTACCGATGCCGAGCGCCAGCAGGTTGACCAGGCCGAACAGGCCGACCCAGAAGATGGCCGGGAGGAAGGTGACCCCGGCGAGCTGGTCGGCGTCGGAGGCCGGCATCCGGCCGCGCCGCCGCAGGGTCTGCAACTCGCCGACCGGCCTGATCCCGCCGATCAGCAGGAACCACACCCCGGTGTACGCGAACACCGCCTGCACCTGGGGGCCGGCGAACCAGGAGACGCCGAAGACCACCGCGGTGGTGACCACGATCGACACGACACCGAACGCGTTGCGGATCATCACGAGCATGGCGAGCAGCAACACCACCGCTATCCAGAGCAGCAGGGTGATCCGGTTGCCACCGAGCAGCCAGGCCCCGGCCAGCCCGATCAGCGACGGGGCAACGTAGCCGGCGAGCAGCGTGAACGCCATGCCCGGTCCGGACGGCCGCCCGGCCGACAGGGTCAGGCCGGAGGTGTCCGAGTGCAGCCTGATGCCGTGCAGGCGTCGCCCCGTGAGCAGCGCGGCCAGGGCGTGCCCGCCCTCGTGGGCGATGGTGATGGCGTTGCGGCCGATTCGCCACGGCAGCCGGGTCAGCACCACGGCGAGCGCGGCCAGCCCGGTGAGCAGTACGAGTAGTGGCGGTGGATCCGGTTGGGCGTCGAACAGCCGGTTCCAGACGTCGGTAAAGCCGTCGATCGACACAGCCGGGGAGCCTAACCCACCTGTGCGAGCCCGACGACCTGGCGATGAACTCCTCCTCCCAGGGCAAGCTCTGCGTCGAATACCCGGTGACGGGCAGCGACGATCGCGCCGACGCGCGCCCACCGGAGACGCAGCACTTGATGAACATTTAAGGCAAACGATCTGATCCGCTCGCCCTCCGTGCCCGTACCCAAAGATGCTGCAACCGGGCAGCAGGTGATCAAGGGAGCGGTGCATGTACAGGACAAGCAGGACGACCGGCCGGGCGCGGAAGCTGCTCATCGGTGTGGCCGCGACGGCCCTGCTCGGCACCGCCCTGGCGGTCGGTACGGGGATGAGCAACGCGGGCGAGAACTGCAACGGTCTGGACACCGCGCTGCGGAACAACCTGAACTTCATGGCCGACCAGCGGGCCAACCCGGACGCCCTGTCGGAGGCCCGGATCGCCAACCGGCAGGCGGTCGTCGACCTCATCCAGCAGCGCCGCGTCACCGCGGGGTGCACCCGTCAGGTGAACGCGGATCGCCCGGCACCGCCGGCTCCGGCGAACCCTCCCGCCGCCGCGAACCCCGTGAACCCGCCGGCCGCTCCGGTCGGCGGTGACGCCGCTGCCGGTGGCGGTGGTACCGGCGCCGGTGAGGTCGTCTGCAAGGGCTCGACGGTGACCCTCTTCAACGAGGACGCGGCACCCGGCGCGTCCAGTGGGACGTTCCCGATCGGCACCCAGCTCAAGGTCACGAACCTGGACAACAACAAGAGCACCACGGTACGGGTGACCAGCCCGTCGGGCAGTTGCGTACTGCTCAACAACGCGGCGTTCGAGCAGGTCCGGGAGCCGGGCAAGTTCCTGATCCGGCGGGCGGTCATCGAGCGGGTCGGCTGACCGGAGTCGTACGGACCGGCAAACAGCAACAGCCGGATCGGTCATCCCGTCTGGGCGGGATCACCGGTCCGGCTGTCGTTGACGCTCCGAACACCGCGTCGACGCTGGTCCGGGGCGGTCGCACCCGGCGGAGTTCTCAAGCCCTCCGTCGGGCAGTCATCGGGGCCCGCGCAACTTCCCTGGCCGGCACCGTCGGCCGCAGCAGCCGCCAAGCGCCAACCACCCCGACGGCCATGGTCACGACGCTCGCGAGTGCGATCAGCGCGACCATTCCGAAGCTCGCCAGGATCAGCGCGAGATCGCCGACGGCGACCAGCATCCAGAGCGCCACACTCGGCTTCGTCGTACGTTGTCGGAAACTCATGTCGTACCTCCTTCCGTCGTTGGGGCATCAGTACCCCGACGGAGGGAAGGTCATGCGGATCAGTTCGGCGCGGGTAGGAATCCGTCCGAGATGAGCTGCAGTTCGTCCAGGTTGTCCTGCCAGGCTGCGGCCGGCGTCGACCAGTAGATCGCGTACCCGTGCTTGGGACCGGTGACAAAACCCCGGTTGACCACGTGCAGCGGGTTGCCGTTGCTGGAGGTGTAGGTCCACTCCCAGTCCGCCGCTTCGAGGAAGTAGTCGATCTTCTTGATGACTACCTGCTTGTAATTGCGGTACCGGCCGGCGCGGACCCTGGCCTCCTCCTGCCGTTTCCAGTCCGCCACCGCGTCCGGCTGCGGGGTGCTCGTCTGGTCGATCATGAGCATCCGTGCACCGTTGGGCTCGAGGAACTCGACCGAGGTCCGGTTGCGTTGCACCCGCCAACCCGCCGGCACCGGCACGGTGAACCCGGTCGGGTCCTTGTGCCAGATCCAGCCCGTCGGCAGCGGACCCTCGCCCCGGACCATCGCCGCCGGCGACGAGGGCGGGGCGGCCGGCTCGGTTGTCGGAGCGGCGGCGGGTGGCGGGACGGCCGGCGCGGTCGTGGCAGCGGGGGCCGAGGCGGACGCCGACGGACTCGGCTCCCCACCCGTCTGGGCCGTGTTCCGGCCGTCGTCCGAGTCGCGGGTGGCCAGCGGAATGACCACCACGAGCGCGATCAGCAGCACCGCGACCAGCCCGCCGACCAGCCACATCCGCTGCTTGTTGAGGAACGGACCCTTGTCGCCGGACTCGGGACGCGGCTTGAACGGGCCGAACGTGCTACCCCGCGACGCACCGCCGACAACCTCGGTGGGCGCGGCGGCGACCAGTGCCGGTTCGTCCCGGTCGGGAACCGGTACGGCGGCAACGGCCGTCGATGAATCGGCCGCTGACGGGGACGTGGCGGGAGCATCCACCTTCGCCGTCTTGTCTGCGGTGGATCCGGGCTTGTCGACGGGGGACGCGGGCGAA
The DNA here is from genome assembly GCF_035917455.1 of Micromonospora sp. NBC_01796. Lineage (NCBI taxonomy): Bacteria > Bacillati > Actinomycetota > Actinomycetes > Micromonosporales > Micromonosporaceae > Micromonospora > Micromonospora sp. NBC_01796. Next base: position 3,826,722 of record NZ_CP109078.1, on the reverse strand, counting down.
TCGGCGTGCTCGTCCGGGTCGGCCGGGCTCGACGCGACGACGGTTGGTTCGGCGGCGGTCGGCGTACCGTCGACGTCCGGCTGGTCCTCGGCGGACCTTTCGGGAACGGCGGTTTCCGCCGCTGCCGCGGCGGCGGGCACGACCGGAACGGCAGGACCGGATCCGGCCGTACCGATGAAGTCGGCGATGGAGGACGACGACGACTCCGCCGGCTCGGCCGGTCTGGCCGGCTGACGCTGCGCCGGCAGCGGAACCACCCGGGTACGCGCCTCGCGCGGACCGTACGGGCTCGGCCGGCGTACCCCGTCGAGCAGTGAGATCGCCCCGCGCGGCCGTTTGTCCGCCGCGCGCCGCAACAACCGCTCCGCCACGTCGGCGGTGATCCGCTGTGCCGGATCCTTGCGCAGCAGCCCGTTGAGTACCGCCTTCAGGGGCCCGGCCCGCTTCGCCGGTGGCGGCGGCTCGGTCGCCAGCGCGGCCAGCGTCGCGATCGCCGACGAGCGGGCGTACGGCGACTGTCCCTCGACCGCCGCGTACAGCGTCGCGCCCAGCGACCAGAGATCCGCCTCCGGACCGGCGGTGCCGTCCCTGGCCCGCTCCGGCGCGATGTACGCGGGCGACCCCAGCACCAACCCGGTACGGGTCACGTTCGGGTCACCCGGCACCGTGGCCAGCCCGAAGTCGGTCAGAACCACCCGGCCGTCCTCGCCGAGCAGCACGTTGCCCGGCTTGATGTCCCGGTGCATGACCCCGGCCTTGTGCGCCGCCTTCAACGCACCCAGCACACCGAGGCCGATCTCGGCCGCCCGCCCCGGCGACACCGGCCCGTCGGCGGCGAGCGCGTCCTGCAGGGAACGGGACCGGACGTACTCCATCACGATCCACGGATCGGCGTCCGTACGCAGCACGTCGAAGACGCGGACCACGTTGATGTTGTTCAGCCGGGCGATCGCGCGAGCCTCACGCAACGACCGCTCGCGCATCTCGCGCCGCTCATCGGTGGTCAGTCCCGGCGGCGGAACCAACTCCTTGATGGCCACATCGCGGTGCAGCACCTCGTCGCGGGCACGCCAGACACGGCCCATGCCGCCCTGACCGAGCGGCTCCACGAGCCGGTACCGGTCAGCGATCAATTGGGGGGGCGCCTCGGACATCCCGTGGACGGTACCCGGAGCGGAGCTTCCTCACACCAGCGGCACGCGCATGTGAGACGTACCCGAGCATGTGAGACGTACCTCGGTCGCCCGGTGCAACCTACGGCCGAGGTCGTTGCCTTGACTACGACCACGCTGCCCGGCGTCGTAAACTCGTCCCGTGTCTGATCCTCGTGCCGCGCCCGACCGGGAGCCGGCGTTCCGCGTGGTGCGGGGCACCCCCACCGCGGAGGAACTCGCCGCGCTGGTCGGCGCCCTCCTGCTCCGGCCGCGACCGACCGCGCCGGCCCGCCGCACCGCCAGATCACCCTGGGTACGCGCTTCGCAACCCGGTACGGTGTCCCCGTCCGGCCTACCCGCACGTCCGGGTGTCGATGCCTGGCGGTTGTCCGGACTGCCCCGCTGAACGTCCGAACGGGGCTGCTGACACCGGCCCTCGCCGACTAGCCTCGGGTGGGCACCACGTCGTGACACCTGGGGAGGGGACACATGGCGATTCCCGAGGAGGATCTCCCGCCGGCCTGGCTGCGGGACTACGGCGACATCGAAGCCGACATCAGCAAGATGGAAGAGTTCGCCGCCAACCTCGACGCCGAGGTCCGGCAGAACTACGCCCCGCACCTGGACTATCTCCGCGAGGACGTGACCGCGAAGATTCCTGATCCGGCGCTGGAGTTCACCGAACTGTTCGACTTCCTCGAAACCCACCGGGCGATCCAGCAGGACAGCACCAACGTCGTCTTCCACTACCGGGACGCGACCGGTGGCTTCGCCCAGGCGGCGAAGGAGGTCAGCGAGAACTACGGCAAGTCCGATGCGTTCGCGCTGGCCCGGGTCAAGGAGGTCGAGTCCGCGCTGGACAAGACGTCGGCCGCGCGCCTCCCGGAGCCGGGCACCAACCCGCCCCCGGTCACGGACAACTCGGGAGTGTCCTGATGCTCATCGCCGACGTGGGTGGCGGTTACTCCGGTGCCACCAACTGGTTCAACTTCGACGTACGGGGCATGTGGGCGACGCTCGAGAACCAGGAGACCGACGGTCACTGGCAACGCGTCGCGGGCTGGCGCCGTACCCATGAGCTCGCGGGCACCCACCTGTCGCGGCTGCGCTCGTACCGCGAGGGACTGATCCAGGCGTGGCCGCCGGGGAAGAGCGCGGCGTCGCGGGCGTACGTCGAACGGCTGGACTTCCTGATCCAGAGCGTCGAGCAGTCGTACGAGGCGGCGATCGCCAACCGTACCGCCCTGTCCGGCGCCACCAGCGCGATCGGCGACGCACGCCGGGAACTCAAGACCATCCACGAAGAGTACGAGCGCAAGTTCGCGGCGAAACTCGAGTACGAGCGCACCCAGAGCCCTCCGTCGGCCTCGTCCTCCCCGTCCCCGACGCCGACTCCGTCGCCATCCCCCGGACCGGCGCCCACCCCGAAGGTGACCCAGGCCGACCTCGAGCGCCTGAACGCTCGCGCCCGCTCCATCATGTACGGCCTCAGCGGCGAACTCGTCCAGGCCCAAGCCCAACTGAAGCAGCCCCCTCCGTACCGGGGCCGACCTGCAATCGATACCGATCAGAACCCTGATGTGTATGGCGGGGGTTCACCACCTGTCATTCCGCCGGTGGTACCGGTGCCAACCGGTGGGGCGGGTTCGGGGATGCCGAGCGCGAGTCCCCCGGTTCACCACGTGGTGCCGGCGCCGACGGCACCCTCCGTCGGACCGATTCTCGGCGGCAACGGGCCAACACTCGGGGGCGTCACTCCGACCATTCCCACCGCTCCGACTCCCCCGGTGTCCCCGCCCGTCATCACGCCCACTCCGCCGTCCCCTCCCGGTATCGGGCCGGGATTTCCAGCCCCGTTGGCGCCAACACCCGGCGGTATCGGCAACACCTACCCCGGGCCTCGCGGCACCAGTCCTGCCGCGGGTGGACTCACCAAGCCGGGCATGGGCGGGGTGCCGACCGTTCCCCGCGCGATGCCTCCCGGCGGGATGATCGGCACCATGCCGGGAATGGGACAGCCCGGAGCCGGCATGTCGCCGGCCCGGCAGATCAATCCCGTTGGCGGAATGATCGGCGGCGCCGGAGGCATGGGCAGCACGGCTCCCGTGGGGGGTGCGGGCCAGCGACCGGGCGGCGCGGCGCCGATCGGTGCCAATGGCGGCCAGCGCTCAATCGTCCCGCCGGGTAGTCGCTCCGGCAGGCGCGGCGACGACGAGAGCGGTCAGCAATGGGATCCCGACAATCCGTGGGAGACCGACGAGGGCGTCGCACCCGTCATGCATGCTCCTCGGGAAGTCGGCCGCATCGATCCCGGACCAGCTATCGGATTTGATCGGTGACCTTGCGTACGGTTCGCAGGGCCGTGGCAGCACTCTGCGCCACGGCCATCGCGGTCCTACCTGCGGCCCCGGCGCACGCCGACCGAATCCGCGACGACCAGTGGCACCTCCGGTACCTGAAGGTGGCCGAGGCCCACAAGCTGAGCCAGGGTGCCGGAGTCACGGTCGCGGTCATCGACACCGGCGCGGACCCCCACCCGGACCTGCGCGACAACTTGTTGCCCGGCACGGAGACCTTTCCAGGCGGCACCGACGATGGCCGGGAGGACGTCGACAGCCACGGAACAGGAATGGCTGGTTTGATCGCTGGGCATGGGAAGCCGGGTGGTAACGGAGCTCTGGGGGTCGCCCCGCAAGCAAAGGTGATTCCGATCCGTTACGTCCGCCATCCCGGCGAACCCGACAGCGACAACGTCGCCAAGGGAATCGAATGGGCGACGGCCAAGAAAGTCCAGATAATAAGCATCTCTATTGGAGGAGGGACCTCTCCCCGCGAAGCCGCCGCCATCCGTGCAGCGATTGCCTCCGACATAGTCGTTATTGCTGGCGCCGGCAACATACCCCAAAGCTACGGAATTGGCTTCCCTGCCTCTTACGAAGGCGTTCTAGCGGTTGGCGCGAGCGATCGTGATGGAAACCGAGCCGAAGTCTCGGTTACGGGCAACAAGATGGGAATCCTTGCCCCCGGCGTCGATATTTATAGCACCAGCCTGGATGGGAAATACCGAAAGGGTACGGGGACCTCGGACTCCACTGCGATCGTGGCCGGGGCGGCGGCTCTGATCCGGAGCAGGTATCCGGATCTTTCGGCCGAGGAGGTGGTACACCGGTTGACGGCGACTGCCGTGGACAAGGGGCCGCCGGGACACGACGACGAGTACGGGGACGGCGTACTCGATCTGATGGCGGCGCTGACGGCGGACGTACCCCCGTTGGCGGCCAGTGCGACGCCGAGCGCGACCGCGACGACCAGCCCGAGCACGACGGCGGCCGCGGAGCCCCTGCCCGACGACGCTCCCAGGGGCATGAGCACCGGAACACTGCTGACCGTCTTCGCCGTTTTCCTGGTGCTGGCCATCCTGATCGCGCTGCTGGTCGTACGGTCGCATCGGCGCACCGCTGCGCGGAGTGCCTCGCCCGGCGACCCGGTCTGAGCCGGCACGGTAGCGTACGGCTTCATGCGCCCGACGAATCAGCTCCGCTTCGTGCTCGCCTCGGCCAGTCCGGCCCGGCGCAAGAGCCTGCAGGCCGCCGGCATCGAGCCGGAGGTGCTGGTCAGCGGCGTTGACGAGTCGAAGGCGAACGCCGACCTGGCGGAGACGCTCTGTCTCGACCTGGCGCGGCTCAAGGCGGAGGCGATCACCGAGCGGGTCCGGCCGACCAGCGAGCCGATGACACTGGTGCTCGGTTGCGACTCCGTACTGGCCTTCGACGGTGAGATCCTGGGCAAGCCCGTCGACGCCGACGAGGCCATCCGGCGGTGGAAGCAGATGCGGGGGCGTTCCGGTGTCCTGCACAGCGGTCACTGTCTGATCGACGTGACCGGTGGTCGCCGGGCCGAGGCGGTCGCCTCCACGACGGTGCACTTCGCCGACATCGCCGACGACGAGATCACCGCGTACGTGGCTACCGGTGAGCCGCTGCAGGTGGCGGGCGCGTTCACGATCGACGGACTGGGTGGCCCGTTCGTCGAGCGGGTCGAGGGTGATCCGGGCACCGTGGTCGGGCTTTCCCTGCCCCTGCTGCGTAACCTGCTCGCCGAGCTCGACGTCCGGATCACCGACCTGTGGCAGCGGTGACGCCAGCGGGCCGAGCGCGGTTCTACCGCACCCCGCCGGTACTGGTCTAGCGTCTGGGCATGACCACGAAGTCGCTGCCGTTGACCGAGGAACTGCACTCGTACCTCATCGCGCACGGTTCTCCGCCCGACGACATCGCCCGCGAGTTGATCGACGAGACGATCGACGCGCTGCCGGACGATGCTCAGATGCAGGTTGCCCCGGAACAGGCGGCGCTGCTCACCTTCCTCACCCGGTTGGTGAACGCGCGGCAGGCGGTGGAGGTCGGCACCTTCACGGGCATGTCGTCCCTGGCGATCGCCCGCGGGCTGCCCGCCGACGGTCGGCTGACCTGCTTCGACATCTCCGCCGAGTTCACCTCGGTGGCCCGCCGGTACTGGTCCCGGGCGGGGGTGGAGGACCGGATCGACCTGCGTATCGGGCCGGCGGCCGAGGGGCTGCGGTCGCTGCCGACCGAGCCGCACCTGGACCTGGCCTTCATCGACGCGGACAAGACGAGCTACCCGATCTACTGGGACGAGTTGGTTCCCCGGATGCGGCCGGGTGGGCTGATCGTGGTGGACAACGTCCTACGCGGGGGCCGGGTGCTCGCTCCGCAGGATGCGGGCGACCGGGCCATCGTGGCGTTCAACGCCGACGTACGGGCCGATGTCCGGGTCGACGTGGTGATGCTGCCGATCGCCGACGGCCTCACCCTGGCCCGCCGCCGCTGAACACACCCCCGCCACCGGCTCACGGCGACAACAGGTCCCGTCCGCAGACCCTCAGGTCCCGGCTTCGACAGCCGGGGCGGTGGGGCCGTCGATCCGGGCGTCGAGGGGCGGGGTGGGGGCCGGAGGTAGGCGCAGCGCGCGGGCCAGGCGCAGGGCGAGCAGCGCGGCGATCACGATGAACAGGGGCAGCAGCAGGAAGGCCGGGTGCGGGCCGACCGAGTCGGCGACCCGGCCGAGTACGACCGGAGCGACCCCGAACCCGATCGCCACCGAGTACGACGAGTAGGCCGCCGCCCGGTCCCGCTGTCCCGGGGCGGCGGCCAGCGCCATCGAGATGCCCAACGGGTAGTGCATCGCGTTGCCCAGCCCGACCACGACCAGGCCGGTGACCGCCAGCCAGCCGATCGGCGCGGCCCAGAAGATGCCGAACCCGACCATCGAGACGGCCAGGGCGGCGAGCAGGAACGGCACCGGGGCGACCCGGAGCGCGATCCGGCCACCGGCCAGCCTGCCCAGGCACATGCCGGCGACGATCGCGGCGAGCGCCGCCGAGGCGGCTCCGGCCGACATCCCGGCGTGGCCGCGCAGCACGTCGGCGGCCCAGAGGGAGAGGCAGACCTCGATCGAGCCGGTGACGCCGAGCAGCAGCCAGGCGATCCAGTAGGTGCGGGGCAGCCGGCCGGGTCGGGTGCCGGCAGCCGCGGTAGCGGGGATGCCTCGCGGTAGGCGTACCCGGAAGACGAACGCGGACGCGGCGACCAGCGCGATCAGCCCGACCTCGATGGCGATCGCGGGTCGCCAACCGTGCCCGGCGCCGACGGTGAGTCCGATGACGATCGGGGCGATGATGCCCATGCCGGCGCAGACGGCGTTGGCCTCGCTGATCGCGGCCGGGGAGTTGGGTCCGTGGTGGTCGGCGAGGATGGTGTTGACGCCGTTGACCAGCATGAATCCGAAGGTGGCGGCGATGGTCGCGGCGGCGAGGGTGGCCGGCAGGGTGTGGAACAGGCAGAGCGCGACAACCGCGACGACGATCCCGGCGAGCCCGAGCCAGTTTGTCCGCCCCCGACCGATCTTCGCCGACAGCGAGGGAAAGACGAAGCCGCCGAGCAGGGCTCCGACGGCGAGTGCGGTGCTGTGCAGTCCGGCGACGGCCGCGGTGGTGCCCTGTTCGTCGCGGAGCAGCGGGACGACCGGCCCGAAGCCGTAGAGGAAGAACCCCCAGACGCCGAGTTGGGCGTAGGTCAGCCAGGTGATCCGGTCATGGAGGAGGCGGGGCACGCCCCTTACGCTACAAGCGTTCGGAGCGTGCCCCTTTGACCAGGTGAAACACCTTCGGAAAAAGGATTAACGTACGCTGCGCGCGAACTCCCGGGCTGCCCAGGCGACCGCCGCGGCAGTCAGGACGGCCACGATGCTCAGGCCCTGCCACACCCGGTCGTCGCCGAGGTCACCGGCGAAGAGTGCCCGGGTCCCCTCGACCGCCCAGGAGAACGGGTTCCAGTCGGCGACGCCCTGGAGCCAGCCGGGGGCGAAGGTGAGCGGGAGCAGGATGCCGGAGAGCAGCAGCACCGGCTGGGCGATGGTGTTCATCAGTGGTGCGAGGGCGTCCTCGCTCTTGACCAGCAGCGCGATCCCGTACGAGACGGCCGAGGTCATCAGCGCGATCAGGGCGAGCATCAGGTACGCCAGCAGCAGGTCACCGATGAAGACGGTGAGTCCGAACAGGAGCGCCAGCAGGGTGATGATGATCGCCTGGACGATCAGCGACACGACGTCGCGCAGTGATCGGCCGAGCAGCAGGGCGAGCCGGCTGATCGGGGTGACCCGGGACCGCTCGATCACCCCGGCGCGCAGTTCGGCGATCAGGCCGAAGCCCTGGAACAGCCCGCCGAAGATGGCCAGCAGCACCAGCAGGCCGGGTACGAAGATGCGGTACGCGTCCGCCTGGGTCGGTGCGTTCAGTGCGGGCTTGAGCAGCGGCGCGAAGAGGAGCAGGTACATCACCGGTTGGAAGACGCCGACGAAGACCCAGATGGGTTGACGGAGGAGGAGCAGCATCTGCCGCTCGAAGATCAGCCAGGTGTCCCGGGCGAATTTCATCACAGTCTCCTGTAGCGGGGGCGGGCTCAGGACTCGCGCAGCGAGCGGCCGGTCTTGGTGAGGAACACGTCGTCGAGGCTGGGCCGGTGCAGTTCGATCGCGCGCAGCGGGACGCCGCTGGTGTCGAGTGCGCGCAGGATCTGCGGGATGGCCGTGGCGCCGTCGTCGACGTAGAGGCGCAGCCCGCCCTCGTCGAGGGTTTCCAGCTTGAGTACGAAGGGCTGGGTGTCGAGGGCCTCGGCGGCCTTCGGGGTGGCGGCCGCGTCGATGCCGACCTGCACCATCTCGCCGGAGATCTCCCGCTTGAGTTCGGCCGGCGTGCCCTCGGCGACGATCTCGCCGTGGTCCATGATCGCGATCCGGTCGCAGAGCGCGTCGGCCTCGTCGAGGTAGTGGGTGGTGATGAAGACGGTCATGCCGTCGGCGCGCAGCCGCCGGATCTCGTCCCACATGTGGGCCCGGCTCTGCGGGTCGAGGCCGGTGGTGGGCTCGTCCAGGAAGACGATCTTCGGCTCGTGGATGATGCCGAGCGCGATGTCGACGCGGCGGCGCTGCCCGCCGGAGTAGGTCTTGCACTTGCGGTCGGCGTACTCGGTGAGTTCGAAGGCGGCCAGGGCGTCGACCGCGCGCCGCTGGGCCTCGGCCTTGCCGATGCCGTACATCCTGGCCTGTAGGACGAGTTCCTCACGGGCGGTGGACTCGTCCCAGGTGCTGCCGCCCTGGGCGACGTAGCCGATCCGGCGGCGCACCTCGGCGGGGTCGGCGCGCAGGTCGGCGCCGGCGATCACGGCCTCTCCCCCGTCCGGCTCGATCAGGGTGGCGAGCATGCGCAGGGTGGTGGTCTTGCCCGCGCCGTTAGGGCCGAGGAAGCCGTAGATCTCCCCCTCGCGCACCAGGAGGTCGACGCCGCGCACCGCCTCCACTGTCTTGGTTTGTCGGCCCTGGCGGGAGCGGAACGATTTCCGCAGTCCCTTGGTCTCGATCATTTTCAGCTCCTGGTTGGTCGGGCCGGCAGACCGCCGACCACCGTCCCCCGGGGACCAACGCCGCTGGCGCGCACCCCAACACTCGGCCCGAGGCTAACGCGATATAACTTATCTAGTCAAGGTTGATTATTACTTGAGTTATGTCGTGAGTGCTACTCGTCGCCGGGTGTCTCACGGTCCGTACCGTCGGGTGCGGCACGCTCCCCGCCCCGGGACTCGGCCAGTGCCTGCGTCTGCGCCCGCATCGCGCCCCAACCCTCGGCATCGGCCAGCTGATCAGGCAGGTACGACACTCCGGAGTCGATCCGCTCCGCGATCCGTTCGCACCAGCCGCTCTCGGCCTCCGCGCGGGCCATCCACAGCTCGAACATCCAGCCCACGTGCACCGGCTTCGACTTGCGTACCCAGTCGGAATCGAGGGAGGCGCGCATGGACTCGTGCGCGGCGCGCAGGAGCTGCGCCCGGTTGCGCAGCGCCGCCGCCGCCTCCTCCCGAGGCAGGGCCGGCAGGAACGAGAAGGCCGCCGCGAACGGGTCGGGCGGGGTCTGCAACCGCCACCACATGTCCCGCAGCAGCGTCTCGAACTCGTCCTCCCCCTTCTCCGTCACCTCGTACGTGGTCCGGGCGGGACGGGCACCGACCTGCTCGGTCGCCACCTCGCGCAACAGTCCCTCCTCGGTCAGCTTGCGTAACGCGTGGTAGATCGAACCTGGCTGTACGTTGGCCCAGTCGTCGGCGCTCCAGCTCAGCAGCTCGCGGCGCACGTCGTAACCGTGCACCGGCTGCATCCAGCGGACCAGACCGAGAATCATCATGCGGGTACTCGACACAGCACAAGCGTAATAAACAAATTTGACTAAGCCCCGGAGGCCACTGCGGTCGACCGGCCCGGGCGGGGCCGACCAGCCGGGCGGCCAGTGCCACAGGACACACGCCGGGCCGGTGAAGTTGATCAAAAGCGCCGATAAACTCCCCGCAGTACCCACCACCAGGGGTGGATGCGGGAACAACGAACCAGGGACGACGAGGAAACGCCGGGCCCGTACGCGGGCGGCGGGTCGGTCGCACCGAGAAACGCGGTGACCGGCACCTGCCGGACGAGCGGGGCCGCCCACGGCCAGGAGAGGACGAGCGTGCGCAAGGTACTCATCGCCAACCGGGGCGAGATCGCCGTCCGGGTCGTCCGCGCCTGCCGGGACGCCGGGCTGGGCAGCGTGGCGGTCTACGCCGACTCCGACCGGGACGCCTTGCACGCCACCCTCGCCGACGAGGCGTACGCCCTCGCCGGTGACACCGCCGCCGAGACGTACCTGCGGATCGACAAGCTGCTGGACGTGGCCGCGCGTTCCGGCGCGGACGCCGTACATCCGGGTTACGGGTTCCTCTCCGAGAACGCGGACTTCGCGACCGCCGTGATCGACGCCGGTCTGACCTGGATCGGGCCGACCCCGCAGGCGATCCGCGACCTCGGTGACAAGGTCACCGCCCGGCACATCGCGCAGCGGGCCGGCGCTCCCCTGGTGCCCGGCACCCCGGACCCGGTCGAGGGCCCGGACGAGGTGATCGCGTTCGCCACCGAGTACGGCCTGCCGGTGGCGATCAAGGCGGCGTTCGGCGGCGGCGGTCGCGGGCTCAAGGTGGCCCGGACCCTGGAGGAGATCCCGGCGCTGTTCGAGTCGGCCACCCGGGAGGCGGTCGCCGCCTTCGGACGCGGCGAGTGTTTTGTCGAGCGTTACCTCGACCGCCCCCGGCACGTGGAGGCGCAGATCCTCGCCGACCAGCACGGCAACGTGGTGGTGGTCGGCACCCGCGACTGTTCGTTACAGCGCCGGCACCAGAAGCTGGTCGAGGAGGCGCCCGCGCCGTTCCTGACCGACGCCCAGCGCGCCGAGATCCACGCCAGCGCCAAGGCGATCTGCCGGGAGGCCGGCTACCACGGCGCCGGCACGGTCGAATACCTCGTCGGCGTGGACGGCACCATCTCGTTCCTGGAGGTCAACACCCGGCTCCAGGTGGAGCACCCGGTCACCGAGGAGACCGCCGGCATCGACCTGGTCCGCGAGCAGTTCCGGATCGCGGACGGCGAGAAGCTGCGGCTGGCCCACGACCCGACGCCGCGCGGGCACTCGATCGAGTTCCGGATCAACGGCGAGGACCCCGGCCGGGGCTTCCTCCCCGCACCCGGCACGGTCACCGCGCTCCGGCTCCCCTCCGGCCCCGGCGTACGGGTCGACACCGGCATCTCGGCCGGCGACGTCATCGGCGGCAACTTCGACTCGCTCCTGGCCAAGGTGATCATCACCGGGGAGACCCGGACCGAGGCGCTGGAGCGGGCCCGGCGGGCACTGGACGAGATGACCCTCGACGGGATGGCCACCGCGCTGCCGTTCCACCGGCTGGTGGTCCGCGACCCGGCCTTCACCGCCGAGCCGTTCGCCGTACACACGCGGTGGATCGAGACCGAGTTCGACAACACCGTACCGGCGTTCACCGCCGCCGCCCCGACCGCCGAGGCGGCCGGACCACGCGAGACCGTCGTGGTCGAGGTCGGCGGCAAGCGGCTCGAGGTCAGCCTCCCCGCCGGCTTCGGCACCGGTACGGGCACCAGCCCGGCCCCCGGCCCGGTCGCCCGCCGTGGCGCCGCCCGCGGTTCGGCCGCCCGTGGTGGCGCAAGCGCGGGTGCCGGTGGCGACGCGCTGACCTCGCCGATGCAGGGAACCATCGTGAAGATCGCGGTCGCCGACGGTGACACCGTCGACGAGGGTGACCTGGTGGTGGTCCTGGAGGCGATGAAGATGGAACAGCCCCTGCACGCCCACAAGGCCGGTGTGATCGGCGACCTCGGCGCCGAGCCCGGTGCCGTCATCACCGCCGGCGCCACCATCTGCACCATCCGCTGACCCCGGCCGGAGCGGGTCCCGCTGACCAGGAATAACGGGTCCCGCCCGGGGGCATGATGATCGGGTGCGGTTTCTCTCCGGCGCGGCCTCCGCGCACGACCTGACGTACAACGACGTGTTCATGGCCCCGGTCCGGTCGGACCTGGCGTCCCGGCTCGACGTCGACCTGAGCACCTCCGACGGCACCGGCACCACGATCCCGATCGTGGTCGCCAACATGACCGCGGTGGCGGGTCGACGGATGGCCGAGACGGTCGCCCGGCGCGGTGCGATCGCCGTACTGCCGCAGGACATCCCGGTCGAGGTGGTGACCGAGGTCGTCGGCTGGGTGAAGCAACGCCACCTGGTGCACGACACCGCGATCACGCTCGGCCCGACCGACACCGTCGGCGACGCAATCCACCTGCTGCCGAAGCGCTCGCACGGTGGGCTGGTGGTGGTCGACGAGGAGAACCGCCCGCTCGGGGTGGTCACCGAGGCCGACACCGAGGGCGTGGACCGGTTCACCCAGGTACGGCACGTGATGTCGACCGAACTGCACACGGTGCCGGCGGAGGCGGATCCGCGTACGGGGTTCGACCTGCTGTCCCAGGGACGGCGACGGCTCGCCCCGGTGGTCGACGTCGAGGGGCGCCTGGTCGGGGTGCTGACCCGGCAGGCCGCGCTGCGGGCCACCCTGTACCGCCCGGCGCTGGACGGCAAGGGGCGACTCCGGGTGGCGGCGGCGATCGGGATCAACGGTGACGTGGCCGGCAAGGCGGCGGCGCTGCTCGAAGCGGGCGTCGACACGCTGGTCGTGGACACCGCGCACGGGCACCAGGAACGGATGATCTCGGCCCTGCGGGCGGTACGGGCGCTCGACCCGGCGGTTCCCCTGGTCGCCGGCAACGTGGTCACCGCCGACGGCGTACGCGATCTGGTCGACGCCGGCGCGGACATCGTCAAGGTCGGCGTCGGTCCGGGCGCGATGTGCACCACCCGGATGATGACCGGGGTGGGCCGACCGCAGTTCTCCGCCGTACTCGACTGCGCCAGCGCTGCGGCCGAACTGGGCCGGCACGTCTGGGCCGACGGCGGCGTACGGCACCCGCGCGACGTAGCCCTGGCACTCGCCGCCGGCGCCTCGAACGTGATGATCGGTTCCTGGTTCGCCGGCACCTACGAATCCCCAGGTGACCTGTACGCGGATCCGGACGGCCGGCGTTACAAGGAGAGCTTCGGCATGGCGTCGGCACGTGCGGTGAGCGCCCGTACGGCCGAGGACAGCCCGTTCGACCGGGCCCGGAAGGCGGTCTTCGAGGAGGGCATCTCCACCGCCCGGATGTTCCTCGACCCGTCCCGCCCCGGTGTCGAGGACCTGATCGACGAGATCATCGCCGGGGTACGCAGCGCCTGCACGTACACCGGCGCCAGGAACCTGGCCGAGTTCTCGGCGAACGCGCTGATCGGGGTGCAGAGCGCCGCCGGTTACACCGAGGGGATGGCCCTTCCGGCGGGTTGGTGACGAGGGCCGTCGCTCCGTGTCAACCGACGCGCAGGGTCAGCCGACGCGGAACAGGCCCTGGATCACGGCTCGGCTCACCGACGTCGGGTCGTCGCCGACCTCCGGCGGGAGTGCGCCGCTGAGCCAGAGCGTGGCGAAGCCGTGCACCATCGACCAGGCGGCCAGCCCGGCGAGCCGGGGATCACGTTCGTCGCCCGGTGACTCGTCCAGCGTCGCCACCCCGGCCTGCAGCTCATCGGTGGACCGCTGCTTGGCTGCGACCAGCAACGGATCGTCCGGGCGGTAGAGCTCGGGGCGGAACATGACCTCGAAGTGCGCCCGGTGCTCGACGGCGAACCGGACGTAACCAACACCGATCTCGAGCAGGCTCCCGGTTTCCTTGCGTACCCGGCCGAGGTCGTCGGCGAGCAGGTGGAAGCCCTGGGTGGCGAGCACTGTCAGCAGGCCGGCCTTGTCGCCGAAGTGGTGGGTGGGCGCCGCATGCGAGACCCCGGCCCGCCGAGCCAGGTCCCGCAGACTCAGCGCCGTCGGCCCCGACTCCTCGATCGCCGAAACCGCCGCCTCCAACAACACCCGCTGCAGGTCACCATGGTGATAAGGCCGCCCCGCCGCTGTTTCCCCACTCACCCCCCAACCCTATCTTGCCGCCGCCAAGATCCCCCCACCCCACCCTCAAGATCGCCCTCTTGTAGAGAAAGTGTGGGAATTCCGCCTTGGATTCCACCTCTTTCTCTACAAGAGCGCTGATCTTGGGCGGGGTGGGGCGGGGGTCAGGGGAGGGGGGAGACGGCGGTGGTGATGAGGGTGAGGGCTTCGGGCGCCGGGATGGGGTCGAGGGCTTGGCCGTCGCGGAGGCGCAGCGAGACCAGGTTCTCGGCTGCCTCGCGGGGGCCGATCACGGCGGCGTACGGGACCCGGCGGCGGGCCGAGGCGCGTACGCGGGCGCCCAGCGACCCGTCGGGGGCGAGTTCCGCCCGAAGGCCCGCCTCCACGGCGGTACGGGTGAAGGCCGCCGCGACCTCGTACTGCTCCGGGCCGATCGGGAGCACCTCCAACTGCACCGGGGCGTACCAGGCGGGAAACGCCCCCTCGTGCACCTCGATCAGGTACGCGAACAGCCGCTCCATGCTGCCGACCAGGCTCCGGTGCACGATCACCGGTCGACGGGGCCGACCATCGGAGTCCATGTAGGACAGATCGAACTTCTCCGCCTTGTCGAAGTCGAGCTGGATGGTGGAGAGGGTTGACTCCCGCCCGGCCGGATCCTGGATCTGGATGTCGATCTTCGGCCCGTAGAACGCCGCCTCCCCGGCCGCCTCGACGTACGGCTGCCCGGCCGCGTCGAGCGCCTCCCGGAGCAGGTTCTCCGCCCGCTCCCACACGTCGTCGTCGCCGACGTACTTCTCGCCCGGTCCGCGCAGCGACAGCCGGAACCCGGCCGGGCGTACGCCGAGCGCGGCGTGCGCGGTCCGGATCAGTCCGAGGATCTCGGCGACCTCGTCGCCGACCTGCTCCAGGGCGCAGAAGTTGTGCGCGTCGTTGAGCCAGATCGCGCGTACCCGGCTCAGGCCGCCGAGCACCCCGGACCGCTCCGGCCGGTACATCCCGCCCAGCTCACCGATGCGCAGCGGCAACTCGCGGTACGACCGGCCGCGGGCGGCGAAGACGAGGCAGTGGTGCGGGCAGAGCGCCGGCCGGAGGACGAACTCGTCGTCGTCGGAGAGGCGCATCGGCGGGAACATGTCGTCGGCGAAGTAGCCGAGGTGTCCCGACCGTTCGAACAGCTCCCGTTTGCCCATCGGGGGCGAGTAGACGTGCTGGTAGCCGGCCCGCCGCTCCAGCTCGCGGACGTACTCCTCGACGGCGTGCCGGGCGGCGGCGCCGGCCGGTAGCCAGATCGGCAGGCCCGCGCCGGAGAGGGGGTCGGCGTGGAACAGCTCCAGTTCGCGGCCCAACCTGCGGTGGTCGACCATGTCCATGCTCCTGACTCGGGTACGACCCTGAGCCCGGCCACCCGTGTCAATCGAGTGGACCGGTCGGAGCGGACCGGTCCGGAGTACGAAGCAGCCCCGGAGCGGTTCGCCCCGGGGCCGTTGGTTGACGGTGAGAAATTCGCGTCAGCGCGGCACGCCGGGGTGTCCCGGCGTCGTCGTCACTGCCACGAAATGCTGCATGCCGGGGAGGTTACGCCGCCCTCGGCACCCACCGCACCCACATTTGCCCTCACCGCAGCCGGGTGATGGTGACCTCCACGCCCTGGCCGGTGTTCTTCGGACCGGAGTAGACGCCCTTGAGCGGCGGTACGTCGCCGTACTCCCGGCCCCGCCCGACCACGACGTGCCGCTCGCCGATCGGGATGCCGTTGGTGGGGTCGAAGCCGGTCCACCGGCCGACCCACCACTCCACCCAGGCGTGGCTCTGACCGACGACGCTCTCCCCGATGCTCGCCGACGGCGACGGGTGCAGGTAACCGGAGACGTAGCGGGAGGGGATGCCGGCCGACCGGAGCAGTCCCACCAGCAGGTGGCTGATGTCCTGGCAGACGCCCTTGCGCTGGCGCCACGCCTGCACCGCGTCGGTCTGTACGCCGGTCGCCCCGGCCGTGTACGCCACCTCGTCGCGGATCTGCTCGCAGAGCGCCAGCGCGGTGGCGTGCGGGGTGGGGTGACCGGCGCGGGCGATCTCGGCCAGCGCGGTCAGTTCCTCATCCAGGGCGGTACGCGGGGTCGGCAGCAGCAGTTCGTGCCACCGGTCGACGTGTTCGGGCCGGGCCAGATCGGCCCAGGTCGCGCCGCCGGTGGGCGGGAGCAGGTCACCCGCGGGCAGGGTCTCCACCGTCGAGGCGGCGGTGACCCGCAGCGCCTCGTGCGCGCTGTGTACGTCGAACGCGGTGACCGAGGTGCCCCAGTAGTCCTCGTACCGGTAGGTCCTGGCGGACGGCCACACCTCCACCCGGGCGTCGAGCACCGCCTGGCGGGTCTCGTTGCGGGGCGACATCCGGGCCTCGTTGTACGAGGACGCGACCTTGCCGGCGTAACTGAACCCGGTCCGGTGGATGATCTTCAATCGCCAACTGTTGACGCTCACGCGGCTTCCTCCGGTGCTGCCCTCATGCCACTGCCTCCGGGACCCACAGGACCGCCGAGGTCTGGCGGAAGTAGCGGCGCGAGACCGCCTCGTTCACCTGTGAACAGGTGCGTTCGAGGCTGGCCAGCACGCTCGGGAAGTCGGCCAGGAGTTCCTCCGCGCCCCGGAATTCCAGGTTGGTCCTGGCCCGACCCACGATCCGCTGCGCCTCGGTGGCGACACCGACCCGACCCGGCTGGCCGCCGGGCCCACCGGTCGGTTCGAGGTCGGTCAGGCACGCCTCGGCGGCCGACAGGGCGGCGAAGACCGAGCGCGGGAAGAGGCGGTCGAGCAGGAGGAACTCGGCGGCGTACCGGTCGTCGAGCGAGCCACGGTAGGTGCGCAGGAACGTCTCCCAGGCGCCGCACGAACGCAGCAGGGTCAGCCAGGACGGGATGCTGCCGCCGGCGCGTACGTGGGTGGAGAGCAGCCGGGCGGTCATGTCGACCCTTTCCACGCTGCGGCCGAGGACCAGGAACAGCCAGCCCTCGTCCCGGCTCATGGTGGCGTCGGCGAGCCCGGCGAGCAGGGCGCAGCGTTCGCGTACCCAGCGGAAGAAGGCGTGTACGCCCTGCTGCTCGACCCGGCGACGGGCGTCGGGCAGGCCGTGCCAGGTGGCGTTGAGCCCTTCCCACATGTCGGCGGAGATGGTCTCCCTGGCCCCACGGGCGTTCTCCCGGGCAGCGGCGAGCGCACCCACCACCGAGCTGTGGCTGCTCTCGTCCAGGCCGAGCAGGCCGACCACCCGGGCGGCGGAGACCGGCTGCTCCGGTGGCGGTACGCCCATCACGGCGAGCAGTGAACGGCAGGCGGTCTCCTCGTCGGCCCACGGGTCGGCGAGCATCCGGTGCAGGTGTACGTCGAGGATGCGGGCGGTGTCCTCGGCCCGCTCGACGTACCGGCCGATCCAGTAGAGCGACTCCGCGATCCGGCTCAGCATGACACTGCCCCGTCGATCCGGGCGGACTGCTGCTGCTGTTGCTGCTGCACGGCGACCGGACCGGAGTCCGGGCCGGGGTCGGGGCTGCGCGGCGCCGGCACGCTGGTGCCGGTGGACGCACCCGCTCCGGCGGGTTCGTCGGGGGCGAGGTAGACGGCCGGCGGTGTTTCGACCGGGCCGCCGACCGTGATCGCGGCGACCGGCGCCTCGGCGAGCACCCAGGTGTCCTTCGACCCCCCGCCCTGGCTGGAGTTGACCACCAGCGCGCCCTCCGGCAGCGCCACCCGGGTCAGCCCGCCGGGCAGGACGGTGACCCGTTCGCCGTCGTTGACCGCGAACGGTCGCAGGTCCACGTGCCGGGCCCGCAGCCGGTTGCCGACCAGGGTCGGCACCATGGACAGGGCGACCTCGCGCTGGGCGATCCAGCCGCGCGGGTCGTGCCGTACCTTCTCGGCGAGCAGGGACAGTTCCTCGTCGCTCGCCTGGGAGCCGATCACGATGCCGGCGCCCCCGGAGCCGTCGACCGGCTTGAGCACCAACTGGTCGAGCCGGTCGAGGACGTGGTCGAGCACGTCCGGTTCCTCCAGCCGGTAGGTCTCCACGTTGGGCAGGATCGGCTCCTCGTCCAGGTAGTAGCGGATCAGCTCGGGCACGTACGTGTAGAGCAGCTTGTCGTCGGCGACGCCGTTGCCGACCGCGTTGGCGATGGTGACCCGACCGGCACGGGCGGCGTTGAGCAGCCCGGCCACGCCGATCACCGAGTCGGCCCGGAAGTGCACCGGGTCGAGGAAGTCGTCGTCGATCCGCCGGTAGATGACGTCGACGCGTTGTTCACCCGCGGTGGTCCGCATGGCTACCTCGTTACCCACACAGACCAGGTCCCGACCCTCGACCAGCTCGACGCCCATCTCGCGGGCGAGCAGGGCGTGCTCGAAGTAGGCGGAGTTGTGCACGCCTGGGGTGAGGACCACCACCGTGGGCTCGCTGACACCGACCGGGGCCGCGGCGCGCAGGGCCCGCAACAACTGCCCGGGGTACGACTCGACCGGCTGGATCCGGGTGGCGGCGAAGACCTCGGGCAGTACGTGAGCCATCGCCCGCCGGTTCTCCATCACGTAACTGACCCCGGAGGGAACCCGTACGTTGTCCTCCAGCACCCGGAACGTGCCCTGCTCATCGCGGACCAGGTCGACCCCGGCGACGTGGATGCGTACGCCGTTGTGTGGGTTGACCCCGGCGACCTCGCGGTGGAAATGCGCGCTGGTCACCACGATCCGGCGCGGCACCACCCCGTCGGCGAGCACCTGGCCGGCACCGTAGATGTCGGCCAGGAACGCCTCCAGGGTGCGGACCCGCTGCGCCACCCCGGCCTCGACCACCCGCCACTGGTCGGCGGCGATGATCCTCGGCACGATGTCGAGCGGGAACGGCCGCTCGATGCCCTTGAGCGCGAACGTGATGCCCTGGTCGAGGAACGCCCTGGCCAGCACCTCGGCCCGGATGCCCAACTCGACGCTGGACAGCGGTTGCAGGGTGGCGTGCAACGCCTCGTACGTTTCCCGCGGCATGCCCGGCTCGCCGAACATCTCGTCCCATCCAGGGCCGAGGCGGTAGTCCTCGAACAAGTCCGCCATGTCCTGACGCTACGCCGATCTCGTTGCGCCCACGTAACGACGGAACTCGACAGTTCGCCCTTACCTGCCGGGGAAGCAGGTCAGCGCCACGATGCGGGCGGAGATCCCTACCGCGACCGCCGAGGCTTCAGCTTGTTGAGCTTTGCCCTTACTGCGGATACATGTCCAGGTTCGGTGACCTCGTAGCCGAGGCGTTCGAGCGTCTCGATCGCGGTATCCGGGTGCGAGCGAACCACTGCCGCCACCTGCTTACGGCGGAAGACCTCGCGCTCCTCGTTCAACACCTTCTGCCAGCCGCCCTTCGGCTCGACCAGGCCCTCGACGATCAGACACTCCAGCAGATCCTCGAGCGCCGGTCAAAACCGCCGGCCACCGACCGGTAGATGGAGCTTGCGGAGTCTGTCTCGCAGGCCCAACTCACGCAGAAGCTGTTCCAGCGACTCATGGCGGGCATCGACCTGCACATGAGCCTCCGTGTAGATCTCCTTGTCTCGCTCGTAGTCGTAGTGCAGAAGCGTGTGTTCATGCTCCGGGCCCAGGTAGATACCGCAGTAGGAGGTCCGGACGGTGAGGTAGCCCTCTTCGTTCAGAAACAACCTGCAGCTCAGATCGAGCCAGATCCTTGAGAAACGGGCACGGGAACGCATGCGCACGGGTTCGCTAAGAAGCTCTTGACGATTGAGGAGGGTACCCACGACCACTTCCTCGTTCGCATGCAGCACCGCCACGACCTTTGCGTTGTCGCAGACGGTGCGGTTGAGCAACTCCGACAGCGTCTCGGCGAACTTGCGCGCCTGCTTCCCTAGGTCAGGGGCGCCGGCCACCGATTGCCATCCACAGCTTCCTTGCCTCGTTCGACGAGAAGTCCCGGCTCTCAGCCTCAGCGGCCAGTTGGTCGTAGGTCAGACCGAGGCGACGCAGACCCCGTTCGGTGGCCTCACGCCACTCGGAGTTCGTCAGCGGAACCACTTCGACGTCGGGACTTTCTATAACGGCGGGATTAGTCATGATCTGGCGCCTTCCAGGTTGGCGAGGGGTGGTACCTGGTTGGTCGCCTCCATCGTAGGAAGGGTCACTCCCGAATCCAATAGCCACGAGGCTGACGATATGCGGGGAGCTACAAGACCATCGCCGAATGCGACGAATTCACTTCCTCGCACAACGCGAAGAAGAATCGATGATTATTCACGTTCGTCAACATCGACCGAGGTCGCCAGCCCGCAGCCAAGACGTTCGAACTCTCCCAACAGGAGTTGAAGCAAGGGACGCGCGATGGAACGAAGTCCAACCTTCTGTCGGCATCACGACCTTGCCTGAGCTGCCCCTCCCATCGACACAAACACCGCAACCTTGACCCAATAGGTACCGATCAATCAGGTTCCCGACATATGCGCACCTACCCCACCTCAAATTGGTTGAGCAGGATATCCACCCTGATCAGCTGGGCCGGACCACCGCAATGCAGTGGCATCCGGAGTAGTCGGACCCCACAGCCCGCTGCTTCGCGATCAATGGCAGCTCCACCGAACCCCGCAGACCCCTGGAGGCACCTCATGACCCCCACCACCACCCAGACCCGGCACCCCTGGCGGGCTACCGCCCGGACCATCCTCGCCGCCCTCGTCGGCGCCCTGTCCCTGGTTCCCACCGTGGCCGCGACCGCCGGGCTGGACACCGTACCCGCGGTTGCCCAGCTCATCGTCGTGGCTGGCGTGATCACCCGGATCCTGGCCGTTCCGGGCGTGGACCAGTGGCTGCGTCGGTTCCTGCCCTGGCTGGCCTCGGCACCGGGCAACGACGCCCAACCGGTGACCCAACCCGTGACCTGACCGGTGCCCGGCGGTCCGACCCGCGCCCGAAGCACAGTGGTGGGCCGCCGGCGCGGGACCCGCCGGCGGCCCGATGGCTAGCCGTAACCGTCAGGAACGGGGGGACCTGAGGTGGCGGGTCGCGCCCTACCCACGGTACGCCGACAGCCCGGTTTGCCGGGGTCCCGCGAACCGCACCCAGGCGCAACACGAACGCCACGGGCGCGACACCGGCAATATCACACCCCGTTCCGCGGCCGGTGGCCGTAGCGTGGCCGGTATCACCACTGGTCGGGCCTGTGTACAGCGGCGGAGAGCGCCGGTTCAGGCTCGACGGAGACCATGGCGGCCGATCGCGTCGAGGTGACCCGAGTGCTCGAACTTCTCACCAACGTCGCGTCCCCCACGTCGGCGTACCTGGCGCTGTTCGGCCTCCTCGTCGTGGACGCCTTCGTGCCGGTGGTACCGACCCAGGTAGTGATGATCACCGGCGGTGCCCTGACCATCTACGGCAACCTGAACCTGGCGCTCACCATCGGCGTCGGCACGCTCGGTGTGTTCTGCGGCGACACCGCCTGTTACCTGCTCGGCCGAACCGGGGCGGGACGGCTGCTCAGCGGCTGGCGCAGCGCACGGAGCCGGGCCGGGAACGCCGACGAGCAGGGCGAGCGGGCGAACAGCTCCCGGTCCAGGCAGGCCGCCGGACGCTTCACCCGCGCACTGCGGCAACCCGGACCGCTGGTCATCCTGCTCTGCCGCTTCGTACCGGGCGGACGCATGATCGCCTGCTTCAACGCCGGTCGGGTCCGTTACCCGTACAAGCGCTTCCTCGTCTACGACGCGCTGGCCGCGCTCGGCTGGGCCGCCTACGGCGCCCTGGTCGGCCACCTCGGCGGCGCCGCGCTCACGGACTCGGTGTGGCGGCTGGCCACGGTGGCCCTGGTGGCCGCGGCCGGCTTCGCCGCCGCCGGCTGGGCGCTGACCCTGACCACCGGGCGGACCCCGACGGAGCTGCCAACGCCGGAGCCGGCGCTGGCAGCCTCCGGGATCACTCCGACCCGTGCAGCATCAGCTGACGCGCCGCCTCGGTGACCGAGCCGGACAGCGACGGGTAGATCGTGATCGTGTGGGCCAACTGGTCCACGGTCAGGTTGTTCTCCACCGCGAGCGTGATCGGCAGGATCAGCTCGCTGGCCTTCGGTGAGACCACCACACCGCCGATCACCTGACCACTGGCCGGCCGGCAGAACAGCTTCACGAAGCCGTCGGAGAGGTCGGCCATCTTGGCCCGCGCGTTGCCGGCCAGCGGCAGCATCACCTGCCGGGCCGGGGTACGCCCGGAGTCCACCTCGTCCTGCGACACCCCGACGGTGGCCAACTCCGGATCGGTGAAGACGTTCGCCGCGACCGTACGCAGCCGCAGCGGCTGGACCGCCTCGCCGAGCGCGTGCCACATCGCGATCCGGCCCTGCATCGCGGCGACGCTCGCCAGCGGCAGGACCCCGGTGCAGTCCCCGGCGGCGTAGATGCCCGGGACGTTCGTCCGGGACACCCGGTCGGTGGTGACGTACCCGCCCGGGGAGACCGCGACGCCGTACTCGGGCAGGCCGAGGGTGGCGGTGTCGGGGATCGAGCCGACCGCCATCAGGGCGTGCGAGCCGGTGATCGTACGACCGTCGGAGAGTTCCACCACGACCCCGTCGGCGGTACGCCGTACGCCGTTGGCGCGGGAGTTGTTCAGGATGGTCATGCCCCGGGCCCGGAACACCTGCTCGATCGCGGCGGCGGCGTCGGCGTCCTCGTGCGGCATCACCCGGTCCCGGCTGGAGACGAGGGTCACCCGGACCCCCATCGCCAGGTAGGCGCTGGCGAACTCGGCCCCGGTCACCCCGGACCCGATCACGATCAGGTCCTCGGGGAGTTCGTCCAGGTCGTACACCTGCCGCCAGGTCAGGATCCGTTCCCCGTCCGGTACGGCGGTCGGCAGCACCCGGGGCGTGGCCCCGGTGGCGATCAGTACCGTGGAGGCGTCAACCGGGTACTCGGAGTCACCACCGGTCGGGGTGACGAGCACCCGGTGGGTGTGACCGAGCGTGTCCTCACCGAGCCGGGCCCGACCGGCGATGAAGGTGACGCCCGCTTTGATGAGTTTGGCGTGGATGTCCGCCGACTGGGCCAGCGCGAGGCGCTTGACCCGCCCGTACACGGCCTCGGCGTCGACCGTGACCGCCTCCAGACCGTCCGAGTGCACCCCGAACTCCTCCGTGTCCCGGTACCCGGTGACCACGTCCGAGCTGGCGATGAAGGTCTTGGACGGGACGCAGTCGGAGAGCACGCAGGCCCCGCCGGCCCCCTCGGCCTCGATGACGGTGACGTCCGCGTCCAACTGGGCCGCTACCAGCGCGGCCTCGTAACCGGCCGGCCCCCCGCCGATGATCACGATACGGCTCACAGAACTTGCCCTTCGTTGACGCTCACAGTGACTTTCTTCTCCCCAACCCGTCCGACACGCACGGTCGTATTCTCCACCACCCGTCCGCCGGGCTATCGTCATCGCCGTGCGTCACTACGCCGCGTACGGCTCAAACCTCGATCCTGCCCGGATGCGTGCCTACTGTCCGCATTCGCCCATGATCGGCACCGGCTGGCTGGAAGGCTGGCGCCTCACCTTCGCCGGTGAGGGGGTGATCGGTTGGGAGGGTGCGGTCACCACCATCGTCGAATCTCCCGGCGATCGCGTCTTCGTCGCGATCTACGACGTGCATCCCTGGGATGCTGCCCAACTCGACGAGGTCGAGGGGGTGATCGCGGAGACCTACCGCAAGCTGCACGTACGGGTGGTGACCCTGGACGGCGAGGTCACCGCCTGGGTCTACGTCTTCGCCGGGTACGAGGGCGGCCTGCCCACCGCCTGGTACCTCTCCGAGATCGCCAACGCGGCCGAGAAGGCCGGCGCCCCGGACGACTACGTCGCCGAACTGCGCGCCCGCCCGACCGGCACCGCCACCACCTGACCCCCGGCCACACGAAGACCGACGGGTCAGGTCAGGCCGGTACGCAGGCTGCCGAGCAGGTCGACCAGTTCGATCCGTTCGGTGCCGCGCAGGTTGCGGAACCCGGTCGCGGCGAGCTTGTCGGTGACCGCGTCCGCCCAGAGCCGGCGCCGGATCAGCGAGGCGACCTGCGGGTACGGCGGCTGCCAGCCGTTGGCCAGCGCACCCGCCTCGCCGTCCGGCCCGGCCAGGATCGCCTCCAGCGGGGTCAGCCCGGCGACCCGTACGGCGATCAGGTGGGCGGCGCTGTAGTGCTCCCGCAGCAGGTACAGCAGCACCGCCATCCGGCCGGCCGGGTCGTGGACCGGGGGCGGCACCGCCCGCCACGCCGCGAACAGCGGCATCCCGGTCGCGTCGGCGTCCTCGACCACCCGGGAGGTCAACTCGACCAGCCGGTCCAGCTTGGGGAACCCGTGCAGGCGTTCCGTACCCCAGCGGCAGCATTCGGCGAGGTTGCTCGCCGCGACCTCGGTCGGCCGGGCCACCCGGCGGGCGGCCTCCCAGCCCTCGGCGACCGCGTCCGGGGCGAGGAAGCCGAGTGTGGCGGCCACCGTCTCGGCGGCCACGTCGCCGAGCACCCCGCCGCGCCCGGCGACCTGGAACGCCCAGCCGGACAGGCCGAACACGCGGGCACGGTGTTGCGTCTGCGGGCTTTCGCCGAACGCGCCGACCAGTGCCGTGATGCTCGGTCCGGCCGCCGCGGCGGCCTGTTCAGGGGTCAACTGGTCACCCTTCCCGCGATCCGGCGTACCGGTCGGTCGGCCGTTGATCGAGCTTGTTCGTTCCCCCGGTCTGCGGGCACCCTACTCGGCATCGAGCGCCTCGACCGCCGCCTCGACGTCCCCGGTGCGGCGCCGGGCGGCGGCTGCGGCCCGCTCGGCCGTCTTCCGGGCCAGCTTGCGTCGGCTGACCTCCTGCTCAGCCCCGGCCCGCCGACGTTCCGCCTCGGCCAGGGCCCGTTCCGCGTCGGCCAGGGCGGCGGCGCCGTCCCGTTCCGCCGCCGTGGCCCGGTCCAGGTCCGTCTCCGCCCGCCGCTGTTCGGTACGGGCGTTCGCCAGCTCCCGGGCCAGCGTCCGGCGCAGGTTGGCCCGCTCTGCCGCCGCCCGCTTCTCGGCGGCCCGCTCGGCCGCTGACAACTCGGTTGCGTCCCGCCCGGCACCCGACCGTTCCCCGCCCTGCCCCTCTCCCCCGCCGCCGCTCCCGTCACCGCGACCGCCACCGGCACCAGTACCGGCCGACGGTTTGCCGGCGCGGGTTCCCGGCACCGGTAGGGACAGTTCCGGTCCTCCGGCCACCAGGCGTAGCTGTGGTCGGGGGACCTCGCCGAATCCGGCGTAGCTGGCGGCCCGGACCAGCCGGCCGGACCGTACCTGTTCGGCGACGTCGAGGTCGGCGAGCGCGGCCTGGAGGGTCGCCTCCACCTCGGCCAGCGGCAGCTTGCCCGCCGCCAGCCGGCTGTCGGCCTCGGTCGCCAGCGCCCGCGCCTGCGCCACCAGGGCGGAGACCGTGGTGCGCCGCTGGGCGGAGAGTTCGCGCAGTTGCGGCCCGCGCAGTTCCCGCTGGGCGGTACGCAGCTCGCCGGCCAGTTCGACGAGGTCGGCGACGAGGTCGGGGCGGCGGATGGCGAGCAGGTTCACCATCCAGGCCGCGACGGTCGGCTTGCGCAGCTTGGCGATCTGCCGGGCGGTGGCCTCGTCGCCGGCTGCCCGCGCCGCGGCGATCGCCTCGGTACGGGCGACGACAAACCCGTCCGGTGGAGCGGTGTAGAGCCGCTCCACGAGATCAACGGACATGGACCCCGCCCCGCGCTCCGAGCGGGTTCACCTGGGGCTGGACCATCCGGCTGCGTCCAGTTCGGACGATATAACCGGATGCTCGTAACCGGTGCACCGCATCGTGACTCCTCGACAACCGAATCGTGATGTCCCCCAGCGCAGTCTGCCGGAACCGGGGCGCGACCGCCTCGCGTCTGAGCAACACCCGCAACGGGGAAATGACATTCGGAGGACTCATGCGCGATAGGACGCGAGGACGATGGGGCGGGCTCCTGGGCACGGTGGGGCTGATCGCCGTACTGGTCCTGACGGGATGCACCGCCGGGTCGGATGACAGTGCGAGCACCTCGGGCGCCGCCCAGCCGGCCGGGGCGGACGCCGCCCGGGAACCGGGCTTGCAGCAGGACGGCGCCGCGGAGACGAAGCCGGGCGCGGAGGTGCCGACGAACCTGCGGGTGGACCAGCGGTCGATCGTCTACACCGGCTCGATGACGGTCCGGGTCAAGGAGGTCGAGCGGGCCGCCGCGGACGCGGTCACGATCGCGACCGGTGCCGGCGGTTTTGTCGGTGGCGACCAGCGGACCAGCGTCACCGGTGACGCCGAGGCGTCGCTGACCCTGCGGGTGCCGGCGGACCGGTTCGGCTCGGTGGTCGACGCCCTGGCCGAGCTCGGCCGCCAGGAACGGCGTGAGATCAAGACCGAGGACGTGACCGAGGAGACCCTCGACCTGGCCGCGCGGATCAGCACCCAGCAGGCCCGGGTGGAGAGCGGGCGGCGGCTGCTGGCACAGGCCAAGTCCCTGACCGACCTGGTGATGCTGGAGAGCGAGCTGGCCAAGCGGGAGGCCGACCTGGTCGCGCTCCAGGCCCGGCAGCGCCGGCTGGGCGACCTGACCGCACTCTCCACCATCACCGTACGGCTGGTCGGGCCGGAGGCCGTGGTGGTGGAGGAGGAAGAGGAGGCGGACGGCTTCCTCGACGGGCTGCGCGGCGGCTGGGAGGCGCTGCTCGGCACGGTGCGGGTGGTGCTGGTCGTGTTCGGCGCGTTGCTGCCGTGGCTGATCGCGGTCGGCGTACCGGCGTGGGTGGTGATCTGGCTGGTCCGGCGCGACCGTCGGGGGCGGGCGGGTCCACCGGTGGCGGCACCGGCGGGCCATCCGGCAGCCCCGGTGCCCGCGCCACGCAACGAGCCCCCGGCCGGAATTCCGTCCGACCGCACCGACTGAGCCGGGGCGGTGCCGCCGTCGGGTGACCCACCACGGTCACCCGACGGCGGACGGGTCAGCCGAAGTACGCGGAGACGGCCCCGTCGCCGCCCGACCTCGCCCCGTTGCGCCGGCCGCCGCCCAGCCGCCACGGGCCGTCGAGCACCCACGCCCGGATCTGCTCGTCGGTGGCCAGGATGTCCTTGCGCAGGTCGTACACGAGGTGTTGCGGCAGGCTCGGTGGATCACCCCGCCGGGACCCCTTGAACGGCATCACCGGCAGCAGCAGCGGGTAGTCGATGTCACCGTTGCCGTTGCTCAGCCCGATCTCCCGCTCCAGGAAGGCGCGGATCCGGCGCCGTACGTCCTCGACGTCGGCCAGCGGGGCCAGCCCCGGATCGGGTACCCGGTCGTCGATCACCCCGTCCAACGAGGGCCGCTTCCAGATGAGCTGGAAGGCGGGTCGCTTCGCGGCGACACCCCGGTCCCACGGGCGGGGGCTCATCGAGAGCACGTCGTACGTGTGGTGGTGGTACACGATGCCCCGGCTGTCCATGGACTCCAGCACCTCGTCCACCGCGGCCAGCCACGGCAGCAGCGCCTCGTGCCGCAGGTCCCGGCCCCGCCGACGCAGGTACGTCCGGTACAGCTCGGCGCTGCCCACGTACGGGTCGTTGGGGAGTTGGCCCTCCAGACTGGCCCGGTTCGCGTCGATCAGCAGGCGGGACAGGTGAAAGCCGGCCACGGCGACACCCTCGGCCGCCCCTGACCGGACGTCGTCGACCAACCGCCGGTAGATCGCCCCGGTGCCCAGGTCGACGTTCTGGTGCACCAGCTCGGCGAGCGGCTGGAAGTTCCCCGGGTCGGTCTCCTCGATCAGGTCGGCCGGGAGTTCGGTGCCGCCGTGCGGGACGATGTGCAGTTCGGTGATCGGCCCGCGGGCACTACGGACGATCGTGCCGGCCCCGAACCGCTGCTTGCGGTGGTGCGGGCCGGCCGTGGACGCGGGGCCACCGAGATGGGCGTGTCCGCAGTCGACGCAGAGATGTTCCCGTTGGTGCCGCAGGAATGGCGAAGCTCCGCCCGTACTGTCGAGCTCGGCCGTCATCACGCTTTGGCGCACGACCGTTCCTCCTGTTCTGAGGGCGCACTGCGAAGCTGCGCGAGTTGCACACGATGGATGTGGTTCACCGGAACGGGCCCCACAACCCGTCAGCGGTCGGCTCGGGAGGCCTCGTGCCGCCCGGTGCCACCGGCGATCCGACCGCTTGCCCCACGCGCTATTCCTGGTCGGTCCGGGCCGGTCGCCGTACGCCGGGGAAGGCCACCAGGGCGGCGTGCGTCATGACCCGGATGCCGTACCCGATGGCCCGCTCGTCCACGTCGAAACCGGGGTGGTGCAGGTCCGATCCGGGACCGCCGGTGCCGAGGCGGAACATCGCCCCGGGTACGTGCTCCAGGTAGAACGAGAAATCCTCACCGCCCATGCTGACCGCGGCTTCCAGCACCTGTTCCGGGCCGAGTGCGCGACCGGCGGCGGTGGCGATCGTCTCGGTGGCCCGCTGTTCGTTGATCACCGGCGGAAAGCCGCGGTTGTAGCGGATGTCGGCCTTCGCCCCGGTGCCGGTGAGCGCGTCGCGGATCAGCTCGGGAACCAGGTCGGGGGCCTCCCGCCAGGCGTCCTTGCTCAGCGTGCGGATGGTTCCCCGGACCACGCCCTCGGCCGGGATCGTGTTGTACGCGGTACCGGCGTGGGCCGCGGCCCAGACGATCGACAACGGCGTACGCGGGTCCATCCGGCGGCTGAGCAGGCCGGGCACGTCGACGATGAGCCGGCCGAGCGCGTAGACCAGGTCGGTGGTCAGGTGCGGGCGGGCGGTGTGTCCACCCGTACCGGTGACCGTGACCTCGACCATGTCGCAGGCCGCGGTCATCGCCCCGGTCCGTACGCCGACCACGCCGGTGGGCAACTGTGGCGCGCAGTGCAGGGCGTAGATCGCCGACACCTCGTCGAGCCCGCCCGCGTCGATCACCTCGGGCGCTCCGGACGGGAACGCCTCCTCCGCCGGCTGGAAGATCAGCCGGATCCGGCCGTCGAGCCCGCCCTCGGCGGCGAGCCGGGCCAGCAGCAGGCCGGTACCCAGCAGGATCGTGGCGTGTACGTCGTGCCCGCAGGCGTGGCAGACACCGTCGACGGTGGACCGGTAGGCCACGTCCTTGATGTCGGTGAGCGGCAGCGCGTCGATGTCGGCCCGCAGGGCGAGCACCGGACCGTTCGACCGGCCGTTGATGTCGCAGAGGACCCCGTTCCCCTTCGGCAGCAGTCGCGGCTCCAGACCGGCGGCGGAGAGCTCGCGGACGATCAGCGCGGCGGTGCCGAACTCCTGCCCGGACAGCTCGGGGTGTGCGTGGATGAAGCGCCGGGTGGCCACCAGGTCCGGCATCCGGAGTGCCAGCATCCGGTCGAGCTCGTACGGAAGGGGCATGGCGCCGGGCGGCAGCTCGGGTGGGGGCGACGCCAGCGGACTGCCGGGCGGCAGCGTCAACGCACTCGTCACGTCGAATTCTCGATCACTGTGGATGGGATGGGACTCGGACAGCCTAGACCTCCGACGGTGACGCTGCGCAACATCAATTTGGTAGTGATCGGACCGCGTAGCGTCACGTAAGTCCTGGTAGGAGCGTTCGGAAAGCTTCGGTCCGGTCCGAGGGTCACCCTCAAACGCCAGCATGTGGCCCCCTCACCTCCTACAACGCGTGACGGTTGCGCCGGACACGTACCCCCATCCGGACGGCACCAACCACGCCCGAATTGCCGGAATTTTCGCCGCCGGCACCCGACCCTCGAACGGCCGGCGCGCCCGATGGCGAGCAGCGCGACCGTGACCCTGACATACCCCGTTCACCCCCTTACGCACACCGTGTCCGTCAAACCACAGTTCGTCGCGTCATTAGATACACTGCGTCCGGAATTGAGTACGTTGAGTGAGTGAGTTGATGTGGATGTACGAGTTCCGAAGAAGGCACGCCGGGTTGGCTTTCCCTACCGGTGCCACAACCCGCAAGATAGGGGGGATGTGTCCCATGCCCCTCGATTTTTCCCGGCGGCCTTTCCTGTGACTCAGATTCCGACGTGGAGTGGCGGACCAGTCAGCCCCACCAGCGGACGTGCAGCTCCCGGCGCCACCATCGGCGGTCGTTACTCGCTGCGGGCAGCGGTCGGCCATGGCGGCATGGGCACGGTGTGGCGCGCGGCCGACACCCTGCTCCGCCGCGACGTGGCCGTCAAAGAGGTCGTGCTGCCACCGGGGCTCGCCCCCAGTGACCGCGACGCGATGTACGAACGCACCCTGCGGGAGGCCCGCGCGGCCGCCGCCCTGCAGCACCCGGCCGTGGTGCAGGTCTACGACGTGGTCACCGAGGGCGGCCGGCCCTGGATCGTGATGGAGCTGCTCGACGCGCGCAGCCTCGCCGACATGGTGATCGAGGACGGGCCGCTCGCCCCCCGCGCGGTAGCCAAGATCGGCATCGCCCTGCTCGGCGCGCTGGAGGTGGCCCACGCGATCGGCGTACTGCACCGGGACGTGAAACCGGCGAACGTGCTGATCGCCTCCGACGGCCGGTGCGTACTGACCGACTTCGGGGTGGCCCGGATGCCCACCGACGTCCAGCTCACCACCCCCGGCATGGTGCTCGGCTCACCGCACTTCATCTCCCCGGAACGCGCCATGGGCAGCGACTTCGGGCCGCCCAGCGACCTGTTCTCGCTCGGCGTCACGCTCTACACCGCGGTGGAGGGGCGCCCGCCGTTCGACCGGGGCGACCCGATCGAGACCATGCACGCGGTGGTCGAGGACCCGCCCGCACCGCCGAGCCGGTCCGGGCCGCTGACCGACGTGCTGATGGGTCTGCTGGAGAAGGACCCGTCCCGCCGCTTCGACGTGGACACCTCGCGCAACATGCTGCGCGAACTGCTCGCCGGCCCACTGGCCAGCACCGCCGCCGGGCACTTCGTGACCGACCCGTACTCGGTGGTGCCGGCCCAGCGAGCCCCGTGGCAGCCGCCGACCCCGCCCGCGACCCCGCAGCCCAGCGGCCAGATCGGCGGCTCGGCGATGCTCGCACCCGGCGAGTCGCTGACCGACCGGCTGGCCCAGCTACGCAAGTCCGGCGGCCAGGGGGCCCACTCCGGCGGCGGGGACCAGACCAAGGCCGGCGGAGCGCTCAGCACCCCGACCGGCGCCATGCCGGCCGGAGGGCGCTGGGAGGAGACCGGGCCGGCGATCTACGGCACCCCGGGCGGCAGCACCGGCACCTATGGCGGCTCCCGGTCCGGCGGTAACGGTGCCCTCGGCAACGCCGTGGCCGGCGCCCGCCGGTTCGGCGACACCGCCCTCACCACGGTCAAGGGCTGGCCCCGCAAGATGCAGCTCGCCGCGGCCGGCGGCGTGGTCCTGGTCCTGGTGATCGGCATCATCGCCCTGTCCGGCGGCGACTCGGATCCGGCCGCCCCGGTACCCCAGGCCGGGGCGACCCCCACCGCACCGGCCGGGCCGACGTTCCCGGTCCAGACCCACGCCGAACGCGGCGTGTCGGTCAACGTGCCGGAGGGCTGGAAGAAGAACGCCCCCAAGAACGCGGTCTACATCGACTTCACCGACCCCGCCGACGCCGGTCGCCGGGTCCGGGTGCTGATCGAGAAGGCCAGCAGCAACCCGACCCCGACCAAGTTCCTCGAGGCCGCCGGGGGCCAGCTCGCCAAGCCGGACTCGAAGTCCTGCACCAAGCCGTACGCCCAGGTCGCACTCCAGGACGTCGAGATCGGCGGCAAGCCGGCCGGCGAGCTGGAATACACCTGCGGCGAGGGCGACACCAAGCGGCACGGCATCTGGCGGGCGATCATCCAGGACGGCAAGGCGTACGAGTTCTACCTCACCACCCCGGACGCGCGCTTCCAGGAGAGCAAGCCGATCTTCGACGAGATGGTCCGCAGCTTCACCATCACCGGGATCGGCTGACCCACCGACCGGGGGACCCTCACCGACCGGGTCCCCCGCCGTGCTATCAAGTCGGGGTGACGGCGAACCCGAACGACCCCGACGACCTGCGTACCCGTGCCGAGTCCTGGCTGGCCGACGACCCCGACCCGGCCACCCGGGACGAGCTGCGGGCGCTGGTCGACCAACTGCCGGGCAGCGCCGCCGAGCTGGCCGACCGGTTCGCCGGCCCGCTCACCTTCGGCACCGCCGGGCTGCGCGGCCCCCTGCGCGCCGGCCCGAACGGGATGAACCTCGCCGTGGTCAGCCAGGCCGCCGCCGGGCTGGTCGGCTGGCTCGCCGCCCGCGCCGCCACCGGACCGCTGGTGATCGGGTACGACGCACGCCACGGCTCCCGTACGTTCGCCGAACGGACCGCCCAGATCGCCACCGGCGCCGGACGGCCGGCGTTCCTGCTCCCCCGACCGCTGCCCACCCCGGTGCTCGCGTACGCCGTACGGGCGCTCGGTGCGGCGGCCGGGGTGATGGTCACCGCCAGCCACAACCCGCCGCAGGACAACGGCTACAAGGTCTACCTCGGCGCCGAACTGGGCGGTCCCCGGGGCGCGGGGGCGCAGATCGTGCCGCCGGCCGACGCGGAGATCGAGGCCGCCATCCGCGCGGTCGGCCCGCTGCACGAGGTGCCGCTCGGCCCGGCCGGTGAGGTGCTCGGTGACGACCTCGTCGCCGCGTACGTGGGTGCCGCGGCGGCGGTCCTCGAACCGGACGGCCCACGGGAACTGAAGGTGGCGTACACCCCGTTGCACGGTGTCGGTGCCGCCGTGTTCACCGCGGCCTTCGCCCGCGCCGGGTTCGGCGTACCCGGTGTTGTCGCCGAGCAGGCCGAACCGGACCCCGACTTCCCCACCGTCGCGTTCCCGAACCCGGAGGAGCCGGGCGCCACCGACCTCCTGCTCGCCCTCGCCGAGAAGATCGACGCGGACCTGGCCATCGCCAACGACCCGGACGCCGACCGGTGCGCGGTCGCGGTACGCGGACCCGACGGGCAGTGGCGCATGCTGCGCGGTGACGAACTCGGGATACTCCTCGCCGACCGGCTCATCCGACGCGGCGTCACCGGGCTGTACGCCACCACGATCGTCTCCTCCTCGCTGCTGCGGGCCGTCTGCGCCGCCCGGGGCCTGCCGTACGACGAGACGCTGACCGGGTTCAAGTGGATCGTCCGGGCCGAGTCCGGCAACACCCCGCTGGTCTACGGCTACGAGGAGGCGCTCGGCTACTGCGTCGCCCCCGACCTGGTCCGCGACAAGGACGGCATCACCGCCGCCCTGACCGTCGCCGAACTAGCCGCCGGCCTCAAGGCCGAGGGTCGTACGCTGCTCGACCGGCTGGACGAACTCGCCGCCGAGTTCGGCGTACACCTGACCGACCAGCTCTCGCTCCGGGTCGACGACCTGCGGGAGATCCGGGACGCGATGGACCGGATCCGGACCGACACCCCGACCACCCTGCTCGACGCCCCGGTGACCTCGGTGCAGGACCTGCTGCCCGAGGCGGACGTGGTGATCCTGCGGACCGCCGCCGCGCGGGTGGTGATCCGGCCCTCCGGCACCGAGCCGAAGCTGAAGGCGTACCTGGAGGTGGTGGCGCCGACCGACGGCCCGGACGGGCACGCGGACCCCGCCCGAGCGGTCACGCTGGCCCGGCAGTCCGCCACCGAAGCCCTGGTCACGCTGCGGGCCGAGATCGCCACGGCGCTCGGCATCGGCTGACCGGGGTGGGCCCGGCCCACCACCTTTGCTCGCGACCAGTCGTTACAGCAGGTGTGCTCGCACGCCGCTGTTACGCACTGATCCCGACCGCCCTCCGACGACGTCTGCACCGGCGCCTGCCCTTCGACCGCCAGGTGCAACTCGCCCGCTGGGTGGGTCGGCCGGGCGGAACCCTCGCGGTCACCGTGCGCCAGTGGTACGACGACCGGTCCGAACGGGCCACCGGGCGGCGCTGGGTCCACCTCGACGGGCGCAGGGTGGCCGCCGACGTCGACCCCGACGCCACCCCGCTCACCGTGCACCAGGGCAATCTCGACCGGGTCCTCGGCGCGCTCGCCGACGCCTCGGTCGAACACTTCGCCATCCCGCACCACCGGGGGCTGCGCAGCAGGGTCGGCGTGCCGGCCAGCCAGCGCACCGAAGCGCTCCGGGCGGTCGCCGGCCTGCCCGGTGTCCTGGTCGGACGCCCCAACCGCCGGGTCGTACGCCCACGCCCCGGCCGCCGCCCACACCGCCTCCGGCGGGCCGACGTCGTCCTCGTCTACCGACCGCTGTGGACCGGGGAGCACCTCGCCTACGGCGCCGCGTACGCCTGTGAGCTGGAGTTCTGGCACGCCGACGACGGCCGCCTCACCGCGCCCCGACCGAACGCGCTGTCCCGGAGCCTGCCCAGCTACCGACCGAACGTACGGGTGCCGGGCGCCTCACTGAACCCGTTCGTGCCGGCCGGGTACCACGCCCGCTACCCGGTCAGGGCCGACTTCGCCGGGGTCGGCGCGGACGCGGTCACCTTCCCGATCGACGCCGTCTACACCTGGTTCGACGGCACCGACCCGCACTGGCGTTCGCGCTACCAGGCGGCCCGGCACCGGCAGGCACCGACCGGTACGCAGACCGCCGACGAACCCCACCGACCCGACCGGGACGACCTGCGCCACTCGCTGCGCTCGCTGCACCTGTACGCGCCCTGGCTACGACACATCTACCTGGTCACCGACGGGCAGGTGCCCCGCTGGTTGGACGTACGTCAACCCGGCCTGACCGTGGTCGGCCACCGGGAACTGTTCACCGCCGACGCCGTCCTGCCCACCTTCAACCCGTACGCGATCGAGTCGGTCCTGCACCTGATCCCCGGCCTCGCCGAACACTTCCTCTACCTGGGCGGAAACGTCCTGCTCGGGCGGCCGGTGCTACCCGGCACGTTCTTCCACCCCAACGGCCTGACCAGGTTCTTCCCGTCCCGGTCGGCACAGATCGACCTCGGCGAACCCGCGTACACGGACGCCCCGGCCACCGCAGCCGCCAAGAACAACCGCCGGATCATCAACCGCCGGTTCGGGCGGGTGATCAGCCAGCAGCTCAAACAGGCCCCGTACGCCCTGCGCCGATCGATGCTCGCCGAGATCTGCGCCGCCGTCTCGGAGGAACTCGCCGAGACGAGGCGCCACCAGTTCGGGCACCCCGGAGATGTCAGCCTGGCTTCGGCGTTGCACCACCACTGGTCGTACCTGCGCGCCACGGCGGTGCCCGGCCAGCTCCGGCACTTCCACGCCGACCCCACCGACCCGCAGACCCCGGTACGCCTCAACGACCTGCTGGCACGGCGGGACCACGACACCATCAGCCTGGACGGCACCGCGGGCGCCGGTGTCGACCGGGACCGGGCGGACGTCCTGGCCCGGAGTTTCCTGGCCGGTTACCTCCCGGTCCGGTCCCCGTGGGAGGTGACCGCCGAGGTCGAGGCGGAACGCACCCAGCAGACGGCCACCGAACTCGCCCACCTGCTTCAACCGGGCGTGGGTGTCGCCGGCCCGGTGCCGACCGCCCGCCCCGGCCAGCCCGGCACGACCAACCGTCCCACCGGCAACGGCCTGCTCCAACCCCGCTGAGCGCTCGGGTCAGCCGTCGGCTCTCAGCGGGGCGCGCCGAGCGCGGCCGTGATCGCCTTCGCCAGGGCGGCGATCACCAGCGCCACCGAGGGGCGGATGGTGGAATCCTCCAGGCTCACCTCACCGGTGAACCCGGCACCACCGGCGATCTCCGCCAACCTTCGGTGCGCGTCCGTCAGGGCCGGGCCGGACAGTCCCAGGCTCGGCTCCATCCGGCTCGCCCCGACCAGGGCGGCCAGCGCGGCCGTACGCTCGTCCGGCACCTGGTCGCCGGTGAGCGCGACCGCCAACCGGCCCCGGATCTCCGCCTCCAGCGTCGGGTCCACCACCGGGTACCGGTGCACGTGGATGTGCCCGAGCGCGGTCTCGTCGACGTCCCGGACAACTCCCCGGGCGACGAGGTCGGCCAGGATCCGGTCCCGCAGGCCGTGCCGGAGCCGCTGCACCCACGAGGCCGGCGTGTGCGGGGTGTCCGCCGCCATCCGCCCCAACACCTCGTCGGTGATCGGGTACCCGGTCGGCGACGGGTCGCTCACCACGATCGAACCGTCGGCGTACGCGACCCGGCCGGCGAGCGCCAGGTCCACCAGGACCCCGGCGGCCATCGCGAGGTCGAGCCCGATCCGCGATCCGGTCGCTTTGCCCGACTCGTCGTCGTACGCGAGCAACAGCAGTTCTTCGGCCAGCGCAACACCAGTCATGGCCCGAGACGGTAGTCGGTCCACGCACCAACGCGAAGGTCGCCTCTCCGCCACCAGCCCCAACCCGCCGTAGGGTGTCCCGGTGCAGGCCATCCTCGCCACCCTCGGCTACGTACTCTCCCCCGACGGCAGCCGAGTGCTGATGATCCGGCGCGATACCCGCCCCGACGACCTGCACTTCGGCTATCACAACGGGCTGGGCGGCAAGCTCGAACCCGGCGAGGACGTTGTCGCCGGCATGCGGCGGGAGATCCGCGAGGAAGCCGGCATCGAGTGCGAGGCGCTGGAACTCGCCGGCACCATCTCCTGGCCCGGTTTCGGCCGCAACGGCGAGAACTGGTTCGGCTTCCTGTTCCGCATTACCCGCTGGTCCGGCACGCCGTAAGAGACATGTCCCGAGGGCACTCTGATCTGGAACGAGGTCGCCGACGTACTCGCCGGCACCGTCCCCGTGCGGCCCTCCGACCAGAACTTCCTACCCCTGGTCCTCGGCAAACCCCCGCAAACCTTCCACGCCTCCCAACCCTTCCACCAAACCACCCCCGCCCCCTGGACCGCCACCCTCCTCCCCACCCCTCCCTCCTGTTGATCATGCAGTTGTGGTCCCTCACAAAGGCCGTGAATCCGACTTCTGAGGCACCATAACTGCAAGATCGACGGGGCGGGGGCGGGCGGGCGGGGGGCGGGGGCGGGCGGGGGCGGGGGCGGGGGCGGGGGTTAGAAGCGGGGCATGCCGCCGAATTGGCGGTCGCCGGCGTCGCCGAGGCCGGGGACGATGAACTTGCGGTCGTCCAGTTGTTCGTCGATGGCGGCGGTGACCAGGCGCAGGGGCAGACCGGAGCGTTCCAGGCGGGCGATGCCGTCGGGGGCGGCGAGGACGCAGACGACGGTGATGTCGGTGCAGCCGCGTTCGGCGAGCAGCCGGCAACAGTGTTCGAGCGACCCGCCGGTGGCGAGCATCGGGTCGAGCACCAGGACCGGGCGGCCGGCCAGGTCGCGGGGCAACGACTCCATGTAGGCGCGCGGCTCGAACGTGTGCTCGTCGCGGGCGAGCCCGACGAAGCCCATGGACGATTCGGGGAGCAGCGCGAGGGCCGCGTCGGCCATCCCGAGGCCGGCCCGGAGTACGGGTACCAGCAGCGGCGGGTTGGCCAGCCGGATGCCGTCGGTCTGTGCGACCGGGGTCTGGATCGGGTACCGCACGATCGGGAATGAGCGCGCGGCCTCGTACACCAGGGTGGTGGTCAGTTCGTGTAGGGCGGCGCGGAACGACGCCGCGTCGGTACGGGCATCGCGCATCGCGGTGAGCCGCGTCTGGGCGACAGGATGATCAACGACGAGTACGTCCACGATCGCTCAACCTACCGAATGCCCCGACCGGTTGGGGCCGACCGGGTCGACCGGCCCATTCCGCCTGCCTCCTGGCGGCGTGCTGGTAGACGTCGCAGATGGCGGCGGCGTACCGCTCGGGGGTGTGTTCGGCGGCCCGGTCGGCGGCGAGTTCACCGAGTCGCCGGGCGGCGGCCGGGTCGGCGAGGAGCCGAAGCAGGGCGGCGGCAAAACCGGTGGCGGTCGGGTCGGCGCAGTCGGCGGCACCGGCGAGCGGTCCGTGACGGTGCAGGACCGGGTCGACGAGTACGGCGGGGACACCGGCCAGCGCCGCTTCCTGGAGGACGAGTGCCTGGGTGTCGGTGCCGGAGGGGAAGGCGAGCACCTCGGCGGCCCCGTACGCGGCGGCGACGGTCGAGGGCGGTTGCTGCCCGATCACGCTGATCCGGCCGGCGACCTCGGCGCCGACGCTGCGGAGCAGTTCGGCCAGCCAGCGGGGTTCGTAGATCGCCCCGACCAGCACCAGCCGGGCGCGGGGGCAGCGTCCGAGCAGTGCCGCGAAGGCGTTGACGAGCAGGTCGACGCCCTTTTCCCGGTTGACCCTGCCGACGAAGAGGATCACCTTGTCGGCGTCGGCGATGCCGTGCCCGGTCCGGAACGCGGCGACCTCGCCGGCCGTGGTGCGGCGGGCGGCGACGCCGGTCGGCACCAGGAAGACCCGGTCGGCGGGGACCGGCAGGCTGATCCGGTCGAGCACGGCCCTGGTCGGCACCACGACCGCGTCGGCGCCGCCGAGCAGGAGCAGGTTGGTGGCGTCGAGGGCGGCCCGTCGGCGCAGTGCGGCCGGGTCGTGTCGGGCCTGTTCGGCGCTCCCGGAGTCCGCCTCCGTCCCGACCGCCGGCCGGGGTACGCCGAGCCGGTGGGCGTACAGGCGGACGGCCCCGCGCAGCGCCCCGGTCGGCACCCGGTACGCGTCGACGTACGCGTGCAGGTCGGTGTGGTACGTCTGGACCAGCGGCAGCCCGAGCCGCCGCGCGGTGAGTACGCCGAGCAGCCCGACCGGGCCGGGGGTGTGCACGTGCACGACCTCGGGTGCGGTGGCGGCGATCTCGGCGATGGTGCCGGTGGCGGTGGCGCCGTGCAGTAGCCAGGGCGAGAGCCGCAGGTCGGCGACGCCGCAGGGCAGTGCCCGCAGCCGCATCAGGTCGGGTTCGCCGGCCTGGCCGGGGTGCCGGGGCACGACGGTGAGGCCGGGGTGTCCCCGGTCGGCCAGCGCGCGCACCAGGGTGCGGATCGAGCTGACCACCCCGTCTCGACGGGGCAGGTACGTATCGGTGAAGTGCACTGCTCGCACGCCGAGGACGGTGAGGCTTCGGTGCCAACGGCGGATGTCGTTGGTTGGACCGGGCGGTGAAGTCTGGCGGTCCGGTCCGACCGGTGACCAAGATCACATAGACGCGCGGGTGCGTAGACTTGCCGCCATGACGGCGACAACGACGTCGGCGCGGTCCGACCTCTCCGATCTGGGGCGGTCCGAGGCCACGCTGCGCACCTTTCTGCATGGCCTGCCCGGAGTGGACCAGGTCGGCGCGGAGCAGCGGGCGGCCATGCTCGGCACCCGTTCGATCAAGACCACGGCCAAGGCCTGGGCGATCGACCTGGCGATCCGCATGGTCGACCTGACCACGCTGGAGGGCGCCGACACCCCCGGCAAGGTACGCGCGTTGAGCGCCAAGGCGCAGCGGCCCGATCCGGCCGATCCGTCCTGCCCGGCGGTTGCCGCCGTCTGCGTCTACCCGGCGATGGTTCCGGTCGCGGCGGAGGCCCTGGCCGGCTCGGGTGTGCACCTGGCGAGCGTGGCGACCGCCTTCCCGTCCGGGCAGGCGCCGCTGGAGGTGAAGCTCGCCGACACGGCGGCGGCGGTCGCGGCCGGTGCCGACGAGATCGACATGGTGATCAACCGGGGCGCGTTCCTCTCCGGGCGGTACCGCGAGGTCTACGACGAGATCGTGGCCGTGAAGGCGGCCTGCGGCGACGCCCATCTGAAGGTCATCCTGGAGACCGGCGAGCTGGCCACGTACGACAACGTGCGGCGGGCCTCCTGGCTGGCCATGCTGGCCGGCGGGGACTTCATCAAGACCTCCACCGGCAAGGTCCCGGTCGCCGCCACCCTGCCCGTGACCCTGGTGATGCTGGAGGCGGTACGCGACTTCCGCGAGACCACCGGGCGCCAGGTCGGGGTCAAGCCGGCCGGCGGTATCCGTACCACCAAGGACGCGATCAAGTACCTGGTCACGGTCAACGAGACGGCCGGCGAGGACTGGTTGTCACCGGACTGGTTCCGGTTCGGTGCCTCGACGCTCCTCAACGACCTGCTGATGCAGCGGACCAAACTGACGACCGGCACCTACTCCGGTCCCGACTACTTCACCCTGGACTGATCATGGCTGTCTTCGAGTACGCGCCGGCGCCGGAGTCGCGGTCCGTGGTGGACCTGCGGCCGTCGTACGGCCTCTTCATCGACGGGAAGTTCGTCGACCCGACCGACGGCAGCAGCTTCAAGTCGGTCAACCCCGCCACCGAGGAGGTGCTGGCCGAGGTCGCCGAGGCCGGCCCCGGTGACGTGGACCGGGCGGTACGCGCGGCACGCAAGGCGTACAAGAAGGTCTGGGGTCCGATGTCGGGCCGGGACAGGGCCAAGTACCTGTACCGGATCGCCCGGATCATCCAGGAGCGGGGCCGGGAGCTGGCGGTGCTGGAGTCGCTGGACAACGGCAAGCCGATCCGCGAGTCCCGGGACACCGACATTCCGCTGGTCGCAGCGCACTTCTTCTACTACGCCGGTTGGGCCGACAAGCTGACCCACGCCGGTTTCGGGCCGGACCCGCGCCCGGTCGGCGTCGCCGGCCAGGTCATCCCGTGGAACTTCCCGCTGCTGATGCTGGCCTGGAAGATCGCCCCGGCGTTGGCCGCCGGCAACACGGTCGTGCTCAAGCCGGCCGAGACCACCCCGCTGACCGCGCTGCTCTTCGCCGAGATCTGCCAGCAGGCGGACCTGCCGCCGGGTGTGGTCAACATCGTCACCGGCGCCGGTGAGACCGGCCGGGCGCTGGTCGAGCACGCGGGTGTGGACAAGGTCGCGTTCACCGGCTCGACCGAGGTCGGGCGGGCCATCGCCCGCTCGGTGGCCGGCACCCGCAAGAAGCTCACCCTGGAACTCGGCGGCAAGGCCGCCAACATCGTCTTCGACGACGCCCCGATCGACCAGGCGGTCGAGGGGATCGTGAACGGCATCTTCTTCAACCAGGGGCACGTCTGCTGCGCCGGGTCGCGGCTGCTGGTCCAGGAATCGGTCTACGAGCCGGTACTGGAGTCGTTGAAGCGGCGGATGGCGCAACTGCGGGTCGGCGACCCGCTGGACAAGAACACCGACATCGGCGCGATCAACTCGGCCGC
Source organism: Micromonospora sp. NBC_01796 (assembly GCF_035917455.1). Taxonomy (NCBI): domain Bacteria; kingdom Bacillati; phylum Actinomycetota; class Actinomycetes; order Micromonosporales; family Micromonosporaceae; genus Micromonospora; species Micromonospora sp. NBC_01796. Next base: position 3,785,539 of record NZ_CP109078.1, on the reverse strand, counting down.
ACAGCTCGACCGGATCCGGGAACTCTCCGAGGTCGGCAGCGCCGAGGGTGCGGAACGCTGGTCGCCGCCGTGCGAGCTGCCGGACCGGGGTTTCTGGTTCGCCCCGACCATCTTCACCGGGGTCACCCAGGCGCACCGGATCGCCCGCGAGGAGATCTTCGGGCCGGTGCTGTCGATACTCACCTTCCGCACGCCGGCCGAGGCCGTCGAGAAGGCCAACAACACGCCGTACGGGCTGTCGGCCGGGATCTGGACCGACAAGGGTTCCCGGATCCTGTGGATGGCCGACCGGCTGCGCGCCGGTGTGGTCTGGGCGAACACGTTCAACAAGTTCGACCCGACCTCGCCGTTCGGCGGGTTCAAGGAGTCGGGCTACGGTCGCGAGGGCGGCCGGCACGGGCTGGAGGCGTACCTCGATGTCTGACGTGGTGGAGCAGTCGCAGCGGCTGGCGGTACGCAAGACGTACAAGCTGTTCGTGGGCGGGAAGTTCCCGCGCAGTGAGTCGGGACGGTCGTATCTCGTGCAGGACTCGAACGTGGCGCTCGCCTCCCGCAAGGACGTACGCGACGCGGTGGTGGCGGCCCGCGCTGCCGTGAAGGGCTGGGCGGGGGCGACCGCGTACAACAGGGGTCAGATCCTCTACCGGGTGGCCGAGATGCTGGAGGGCCGGCGGGACCAGTTCGTCGGCCTCGGCCTCGACGCCGCCGAGGTGGACGAGGCGATCGACCGCTGGGTCTGGTACGCCGGCTGGGCCGACAAGATCACCCAGGTGTACGGCAGCGCCAACCCGGTCGCCGGCCCGTACTTCAATCTCTCCAGCCCGGAACAGACCGGCGTGGTCGGTGTGGTCGCGCCGGCCGACTCGGCGCTGCTCGGGCTGGTCAGCGTCGTCGCTCCGGCGATCGTGACCGGCAACACGGTGGTGGTGCTGGCTGCCGAGCAGGCACCGCTGGCGGCGATCACCCTGGCCGAGGTGCTGGCCACCTCGGACCTGCCCGGCGGGGTGGTCAACCTGCTCACCGGCCGGGCCGCCGAGACCGCGCCCTGGCTGGCCTCGCACGCCGACGTCAACGCGATCGACCTGACCGGGGTGGACGACCCGGAGCTGGCCCGCAGCCTGGAGGAGGCGGCGGCCGGCAACCTGAAGCGGGTGCTCCGCCCCCCGGCGCAGCCCACCGACTGGACCGCCGACCCCGGCCTGCGCCGGATGACCGCCTTCCTGGAAACCAAGACCGTCTGGCACCCCAAGGGCATCTGACCCCTACCCGGCCCTGCCTGGTCGGCTCCGGCTCCCCAGCGCCGCCGGAGGCACTAACGCGAATTTTTTCGTACATCTTCTTTGGCGTAAATACATCAAAGAAGATGTACGAAAAAACTGTGTGTCCGCTTCTTGCAGAGACGGACGCCACCGGCAGCGACGGATCAGCCGGGGAGTTCGCGGAGCCGGGCGGTCCAGTAGGTCAGGTCGGAGTGGTGCTCGACCAGGCTGATCGGCTCGCCGCAGGCTTCCTGGATGATGCCCGCCGCCTCGTCCAGATCGCCCGGGTTGTGGTCCCAGTCCCCGCCCCGGTACATCCGCAGGCCCACGTCGGAGCGGTCGTAGCCGACCACCTCGGCCGCCTCCGGTGGCACCAGCACGATCGTGTACCGGGCGGCCTCCGCCTCGGCCTCGCTCGGTTCCGGCTCCTCGGGTCGGCCACGCCGGAACCGTTCCAGCACCGAGCCGATCGGCCCCGGCGAGTCCGCCGGGTCGTACGGCTGCGCCCACGGCGGGGTGTATTTCGCTGAAGCTGTCCCGTTCACAACGACCTCCCGGCGTATTGCTGATTGAGCTGACTATCGAGCAACGTTGCGAACTCATGCTTGCGCTGACCGGGCACCAGTGTCAATACTCAACGCGACGACAACAGTCGATCACCGTGACGGCCAGCCGATCGGAACCGGGAGCGCGAGATGGCGAAGTCGAATCAGCCAACCGTGGTGGGACGTGGGCTCGGCGGCGAGTTACGCGGTCTGCGGGAGGCGAAGAAGCTGGCCCTGCGCCGGGTTGCGGCACGGCTCGACTGGCAGGCGTCGAAGCTGTCCCGGATGGAGAACGGCATCCAGGGCATCCGGGCCGAGGACGTCGCCTCCCTGCTGGTGATCTACGGCGTGACCGGCGACGAACGCAAGCGCCTGCTCGGTTTGGCCGAACGTTCCGCCGAGTCGGGTTGGTGGGAGGTGATCGGCGGGCTCTCCGACGAGTCCCGTACGTTGATCCGCCTCGAGACCGAGGCCACCACCGTCGTCAACTGGGAACCGCTGCTGATTCCCGGACTGCTCCAGACGGCGGACTACACCCAGGCGCTGATGCGCGACGGCGGCGTCGAGGAGTCCGACGCCCAGTCCCGGGTCGCGGCCCGCCTCGGCCGGCAGGCGATCCTCACCCGGCCACAACCGCCGGAACTTCTGGCGATCATGGACGAGATGGTGTTGCGCCGGGTACTCGGCAGCCATCGGCTGATGGCCCGCCAACTGCGGCACCTGATCGAGGCGGCGGACCGGCCGAACATCACCCTGCGGGTGGTGCCGCTCGCGGTCGGCGGGCACTCCGGGCTCGACGGCGGATTCGCACTCTTCGACTTCCCCCGCAACAAGTCGGTGGTCTACCTCGACCACAAGATCTCCGGACTGTTCTTGGAGGAGGCGCCGCAGGTGGCGTTCTTCCGGCGGGAAGCGGAGCGGCTCGGGGCGGTAGCCTTGAGCCCCACCGAGTCGGTCGACTTCGTTGCGCGGGTGGCAACGGAGCACGAACGAGAGTGAGCCCCGGATGACCGCCCCCGACCTGTCGACCGCCACCTGGCGCAAGTCCAGCCGCAGCGGCACCAACGCGAACTGCGTCGAGATCGCCGAACTGCCCGAAGCGGTCGCCGTACGCGACTCCAAGGACCCCTCTGGCCCGGCACTCGCCTTCGACCGCACCGCGTGGGCCACGTTCCTCAACACCACGAAGACGGCTCGGGCCTGAGGGTCACCGCCCGCGACCTGGGCTGTTACGACGGCGAGTAGTAGGCTGGACGCGTGACACGACTGGGTGACCTCGAACGTGCGGTGATGGACGTGCTCTGGGACCGGACCGCCGGTTCGACCAGCGGCGCGGGGGTCACCGTACGGGAGGTCGCCGACGCCCTGAGCGAGCGCGAGTTGGCGTACACGACGGTGATGACCGTGCTCGACCGGCTGGCCGGCAAAGGCATGGTGGAGCGGGAACGGGAAGGCCGGGCGTGGAGTTACCGTCCGGCGGCCACCCGTGAGGCGCACATCGCCCGGCTGATGCTGGACGCGCTCGACCTCGCCGGCAGCCGGGACGCCGCCCTGGTGCGGTTCGCCCGGTCGGTCACCGGCACCGAGGCCGAGGTGCTGCGGGCCGCACTGACCGACGAGGCAGCGGACCGGCAGGGTTGAGACCATGACGTACGCCGCCCATCTCGCCGGTACGGCCGTGGCGTGCTACCTCACCGCCACGGTGCTGCTCCGCTCCACCTGGACCGCGCGCAGTCCACGGGTGGCGATCATCTGCTGGCAGGCGATCGGGCTGGCCCTGGGGCTCTGCGCGATCGGGCTGCCGATGTCGATCGGACTGGCCGCCTATGACGAGGGGATTGGGAGCGCGCTGCTGCACCTGGTCCGTGACCTGTGGCACGGAACCCTGCCGGCCGGGCTGGGCGTGACCCAGCTCGCACTCGTCGGGGTCGGCTTCGGTATCGCCACCGCCCTGCTCGGCTCGACCGTACGGGGCCTGGTCAGCGCCGTACGCGTGCAGACCCGGCACCGGCAGTTGCTCGACCTGGTGGGTCGGGATGATCCGGCCGCGCCGGGCGCGCTGGTGCTCGACCACCCGAGCGCGGCGGCGTACTGCCTGCCGGGGATGCGGCCGACGGTTGTGGTCAGCGCCGGCACCCTGGACCTGCTGGACCGCACCGAACTGGCGGCGGTGCTCACCCACGAGCGGGCGCACGCCGACGAGCGGCACGACCTGGTGCTGTTGCCGTTCAGCGCGCTCTGCCGGGCGCTGCCCCTGGTGGGCTGGCTGCGGCGGGCGTCGGAGACGGTGGCGCTGCTGGTGGAGATGCGGGCCGACGACAAGGCCCGGCGGCTGCACGCGGAGGGGCCGCTGGCCAACGCGCTGCTCCGGTTCGCCACCGCCGGCTCGCGGGTGGCCCCGGCCGGCGCTCTCGGCCTCGCCGACGCGCACCTGGACGCGCGGGTGCAGCGCCTGCTGGTCACCGGTCCCCGCCCGTGGGTACGCGGCCTGACCAGTCTCGCCGTCGCGACGACCCTGGTCGCCCTGCCGATCACCCTCTTCTTCGCCTGACACCCAGGCGGTACTTCGCCCGCCCGGACACCGGACCGCTGCGCCCGACCGGACACCGGACCGCTGCGCCCGACCGGACACCGGGCATCTGTCAGATCGACGGGTCCGGGTGGCCGATGACGATCTCGGCGAGTCGCTGGGGTTGTTCCAGGAAGGCGAAGTGCCCGGTTTCGGGCAGCACGATCGGTTCCACGTCCAGCGCCCGTGCCGTACGGGCCCGTTCGACCGGGCGGGACCAGTCCTGTTCGCCGTAGACCAGGGTCACCGGCGCGGTGACGCCGGCGTACAGGTCCCGGGCGGCGCCCCAGGAGCGCCAGTTCTGGTAGACGTTCCGTTCGACGTAGTGGAAGCCGGGGCGTTTGAGGGTGGCGTCGAACTCGTCGAGCAGCGGTCCGGGAATCCGCTTACCGTCCGCCAGGCCGCCCTGGAAGATCCGGCTGGTGACGTACCTGTTCTCGGCGGCGCCGAGCGCAGGTCCCACGCCCGGTAGTGCCACACCGCCGAGGATCAGGTCGGCGAACCGGTTGCCGCGCCGGATCCCGTCGGCGAAGCGGGTGTCGTAGTCGTACGGGTTCGACGCCACGACCCGGGCGACCGACTTCGGGACCTGGCTGGCGACGGTGAGCGCGAGCACGGCACCGATCGAGTCGCCGACCATGGTCACGTCGCGGAGGTCGAGTTTCGCCATGGTGTCGACGACCCCGCGCCGGAGGTAGGGCTCGTCGTACTCGACGGTGGTGGGCTTCGAGGAGCGGCCGTGGCCGGGCAGGTCCAGGACGTACACGGTGTAGTGCCCGGTCAGCATCGGTACGACGTCGGTGAAGTATTCGAGCTGGGTCCGGATCGTGTGCAGCAGCACCAGCGGACGTCCGGAACCGGCCCGGAGGTACCGGACGCTCCGCTGGTCGTCGAGCCGTAGGTCGGCGAGGTCGCCGAGTTCGTCGAGGCGCATGACCGATCCCATCGTGAGCGTCTGACCTGGCCCGCAGGCGTCATCCGCCATCAGATCAGCGCGTCGGCGCGGTCATCGGCGACTTCCGGGGCCGGTCCCCCTTCGCGGTGACAAGACGCTCGCGGCCATCTACTACGTCTCGTCGTATAGTTGATTTACGACGAGACGTAGTAGATATAGGTAGCGAAGCTACGTGTAGGCTCGCTATGACAAGTGAGTCGACCGGTTTGGGGATGGCCATGGACGCGCTACTGATCGCCCGCCTCCAGTTCGCCACCACGACCTCCATCCACTTCCTGTTCGTGCTGGTCACCCTCGGCCTGGTCACGCTGCTGGTCTACCTGCAGACCGCCTGGGTCATCACCGGGAAGCCGGAGTACGAGCGACTGACCCGCTTCTGGGGCACGCTCTACCTGATCAACTACGCCCTCGGCATCGCCACCGGGATCGTGATGGAGTTCCAGTTCGGGCTGAACTGGAGCGGGCTGTCGCGGTACGTCGGCAACGTCTTCGGCGCACCCCTGGCCATGGAGACCCTGGTCGCCTTCTTCCTCGAATCGACCTTCCTCGGCATGTGGATCTTCGGCTGGCACCGGCTGCGTCGGGGCGTACACCTGGCGCTGATCTGGGGCGTGGCGATCACCGCGTACGCCTCGGCGTTCTGGGTCCTGGTGGCGAACTCCTGGATGCAGAACCCGGTCGGCTACCGGATGGAAGGCGGCGTCGCCCATCTGACCGACTTCACCGCGCTCCTGACCAACCCCACCCTCGGCATGGCGTTCGGCCACGTGGTGAGCGCCGCCGTACTCACCGGTGGGCTGCTGATGGCCGGGATCAGCGCGTACCAGTTGATCCGGCGTACCGCCGACTACGCGCTGTTCCGGCGGTCACTGCGGATCGGGCTGATCACCTCGGCGCTGGCCAGCTCGATGGTGATGGGCTTCGGGTTCGCCCAGTTCGGGGCGATCGGCGGGGTCCAGCCGACCAAGTTCGGCGGCGACGCCGAGCGGTCCGCGATCGTGACCGAGTGGACCGCGCGGTTCGGACCCGGCGACTACACCCCGCCGGTCTGGAGCACCGCCGCGCTCGGCTTCATGATCCTGATCGGCTTCGCGCTGGCCTGGAGCTGGCTGCTGCTGCCCCTGCTGTTCCGGGACTGGGTCATCCGGCTCAGGTTCCCGCTCTACCTGATGCTGATCGCCGTACCGCTGCCGTTCGTCGCGGCCATCCTCGGCTGGCTGGCCCGCGAGGGCGGACGCCAACCCTGGGCGGTGTACGGGCTGCTTCCCGTCTCCGACGCGGTCACCCCGATCTCCGCCGGTGTCCTGCTCACCTCGCTGATCGGCTTCGCCGTACTGCTGATCGCCCTCGCCGTGACCAACTGGACCCTGCTCGCCCGCCGGGCCCACCGGGGCGCGCACGACCTCGCCCTCGGCCGCCCGCCACAGCCCACCAACGGCCTGGACGACCACCAGCCCACGCACGTACTGGCCGGATAGGAAACCGACATGGAGATCCTCTGGTACGCCCTGCTCGGCCTCTTCCTCGCCGGCTACCTCGTCCTCGGCGGCTATGACTACGGGGTCGGGCTCCTGCTCGCCGCCACCCCCGGCGAGAACCCCCGACGGAAGGCGCTGACCGCGCTCGGTCCGTTCTTCCTCGGCAACGAGGTCTGGCTGGTCGCCGCCGTCGGCATCCTCTTCGGCGCGTTCCCGATGCTGGAGGGTGAACTCCTCTCCGGCCTCTATCCGGCGGTCGCCGCCGCCCTGGCCGGGGTGATCCTGGTCACCGCCGCTGTCCAGTTACGCAGCCGGCCGAGCGGCGCCGCCGCCCGCGCCCGCTGGGACGGGCTGATCATCGCCGGCAGCGCGCTTGCCGCGCTCGGCTGGGGAGCCGTCCTCGCCGGGCTGCTCCAGGGGGTGCCGCTGCACAGCGACGGGCACATCGACGGGGTCGGCCACCTCTTCACCCCGTTCGTCGCCGCGGGCGGGCTGACCCTGGTCGGGCTGGTTGCCGTACACGGGGCGGTTTTCCTCACCCTGCGACTGCCCGGTGCGGCCGGCGAACGTTACGCCCGACTGGGCCGCCGGCTCGTCCCGGTCGCCCTCGTCGCGCTCGCCTCGGCCACCGTCCTGGGCCTGCTCACCGACCGGGTACGCGAAACCGCCCAGCAACCCGTCGCCGCGCTGCTCCTGCCGGTGCTCCTGGCGGTGGCCCTGCTCGCCGCCGGCCGGGGGCTCGCCCGACGGCGCGCAGGTCTCGCCTTCGTCGCCAGTTCCGCCGCCCTCGCCCTGCCGGTGCTGCTGGTCGCCGCGACCACGTGGCCCCACGCCCTGATCTCCACCGTCGATCCGGCGGCCAGCCTCACTGTGACCGACGCCGCCGCGAGCACACCCACTCTGCGGCTGCTGAGCTGGCTGCTGATCCCGCTGATCCCGGCCCTACTAGGCTTTCAGGCGATGAGCTGGTGGGTGTTCCGCGGACGGATCGACAACCGGGCGCCGGTGTACTGGTGAGCCGACGCCCCCCGTTCGATCCGCGGCTGCTGCGCCGGGTCCCTTCGACCCGGCGCCAGGTGGCCGTGCTCGGCGGGCTCGGGGTGGTCGCCGCCGCCCTGGTGATCGCCCAGGCCACCACCCTCGCCGACCTGCTCGCCACCGCCGCCGGGGGGCACCTCGACCGGGCCGCGCTGCTCGGCTTCGTCGCCGCCGTGGCCGGACGCGCGACCGTCCTCTGGGCCCAGGGCGCGGTATCGGCCCGGATGGCGGCAACGGTCAAGGCGGCCCTGCGTACGGACCTGCTCGACGCCGTCGGGCAGCGCGGACCGGGCTGGCTCGCCGGTCAGCAGGCGGGCAGGATCGCCACCCTCGCCGGGCGCGGGCTGGACGCGCTGGACGCGTACTTCACCGGTTACCTGCCGCAGCTCGTGCTGAGCGTGACCGTGCCGGTTGCCGTACTCGCCCGGCTGACGTTCGCGGACTGGAGTTCCGCGCTGATCATCGCGGCCACGCTGCCGCTCATCCCGGTCTTCGGCGCCCTGCTCGGCTGGCAGGCCCAGGCCGCCACCGAGCGGCAGTGGCGCCGGCTCAGCCTGCTCGGCGGGCACTTCCTGGACATGGTCGCCGGGCTGCCGACACTGCGGGTCTTCGGCCGGGCCCGCGCCCAGGTCGACGTGGTCCGGCGGATGGCCGACGGGCACCGCGCCGCCACCATGAAAACGCTCCGGATCGCCTTCCTCTCCGGGCTGGTGCTCGAACTGGTCGCCACCCTCTCGGTCGCCCTGGTCGCGGTTCCGATCGGGCTGCGCCTGCTCGACGGCGGGCTGGCGTTGCAGACCGCCCTGCTGGTGCTGCTGCTCGCGCCGGAGGCGTACCTGCCGTTGCGGACCGCCGGGAGCCGCTTCCACGCCAGCATGGAGGGCCTGACCGCCCTCGACGACGCCCTGACCGTCCTGGCCGGCGCCCCTTCCGCAACCGGACCCGCTGACAGGGGGGCACTCGTCACCCCCGGCGAGATCCGGTTCGAGGGGGTGACGGTCGAGTACGAGCGGACCACCGCACTGCGGGACGTGACCCTGACCATCCGACCGGGCGACCGGATCGCGGTGATCGGACCCAGCGGGGCGGGCAAGAGCACCCTGCTCGGCCTGCTGCTCGGCAACGTCGTACCGACGAGCGGACGGATCACCGTCGACGGGGTCGACCTGGCCACCGCCGACCTGGAGCAGTGGCGCCGGCGACTGGCCTGGGTGCCGCAACGGGCACACCTGTTCGCCGCGTCGCTGACCGACAACATCCGCCTCGGCCAGCCCGAGGCCACGATCGAGTCCGTACGCGTCGCGGCGAGCGCCGCCGTGCTCGACGACGTACTGCGGGACCTGCCCGAGGGGCTGGACACCCTGCTCGGCGAACGCGGGCACGGGCTGTCCAGCGGGCAACGGCAGCGGGTCGCGCTCGCTCGGGCGTTCCTGCGGGACGCACCGATCGTGCTGCTGGACGAACCCACCGCCCGGCTCGACGGTGTCTCCGAGGCCGCCGTACTGGCCGCCACCCGCAAGCTCGTCGCCGGGCGTACGGCCGTGCTCGTCGCGCACCGGCCGGCGCTGCTGGCCGAGGCCGACCGGGTCCTGCGGATCGAGGACGGCCGGGTGACCGAACTCACCCCCGGCCGGCTACCGGAACCGGTGGAGGTTCCCGACGGTGTCGAACGGCCGGACGCGGCCGGCGACCGGAGCGGCGCGGGGGCGGCCCGATGAACGAGCAGGACAGGCAGCGGCAGGATCGGCAACAGGGCCTCGGGACCGAACGGGCGGTGCTCCGGCTCGCCCGCCCCTACCTGGGACGGCTGGTCGGGGCGGGACTGCTCGCCGCCGGCACCGAACTGGCCGGGCTGGCGCTGATGGCGACCGCGACCTGGCTGCTGATCACCGCCGCCGGGCAACCGCCGCTGGACGTACTCACCGTGGCCATCGTCGCGGTCCGGGCGCTGGCCATCGGCCGGGGCGTGCTGCGCTACACCGAGCGGCTGGCCGGGCACGACGCCACCCTGCGCTTCATCACCGACGTACGGGCCCGGGTCTTCGCCACCCTCGCCGGGCGGCGCACCACGGCCGCCGAGCACACCGGGGACTCGCTCAGCCGGCTCGTCTCCGACGTGGAGGCGGTCCAGGACCTGCTGCTGCGGGTGCTGGTGCCGGCCGGGGCGGCAGCGGTGGTCAGCCTCCTGGCCATCGCCGGTACGGCCGCCATCGCCCCCGCCGCGACCGCCCCACTGGTCGTCGGGCTGCTGCTGGCCGGGGTTGCCCTGCCGGTCGCCGCCACCGCACTGACCCGACGTACCGCCGACCGGGTCGCCCCGCTGCGCGGTGCGCTCGCGGTGGACGCGGTCGACCTCACCCACGGTGCCGCCGACCTGGCCGCCTTCGGTGCCACCCGGGCCGCCCTGGAGCGGGCCGACGGGCGGGCCCGTGAGCTGGCCGGACTGGAACGACGGCTGGCCGCCGCCGGCTGGGCGATCGACGGGCTCGGGGTGCTGGTGTCCGGCGCGACCAGCGCCGCCGTGGCCGCCACCGCGCTCTCCGCCGGGGTCGACGGGGTCCTGGTCGGCGTACTGGCGGTGGGCACCCTGGCTGCGGTGGAGGTGACCCTGGCCCTGGTTGGTGCCGCCCGCCAGTGGACCCAGTTGCGCGCCGCCCTCCGCCGGGTGGCACCCCTGCTGACGGCGGAGATCGGCGACGGGCCGGCGGCCGACCGGGAGACGACCGTGCTCGACGTCGAGCACCACGACTGCTTCGTCGAGGAGGTGACCGTCCGGTACCGGGACGGGGCACCGGCCGCCCTCGACCGGGTGAGCCTCGACCTGCCGGCCGGGCGACGGGTCGCGGTGGTGGGGCCGAGCGGGGCCGGCAAGAGCACGCTGATCGGCGTACTGACCGGTGCGGTGGTGCCGGACGGGGGGCGGGTCACGCTCGGCGGGCGGGAACTGTCCGCGTACCCGGCCGAGCAGGTGCCCCGGCTGGTCGGCGGCCTGCTCGCCGAGGCGTACGTGTTCCACGCGTCGGTACGGGAGAACCTGCTGCTCGGACGGGCCGACGCGGGCGACGACGAGCTGACCGCCGCGACCGGGGCCGCCGGCCTGCTCGACTGGGTACGGGATCAGCCCGCCGGCTGGGACACCGTGGTCGGCGAGGACGGGGGCCAGCTCTCCGGCGGTCAGCGGCAGCGGCTGGCGTTGGCCCGTGCGCTGCTCGCCCGGCCACCGGTCCTGGTGCTGGACGAGCCGACCGAGGGACTCGACCCGGCCGCCGCCGACCGGGTGCTCGCCGCGGCGACCGAGACGATCCCGGCCGACCACTCCGTACTCCTGGTCACCCACCGGTTGCGCGGCCTGGACCGGTACGACGAGATCCTGGTCCTGGACAGCGGCCGGGTGCTGCAACGCGGCCGGCACGCCGACCTGCTCGACCAGCCCGGCTGGTACCGGGAGCAGTGGCTGGCCCAGGAGGCGGCCGAGGGCGGCTACCTCGCCCTCACCGTCCACTGAACTCCGACCACTCCTGTGCGGCGAACCCTGAGCGTTCTCGGGGGCCGAACCGGGGATCCGCCGGACCCCCGGCACCGGGCGGGCATGGCAGGCTGGACGGATGTCGACGTGCGAGGCCCCGATCGACCACTACCTGCGACTGCTCGACGAACGGCTGCGCGGCCCGGCCAGCCGCAAGCGTGACCTGCTCACCGAGGCGCGCGACAGCCTGTGGGACGCCACCGAGGCGTACCGGGACTCCGGTCTGGAGGCGGTCGCGGCGCAACGCCGGGCGGTGGCCGAGTTCGGCACCCCGGACCAGCTCGCACCGGCGTACCAGGCCGAGCTGACCGCCGGACAGGGACGCCGGCTCGCGCTGGTGGTGGCGCTCGTGCCGGTCGCCATGCTGACCGCCGACCTGATGTGGTGGCAGCCGCCGGCAACAACCCCCTCGGCGCCGTCGGGCTTCCTGCTCATGGTCCGGGCCCTGGACTGGGCGTCGTACGCCGCCGGGGCGCTCGCCCTGGTCACCCTCCTCCTGCTCGGTCCGGCCAGCCGCCGCTGGCACCTCGCCCCGCGTACGGTGGTCCGCCCGCTGGCCCTGGTCGCCCTGGTCGTCGGCGGGCTGATCTGGGCCCTCGGCGCCTTCGCCGGGGTGAACGCGACCCTGGAGTCACCGGCGGCGTTGACCTGGCCGCCGATGATCGCCGCCTGGATCATGTTGAACGCCACCTTCGGCCTGCTCACCTGGATGACCGTACGGGTCATCGCGGCCACCGGACCCCGGCCGGTCACCGCATGATCGACGAGTACGTCCACGCGCTGGACCGGGCGCTGCACGGCCCGGCCCGGCTCAAGTCCGACCTGCTGACCGAGGCCCGGCACAGCCTGACCGACAGCGCCGAGGGTTACCGGGACGCCGGTCTGCACCCGGTCGAGGCGGAACGGCGGGCGGTCACCGAGTTCGGACCCGTACGCCGACTCGCCCACGAGTACCAGTCCGAGCTGCTCGCCGGCACCCTGCGCTCACTGGCCGTCCGGGTCCTCGTCGTCGGTGTCGTCCTGATGGTGGCCGCCGACCTGATGTGGCAGGGAGCCCCGTGGAACGGCCCACCGCCGCCGACCGCGTACCGGCTGCTCGCCGGCTCGCTGGACTGGCTCTGGCTCGGCATCGACCTGCTCGCGCTCGGCGCCTACCTGTGGCTGGGCTGGCACGCCCGGCACGGACGGCTCGGCAAGGTACGGGTGGCGCGGGCGGCCGGGATCGGGCTGTCGGCCTCGCTCTGCCTCGGCTGGATCGGCACCGCCGCGGTCTACGCCTGGTCGGTGACGCTCTGGGATTCCGCGCTGACCTGGCCACCGATGCTGGTGGGCGGGATCGCGCTGATCGCCGTACACGGGTGGCTCGGGCGGTCGGCGTACGCCTGCCTGGCGACCGGAACCGGCGACCCGGCCGGGCGGACCGCGAACCGGTGAGTACGGCGGAGTTCGCTCCCCGCCGGCACGTCCCGGACGGAACCGATCAGGCCGGTGCCTCGGACGGGCCGCCCACACCGAGGAAGCGGCCCACCGTCGAACTGAGTTCCTGCCAGCTCGTCCGCTCCCCGGCCAGGGCCCGGTGTCCCGCCCCGGTGAGCCGGTACGTGCGCCGCTCCCGGCCGTTCACGGTGCTCCAGGTGCTGTCGACGTAGCCGGCCCGCTCCAGCCGGCGCAGGGCCGGGTAGATGGTCCCGGTGGGCAGGTTGAGCGTGCCGCCGCTGCGCTCCTTGAGCGCCTCGATGATGGCGTAGCCGTGCAGCGAGCCCTGCTCGAGCACCGAGAGCAGGAGCGCGTCGAGGTGGCCGTGCAGCGCCTGGGCCTTCATAGGTAGCAAGACTACTAATAGATGGTGGGTTCGCCAACGGGGTGCCGGCACCCGCCCCGTCGAGCCGCCCACTAGGGTATGTGCGCAGAGTCACCCACCCGACAGTTCCACCCCGATCGGGTGCCGCAAACCTTGAGTGCACACGGAGGTCAGCGTGGCCCGCCAGTCGCCCCACCGGCCCGACGCCGACGAACCCGACACCGAGTTCGACGAGAGCAGCCGGACCACCGACACCGCGACCGACAGCACAGCGGACGCGGCAGCCGACCCCGTCGAGGACGACACCGACCTCGACGACAACGAGGGAACCGAGCCCGCGAACCGCGCACTGTGGGAAGACGTACGGATCGACCCGGTGGAGATCGCACTGCCCTCCGGCAGTGGCTTCACCCTGCGGGCGTACCGGCTGTCGAACACGGTGACCCCGACGGAGATCGGCGAGCGGGAGGTCGACCCGTTCGACGCCCGCGCCCGCCGGGTCGAGGACGAGGAGACGGTCGTCTTCCTCGACGAGGAGTTCGCCGAGGACTTCGAGGACGACGACAAGCCCGGACGGCCCCGCCGGACCCGCGACGGCGACGAGGTCGACGACGAGGAACTGCTCGCCGACGACGAGCTCGACGATGACGAAGCGGACGAAGCCGACGACGATGAGGAAGCCGAAGAAGTTGCGGTCTTTCTCACTCACCGGGGCAAACTGCTGCTCTTCAAGAGCCGCGAGGCACTGGTCAGCTTCGTCCTGTCCGGAGCACCGCACGACATGTCCGGGCTCGACACCTGGGACGACCTGGTGGCACGGCTCCAACCAGCGGATATCGTCCCGCTCGACGAGGACTCGTACGAGCTGGACCTGGTCGTGGAGAACCTCCGCGGCGGCCACGACACGTGGGATCCGACGCTGCTGATCTCGGCCGGGGAGATCGCCCGCGACCTCTCGTACGCGCTGCGCCTGCCGTCCGTACTGGATATGCTCTCGACCGGCTCCAGCCTCGATGACCTGGACGAGGCGCTGCGCGCGACGGCCAACGGCGGCCTCGGCGCGTTCATGGGGCGGCGCCGACTGAAGAAAATCGGGGCACAAACCGCAAGTTTGGGTTGGCGCACGATTATCGGCAAGATCTCTGCAGCGGTGGACTGGCGCGACTGACCCCTCACCAGGGAGCATCAGTCTTTGGCACACACCACCTGTGTCTCGGGAGGAGGACGACGCCGTGGCGCTCGTGCGGGTGTACTGCGGTCTGGCCTCAGCGGATCCGTCCGCTGGACCGGCTTCGGCCGGATCCACGCTGACGTCTGCTGTGGTTGACGACGCAGGCCGGCTGCTCCACGTCGGCGAGATCGGCGACGACCCGGCTGGCTACGCCCAGCTGGGCACGCTGCTCGTCGAACGTTCGAGCGGCATGAGCGGTGTGGCGATCGCCGCCGACAGCGACGACCACCTGGTCACCTCGCTGTTGAGCGCGGCCGGCCGACCCCTCGCGATCGCCGACGACGACTCGGTGGACGACTTCGCCGAGCGGTTCGCCGACGACGAGTCGGTGGAGGAGATGGAGGGCTCGCCCACGCAACGTCGGGCGGTCGGACTGGCCCGCGCGTTGCAGGCCGGTGCGCTCTCCGCGATGACCCTCCCCGCACCCCGGGACCTGGCCGGCTACAAGCCCGTACTCGCGGCCCACGCGGCGCTCGCCAGTGGGCGCCACTCGGCCGCGGCGACGCTGCGCGAGGTCCTCCGCGAGCTGTACCCGGCGGCGCTGCGGGCGTACCCGGATCCGGCCGATCCGGTGCCGCTGGCGGTGCTCGACGCGCTACCCGAGCCGGGCATGCTCGCCGGCACCGGTGGGCGCGGCCGGGACACCTCGGTCGCCGACGCCGTCACCGCGCATCTCGCCGGCGACGGGATCGCCGACCCGGAGGAGATCGCCGAGGCGATCACCGCACTCCAGGTGGCGATCGTCGAGACGCCCCGCCGGGCCACGGTCAGCAACAAGGCCCTCACCTCGGCGGTCGCCGAGGCGGTCCGGCAGGCCGTCGCCGCGGTGCGTGCCTGCGACGCGGGCTGCGACGCGCTCGTGGCGACCCTGGCCGCGCGGGTCACCACGCCCCCGCCGCTCGCCGGCCGCCGCACCGTCCGCCGGGCCGCGGCGGATGCCACCACCACCGGCGCACACGGGACCGGCAGCCACGGCGTTGTCGGCAGCCACGGCGTCGGCAACCAGGGATCGGGCAACCACGGCGTACGGCCGGCGAACCACGAGCCGGTGCCGGCCGTCGGTCGACGCAGCCGCCCGCAGCCGGCATCCAGCAACGGGATGCCGGTCACCCCGCAGCCGATGTCACCGCCGCCGACCGCGCCCGCACCACTGGCCCCGCCGCCGGTCGCACCGCAGCCGCTCGCACCCGCGGCCAGCCTGCCCGGTCGGCAGCTCCCGCCGCCGGTGGCGCAACCGCAACGCGACCTGCCGGCCCCGATGCCCGCAGCACCCGGATCACCGGGGCAGTGGCGCGACTCGCCGGCCAACCGGCCCGTGTCCGCGCCGCCCCCGCCGCCGCCGGGCATCACCCCGATCGTGCCGGTACAGCGCAGCAGCAGCGTGCCGCCCGCCGACGCGGGCGAACCGTTCCGCGCCACCCTCACCACCGCCGCGATCAACAGCGCCCGGAGCGAGCGCCAGCGCCCGACGCCGATCGTGCCGCGCCCGAAGACGAAGGGGGAGCCGGGTCTCTCCTCGACCGGCTTCGGCGCCACCGACCTCAACGTGCCGGTACCCACCCCCCGTCCGGACGCGGTCAGCGCGCCGCCCGGTTCCCGGGCCAACTGGCCCCTGGTCGGCCCCGGCGACGAGCGGGACCAGAACCAGCTCGGGCTGGAGCAGCTCGACCGTGACCGGGCCGACCGGGAGCGCGGCGAACGCGCCGAGCGTGACCGGGCGGACCGCGAACGCGGTGAGCGCGCCGAGCGTGACCGGGCCGACCGCGAACGCGCCGACCGCGAACGGGCCGACCGCGAACGCGGTGAGCGCGCCGAACGGGAACGTGCCGACCGGGAACGGAACGAGCGTGCCGAACGCAGCCGGGCCGACCGGGAGCGGAGCGAGCGCGACCGGGCCGGGCGGGACCTGGCTGCCAGCGCCGAGCCCGCGTACCAGTTCGACAAGCGCACCGCGGCCGGTCTCGACCTGCCCGCGGCGTCCGGGCCGGGCGACGGGCGGGTGACGCCCCCGTGGCTCGCGGACGACCTGCCGCAGGAACCACCGATGCTGCGACTCGTCGAGCCGCCACCGCTGGCCGACCGCGCCCTGCGCGACCCGGCCGGACCGACCGCGGACCCACGTCTGGACGGCCCGCCGCTGCGGCTGGTGGAGCCCGAGGACCCGGACCGCAACGGCCGGCTCACCCGATCGGCCCGCCGTGCCGCCGAGCCCAGCGCTCCGCCGGTTGCCGACGAGGGCGACGGTGACCTGCTGATCTTCGCGGCCGCGCGTTCGGCCTGGTTCACCGGACATCCGGAGGACGACGCCCAGGTGGAGTGGGCCTCTACCGCCGACACCGGTTGGCGGGCAGCGGAACAGGCCGCCCGTCCATCGGTCGGCGACGAGACACGGGCCGGTCTGCCCAAGCGGGTGCCCCAGGCCAACCTGGTCCCCGGCTCACCGCTGCGCGACGAGCGACCGCTGCGCATCGTGCGCGACGCGGCCCGGATCGCCGAACACACCACCGGCTACTTCCGTGGTTGGCGCAGGGGCCAGGAGATCGGCGGCTTCGCTGTCGGCGGTCGTCCCGGACGCGAGGCCGCCGGGGGCTGGGACTTCACCCGCGACCACAATGAGCGCGACGACGATCGGGAGTACGAGTACCGGTCCGCCGGATACCGCTCCTGACCGACCGACAACTCCTGTGACCGGACCCACGTCCCATTGAGTGGTACGGGCCACACCATAAATATTTGACGGCAGGACTATCCGCTCGGCAACATACCGGCGGGCCAGTAGCTGGCCGGTGAAACCTGGCGGCGTGAGAGGCGGCATCTGATGACGACACCGGCGATCGGTTCATCAGCCCTGACCCGTCGCGGCCTGCTTCTGGCCAGCGCCTCCACCCTGTTCGTCGCGGCCTGCGGGAACGGCGACGAGGACGAGCAGACCGGTCCCACCAGCAAGGGACCCCAGGACCTGGCCATCGGCGCCAGCCTGGAGCTGACCGGCGCCGGCGCGGCACTGGGCGTCCTCCAGGAGCGGGCACTACGGATCACGCTCGACACGCTGAACGAGGAAGGCGTGCCGGTCGGCAACCTCCGCCGCAAGCTTCGTCTGGTGGTCCAGGACAACGGCAGCAACCCGAAGACCGCAGCCGAGCAGGCGACCGACATGGTCAACCGCGAGGGCGTACACGCCCTGGTGGGGGGCACTCTCGCCGAGACCTCGATGTCGATGATCGCGGTCGCGCAGGAGGCGCAGGTCCCGTTCGTCTCCCTCGCCGCCGCCGACGAGATCGTGGTCCCCCTGCCCCAGCGGACCTTCGTCTACAAGCTCACCCCCGACGCCACCGACGTCGCCCGCCAACTGGCCCGCCTGATCAGCTCGCAGCGGCTCAAGAAGGTCGCCCTGCTGGCCGCACCAGGCCTGCACGGAAACTCCGGCGTACGGGTCATGCCGGGGGCACTGGACACGGTCGACGTGAGCCTGAACAAGACCGTGCGTCTACCGGCCACCGGTGCCGACTTCACCAGTGCCGCGGAACGGATCGTGAGCAGCAAGCCGGACGGGGTGACGGTCTGGGCGACCGCGCCGAGTTCCGGTGCGGCGGCTCGGGCGCTGCGTGACGCCGGGTTCGAGGGCCCGATCTTCTTCGACGCGGGTGCGGTCGCCGAGGAGACACTCTCGGCCGAGAACGCCAAGGCCGTCGAGGGATCCTTCGTCGTCCACCCGATGTCGCTGAGCGGCTCGTCACTGACCAACACCACCAGCGCCGGCCTCGCCCGACGGGACTTCGTCTTCCGCTACATCCAGGCGCACGGCTCGTTCAGCGGGTTCGCGCCGTACGCCTCGGACGCGGTGCACCTGATCACGGCCGCCGCCCGGCTCGCGAACAGCGTCGACCGTGGCCGCCTCCGGGTGTACCTGGCCCGCCAGGTGACCGAGGGAATCGCCGGCTCGTACGCGTTCGCCCCGATCCGCCACGGCGGCATGGAACCGGACTCGCTCGGAGTGTTCACGGTCAGCCGCGGCGAGTGGACCCGGATCTCCTGACCTGATCCGCAGAGGGCCGTTCCCGAGCCCTGAACCGCTCTCTGAGCCCCCGAACCGCCGCCGTACGCGCCTGCCCACGCAGCACGCCCACCATCGGCCGGCACAGTTCCCCTACGCGCGGCGAGCAGCATCCTCCCGGACGCCAGCCGGCGCTTCCGCATGCCCAGCCGGCATCCTCGACGCTCACGCCGCCACACCTGACCACGCTCACCGGGCCACGCACGGGTCCGCTGTCACCCCACGCCCGCGTACGCACGCCAACCGCCCGGCCGGGAGCGAACTCCCAGCCGGGCGGTTGATCCGCTAACTCGCGTCAGGCGGGCGCGACAGCGCGTGACCTGCGCATGGTGAGTACGTACTCCACCAGCGAGATCAGCACGTGCTTGGTCGACTCGCGGTTACGCGCGTCGCAAGCCACCACCGGAACGTCGCTCGAGATGGCGAGCGCGTCCCGCACGTCCTGCGGATCGTGGTACTGCATTCCGTCGAAGCAGTTGATGGCCACCAGGTACGGCAGCCGCCGATGCTCGAAGAAGTCGATCGCCGCGAAGCAGTCGGCCAATCGACGGGTGTCCACCAGCACCACCGCCCCGATCGCGCCCCGTACCAGTTCGTCCCACATGAACCAGAAACGTGTCTGGCCCGGGGTACCGAACAGGTAGAGGATCAGGTCCCGGTCGATCGAGATACGACCGAAGTCCATGGCGACCGTGGTGGTCGTCTTTCCCGGCACCTGTCGCGTGTCATCGACGCCGACGCCGGCGGACGTCATGATCGCCTCGGTGGTCAACGGCGTGATCTCCGAGACCGAGCCGACCAGCGTCGTCTTGCCGACGCCAAACCCACCGGCGATGACGATCTTCGCCGATGTCACGCGCCCGGGCATCGGGCGGTGCGACATGTCAGAGCCTGCGAAGTCCACTCAGCACCCTCTCCAGCAGTTCAGTGCCCACCGCGTCGTTAGAGTCGTCCAGGATTGTCGGTTCATGCACCGCGACGAGGCCTTCGGCGGCCATGTCAGCGATGAGGACCCGGGCCACTCCGAGCGGTAGCTGCATCCGCGCCGCGATTTCCGCGAGCGACTGCAGCTGACCGTCACACAGCGCGGCGATGTATTGGTGCTCCCGACCCTGGCCGCCGTTGCCGTTACCGGCGGACCGGCCGCGCACCGTCGTTTCGACCAGTGCCTCCAGGGCGATGTTGAGCCTCGGCCGGGTCCGTCCACGGGTGACGGCGTATGGCCTGACGAGCGCGCCAGTTGGCTCGTCGCGTTCAGCCATCATCGCCGTTCACCCCCTTCTCGTCCTGTCCGTGACCCGAGCCCGTGGAGCTCGTCGTTCTATCGTTGCCGTCGCACCCGTTGACCGGGTGGCCGACCGGCGGCACTCCTAGCCCAGCATCCCCGCCGCGGCGCGCGGCGCGGGCGTGAGCGCGTCTCCCACCCGGTCGACGAGCAGTGCCATTTCGTACCCGACCTGTCCCACGTCGCTGTTGCGAGCGGCGAGCACCGCGAACGAGGAACCGTCCGAGATGGACATGAGGAACAGGAAGCCATTGTCCATCTCGACCACGGTTTGCAAAACCGCGCCACCCTCGAAACAGCGTGCCGCACCCTGGGTGAGGCTGACCAGTCCGGACGCGATCGCGGCGAGCTGGTCGGCCCGGTCACGCGGAAGGTCCCGTGACGACGCGAGGAGCAGACCGTCCGCGGAGACGGCGATCGCGTGCGCGACGCCCGGCACCCGGTCGGCGAAGTTGGCAAGCAGCCAACCGAGATCCTGCGTAGATGTCATGCTTCATGCTCCTTCTGACCGCTCCCGGCCGCGGGGCCTAAGCCGGCCTGCGGGGATTGCTGACCTCCCGGAGTCCCTTCCGGGTTGGTCGACGGGTCTTCCGAGGTACGACCGCGCTGCACACCCCGGTGGTACGCGGACAGCAGGCCACGTACCGCCTCCGGTGTCCGGCGCTGCACCGAGACGCTCGGCTTTTCTACCCCGCCGGGTACCAACTGTGCCATCGGCACCCGCTTGGGCAGACCCTTCTGGGTGGTTTCGGCGACCGGCACGTCGGTAGCCGCTGACGCGGCACGCCAGCCGTCGTCGGCGGCCGTCTGCCAGCCGCCCACCGGCGAGCCTCCCGGCCGGCCGGCGCCGTTGCCGTAACCGACCGATCCCGCTGTCGTCTCCGCCGTCGACCCCGAGGCACGGCTCGCTGCGGTGGAAACCGCCGGAGCCGCCATCGCGGGGCTGGTCGGAGCATTGACGGAACCGTTCTGGGCCGTGCTCCGGGCGGCGTCGGCCGTGACGTACTGGCCGTTGCCCGCCGGAGCGGCACTGTCGTCGGAACTGGTCTCGTCGTTGACCGTGCGCCGGGTACGGAACCAGGCGGACTCCAGCTCACGGAAGATCGGCAGTTCCATGGTCTCGTCGGCGAACCTCGGTCGGGCCTCGACCGCCGCCGCCGAGGGCACCGTGATCGGTGGCTCGACCGGGGGCCGGACGACCCGGGGCAGTTCGGCCGTCATGTCCAGCGCCGCTGCCAGCCGCTCCGGAACCGAGGGTGCGGGTACCTCCCGGTCGGCGGCGCTGACCGGTGGCCAGGCCGGCGGGGCGCCTGCGGCGGAGACCGCGGGCGGTGCCGACTGAGGGGGCGCCGACACCGGCGGGGCCGAGACCGGCGGAGCGGAGATCGGCGGGGCCGAGACCGGCGGAGCGGCCGGAGGCGCCAGTCCGGCGCTGGCCGGTCGCGCTTCCGGGTTGGCCGGGAGCTGCCGGGGGATGTTCGGTCCCGGCGTACCGGTCGGTTCGCCTTCGTTGCCCGACTCGGTCACCCGGCGCTGCGGCAGCGGGTCGACACCGTGCCCGTTGGACGGACGCGGGTTGAACCCGTCGCTGCCGTTGCCGGCCTTCGCGCCGGTGAGGTCGGACCAGGCCGGCATTCCGCGCCCGGCACCGTTGCCGCGAGCGGCTCCGTTACCGAACCCGCCACCGTTGCTGCCCAGACCGGAACCGTTGCCGAGACCGGAGCCGGCGTTGCCGAGGCCGCCGCTGTTGAACGCGGCCGGCTCGAACGGGCGCCCGGCCGAACCGAAGTCGCGCTCCGGCGTCCGCTGGGCCGGCGGGACCGGGGTGCCCTCCAGGGCCAGCGGGGGCCCGAAGTTCGGCCGCTGGGTCGGCGGCTGCTGGGCCGGGGTGGTGTAACCACCGGACTGCTGGGCCCGACCGGAGAGTGCCCGCGGAACGAGCACCGAGGTCGGCATGGTCACGTCGGCGACCGTGCCCCGGTCGGAGCCGGGTCGCAGTTCGACCTTGACCCCGTGCCGGGCCGCCAGTCGGGCGACCACCACCAGGCCCATCATCCGGGAGACCGCGACGTCCACCTGGGGTGGCGTGGCGAGCCGCTCGTTGAGGTCGTAGAGCTGGTCGGCGGTGATGCCGATGCCCCGGTCCTCGACATAGAGCGACGCGCGGTCGCCGACCCGCCGGGCCTCGACCATGACCTGCGAGTCGGGCGGCGAGAAGGCGGTCGCGTTGTCGAAGAGCTCCGCGACCAGGTGGACCAGGTCGTTGACGGCGTGCGCGGCCACCTCGATATCGCGGTCGACCACCCCGAACTCGATCCGGGTGTAGTGCTCGACCTCGGACTGGGCGGCCCGCAGCACGTCGATCAGGGCGGCCGGCTCCCGCTGCACACGGGTGGAGTCCGCACCGGCGAGCACCAGCAGGTTCTCGTCGTTACGACGCATCCGGGTGGCCAGGTGGTCGAGCTGGAACAGCTCGGCCAACCGGTCCGGGTCCTCTTCACCGCGCTCCAGCCGGTCCAGGTGACCGATCAACCGGTCGACCAGGATCTGCGAACGACGGGCCAGGTTGACGAACATCGTCGCGACCGAGGAGCGGAGCGCGGCCTGCTCGGCAGCGGTCCGGACGGCTTCGAGGTGGACCGCGTTGAAGGCCTCGGTCACCTGTCCGAACTCGTCCTTGCCGCGTACCGGCAGGGGTTCGGCGATCTGGTTGGCGAGCTGCACCGGCGACATCTGGGCCGACAGCGCCGGGTCACGCAGCCGGGCGACCGCCTGGGGCAGGCCGTACTGGGCGATCGAGAGCGCACCGTGGCGCAGTTCGCGCAGCGACCGGGCCATCGAGCGGGCCACGATCCAGGCGAACAGGATGGCCAGGAACAGCGTGGCGAGCAGCAGCGTGGTCTCGACGAAGACCTGCTGGCGTACGTCGTCGCGGATCTCCGTCGCGCGGTTGACCGCGTCGGTGTCGAGGCGGGCCTCGACGGTACGGATCAGCTTCGCGTTGCCGACCATCGCCGCGTCCCACTTGTCCGCGTCGAACGGGGCATCCGACATGTCGTCGTTGGTCTTGCCCCGGATGTAGCCGCTGTAGTTGTCCGCCTCGCGCTGGTCGGAACCGGCGACCGTCTGCTCGTAGAACTCGGCCTCGGACCGGGTGGCGACCGACTGGAAGGACTGCAGCGCCTGCTGCTGCCCGGTCTCGGTGGCGATGTAGTCGGTGCGCAGTACCGGGGTCAGCTCGTTCTGGATGAGGGCCCGGTGCACCACGACCCGGCGTACGGAGAGGAACTCCTTGGCCCGGGAGGTCGCGGTGGCGGCCCGCATCCGCTCGCTCAGTGCGCTGTCGCCGGCAAGCTGGGAGGCCGAGTCGCGGATGTCGAGCAGGTCGCTGATCAGGCCCTCGTACGACTGCGAGGCGTCGGTGAGCTTCAGCTTGGCGTTGACCACCTGGCTGCGGGTGCCGGGCAGGTCGGCCAGGCTCCGGTCGATCCGGGTGAGCAGGCCGTTGAAGTTGGCCGGCAGGTCGTCGAGCTCGGCGCGCTGCTCGGAGTACGGGCCCTTGGCCGCGTCGATCCGGGGGTGCACCTTGCTGTACGCGTCCTGGTACTTCGCCTTCGCCTCCTGGTTCGGCGAACCGAGCAGCAGTACGGCGGCGGCCCGCTCGTCCTGCAGCCCGTCGACCAGGGCGCCGGACGCCTGGGCCAGGTTGGCGAGGGTGCGTGCCCGTTCCGCGTTGTTGTAGGTCTGCAGGTGGTCGATGAGCCCGGTCGTGCCGACCACGATGGTGGCGAGCGTCGGCACGATCATGATGATGCCGAGCTTGGACCAGATCGGCATGTCACGGAGCCGGCCCATTGGCCGGCGGAGACGCGACAGGAAAGAGTTCGCCGTGTTCGGCCGCTTGCTCACGTCACCGCCCTCCCTTTTCGGCGCCCGCGCGTTGCAGCGGGCACCGCCCATCGACCGACCCGGGCGGGTCGGACCTCCGAGATTCCATCACGACACAAGTCAAAGAGAAAGCCCAGGTTGTCCGTCGCGGACCGTGTGATGGGATGTTCATGCAATTTGCTAGCAATCCGTCTGCTGGGAGTAACTCAAAGTAATGAGATCCTCTGTCGGAGTGGTGCTGCTCGCTGGACCTTCGGGCTCCGGAAAGTCGTACATCGCCCGTCGCACCGGGCTTCCCGTGCTCTCCCTCGACGATTTCTACAAGGACGGTGACGACCCTACGCTGCCGCGCCGGGCCGGTCTTGTGGACTGGGAGTCACCACATGCCTGGGACTCCACAGCGGCCGTGGCGGCGATTGCCGCGCTGGTCCGGAACGGCAGTGCCGAAGTGCCGGTTTACGCGATCGGCGCGGACCGGCGGGTGGACAGTCGGACATTCGATCTAGCCGGATCGCCACTCTTTATCGCCGAAGGGATTTTTGCTGCCGAGATAGTACCCGAATGCCGTCGACTCGGGTTGCTCGCCGGAGCGTACACGTTGCGGCGTCCGCGCGGCGCGACGTTCTTTCGCCGGCTGGTACGCGACCTCAGCGAACGGCGTAAGGCACCGGGGCTGCTGGTTCGTCGGGGAATCGCACTCGCCCGCAACGAACCGGTGGTGCTGCGCCGGCAGACCGGTCTCGGCTGCCAGCCGGCCCGCGGCGGTCAGGTCGTCCGGCGGGTGGCCGCCCTGCACCACGCCGCGACCGGGACCGGGACGGTCGCCGACGGCGGCAACGCGTTCGGCACCGGCGCCGCGGTCGGCAACCCCGGGCGTACGGCCTGACCCTCGTACCGGATCAGGGCAGCAACTTGGCGTACGCCGGTTTGATCACCTCGTTGATGATCGCCAATCGCTCGTCGAACGGGATGAACGCGCTCTTCATCGCATTGATCGTGAACCACTGCAGCTCGGCCCAGCCATAACCGAACGCCTCCACCAGCAGGAGCATCTCCCGCGACATCGAGGTACCGCTCATCAACCGGTTGTCGGTGTTGACGGTGGCCCGGAAGCGCAGATCCCGCAGGAGCCCGATAGGGTGCTCCGCGATGGACCGCACCGCACCGGTCTGTACGTTCGACGACGGGCAGAGTTCCAGCGGGATGCGCTTGTCCCGGACGTACGCGGCGAGCCGGCCGAGGACCGGTTCGGTACCCGCGGTGATGTCGTCGACGATCCGTACGCCGTGCCCGAGCCGGTCGGCGCCGCACCACTGGATCGCCTGCCAGATCGACGGCAGGCCGAACGCCTCACCGGCGTGGATGGTGAAGTGGAAGTTCTCCCGCTGGAGGTACTCGAAGGCGTCCAGGTGCCGGGTGGGCGGGAAGCCCGCCTCGGCGCCCGCGATGTCGAAGCCCACCACGCCCGCGTCCCGGAAGCGGACCGCCAGCTCGGCGATCTCCTGCGACCGGGCGGCGTGCCGCATCGCGGTGAGCAGCGTGCCGATCCGGATGTTCCGGCCGCCCGCCGCCGCGGCCGCGGCCCCCTCGGCGAAGCCGGCGACGGTCGCCTCGACCACCTCGTCCAGGCTCAGTCCCTGCTCCAGGTGCTGCTCCGGGGCGAACCGGATCTCGGCGTAGACGACCCCGTCGGCGGCCAGGTCCAGCGCGCACTCGGCGGCGACCCGGCGCAGCGCGTCGGCGGTCTGCATCACGGCGACCGTGTGCGCGAACGTCTCCAGGTACCGCTCCAGCGATCCGGAGTCGGCGGCGGTGACGAACCACCGGCCCAGCTCGGTCGGATCGGTGCTGGGCAGCGGGTGCCCGATCGCGTCGGCCAGCTCGATGATGGTCGCCGGCCGCAGCCCGCCGTCCAGGTGGTCGTGCAGGAGCGCCTTGGGTGCCTTGACGATGTCTTCGTATGCGATTGCCACCATGACAAGACCCTAGTGCTCCGCCTGCCGGCGGCATCGGGGACCAGCGGTCGGCGCGTCACGGGGGTGGGCGGCCGGTGATCGGGCACCGCCTAGGCTGGCGGGGATGAGTCCCGATCCGTTGCGGTTGTTGCGCTGTCCGCTCTGCGGCCAGCCGCTCGACGCGGTCGACACGGGGACCGCGCGGGCCCTGCGCTGTCCGCGCGGGCACAGCTTCGACCTGGCCCGTCAGGGGTACGTCAACCTGCTCGCCGGCCGCGCCCAGCACACCGGGGACAGCCCGGAGATGGTCACCGCGCGGGCGGAGTTCCTCGGCGCGGGCCACTACGACATGATCTCCGCCGCCCTGGCCGAGGCAGCCGCCGCCGTCATGAGCCCGGCCCGTCACGCCGAGGCCCCCACCGACGGCGAGGGGGCGTACCCGGGTCTGGTTGTCGACGCCGGGGCCGGGACCGGATGGCACCTGGCCGCGGTGCTCGACGCGGTCCCGGACGCGGTCGGGCTGGCGCTGGACGTCTCCAAGCCGGCACTGCGCCGGGCGGCCCGCGCCCATCCCCGGGCGGCGGCGGCGCTCTGCGACACCTGGGCCGGGCTCCCCCTGGCCGACGCGTCCACCGCGCTGCTGCTCAACGTCTTCGCCCCGCGCAACGGGCCGGAGTTCCGGCGGGTGCTCCGGCCGGACGGTGCCCTGCTGGTGGTCACCCCGGCCGCCGATCATCTCGCCGAGCTGGTCGACCGGCTCGACCTGCTCCGGGTCGACCCGACCAAGTCCGACCGGGTCGCGGGCAGCCTGGCCGGCGAGTTCGACCTGGTCGACCGGAGCCGGCACACCCACCCGATGCGACTGCACCGGCGCGAGGTGGCCACCCTGGTGGGCATGGGACCGAGTGCCTGGCACGTCGACCCGGCCCGCCTCGCCGACCGGATCGAGTCGCTGCCGGAACCGGTGACGGTCACCGCCACCGTCGAACTCGGCCACTACCGCCCACGCTGAGGCCGGCGGGGATCAGGTCGACAGGTCGACTTCCTCCCAGCCGGCCGGCGGGTCGTGGTACGGGCCGCGCAGGATCACCGCCCACTCCAGCGCCCACCGGCGCTGACCGATCGCGTTCGCGTCGATCAGGCTCGGGTGTGTCCCGCCGAGCCGCTCCAGTTCCAGGTGTCCCCAGTCGAGGCAGTAGTAGAAGTCGAGCAGGGCGGCGACCTCCACCGCGTCCCTGGGCGCGACCAGGGTCCGCGAACGCCACTGGGCGAACGTCTCCCCCCCCACCAGGTTCGGCAGCAGCTCGGTCAACCGCTCGTCGGTGGGCTCCGACGGGTCGAGGTGCTTGGTCAGCCCGAGCACCCAGGCGAGCGCGAAGGCCGCGTCGTGGTGCAGTACGAACGAGCGGTGGTCACCCCGGCCGCCCATCACGAACTGCCACTCCGGCGGGGTGACGGTCTCGACCAGGTGCGAGCCGAGCAGCCAGCTCATCCCGGCCTCGGCCGGCATGCCGAAGCAGCGGGCCAGCACGACCTGCAGAACCGCGAGCCGGGCCTCGATCTCGGCCGTCGGCCGCAGTTCCACCTCGTCGCCCGGTTCCCAGACGAGCGGGAACTGGGCGGGTGGCAGCGGGAGCCCGAGGCGGCTCATCTCGTCGAGGTTGGCCGTTCGCACGGCGCGGGGGTCGGGAGCGGGTACGGTCACGGCTTCGTCCCTGCAAGTCTTCAGCGGCTCAGCGCCGGATGGTCCCCCTGGCCAGCGAGAATAGCGGCTGCCGGGCGCCGGCACCATGCCGCCCCGCCGGTCGTACCGGGTGGGCTGACCGAACGGCTCACCGGTCAGCCGATCCGCTCGATGACCAGTGGCGGCCGTACCGGGGCGGCGTCGGTGACGGTGACCGCGGCGGCGGCCGTGGCGAGTGCCGCCGGGATCCGGGAGGCCGTGTCGGCGCGCAGCTCGTAGAGGACGTCACCGGCGCGTACCCGGTCACCCGGACGCTTGTGCAGCAGCACACCCGCGCCGGCGCTGACCGGGTCCTCCTTGCGGGCCCGCCCGGCGCCGAGCTGCCAGGCGGCCACCCCGATGGTGTACGCGTCCACGGTCGACACGTACCCGTCCCGGTCGGCGCGGACCAGCTCGGTCTCGTTCGCCACCGGCAGGGGCGCGTCCGGGTCCCCGCCCTGGGCCCGGATCATGGCCCGCCAGGAGTCCATCGCCCGACCGTCGCGCAGTGCCGGCTCGGGGTCGACGTCGGTCAGCCCGGCGGCGTCGAGCATCTCCCGGGCGAGCGCGAGGGTCAGCTCCACCACGTCGGCGGGTCCACCGCCGGCCAGCACCTCGACCGACTCGGTCACCTCGACGGCGTTGCCGACCGCCAGGCCCAGCGGGGTGGACATCTCGGTGAGCAGGGCGACGGTGCGTACGCCGTGCGCGGTGCCGAGTTCGACCATGGTCCGGGCGAGTTCACGGGCGTCGTCGACGGACTTCATGAACGCTCCGCTGCCGACCTTCACGTCGAGCACCAGGGCGCCGGTCCCCTCGGCGATCTTCTTACTCATGATCGAGCTGGCGATCAGCGGGATCGCCTCGACCGTGCCGGTGACGTCGCGCAGGGCGTACAGCTTGCGGTCGGCCGGGGCCAGGTGGTCGCCGGCCGCGCAGATGACCGCGCCGGTGCCGGCGAGTTGGTCGATGAACTCGTCGTTGCTGAGCGCGGCCCGCCAGCCGGGAATCGACTCGAGCTTGTCCAGGGTGCCGCCGGTGTGGCCGAGACCCCGACCGGAGAGCTGCGGTACGGCGGCACCGCAGGCGGCGACAAGCGGGGTCAACGGCAGCGTGATCTTGTCACCGACGCCACCGGTGGAGTGCTTGTCCACGGTCGGGCGACGTACGCCGGACAGGTCGAGCCGTTCCCCGCTGTTGATCATCGCGGCGGTCCACCGGGCGATCTCCGCCGGGGTCATGCCGCGCAGCAGGATGGCCATGGCGAGCGCCGACATCTGCTCGTCCGCGACCAGCCCCCGGGTGTACGCGTCGACCACCCAGTCGATCTGCCCGTCGCTGAGCACCCCACCGTCCCGCTTGGTCCGGATCACCTCGACCGCACTGAACGTGCTCATGAGCCTTCCACCCTGCCTTGTGAGAGAGATCGGATCTGACCGCACCGGGTTCGGTCCCGTGCGCGGACCAGGTGAGTTGCCGGGTCAGTCGATGTCGGATCCGGGCCAGCGGACGGGGATCTCCATCGGCGGTTCGCCCTCCCCGGCCCAGTAGAGGGTGCCGGCCGCGTCGACCACCACCACCCGGGGCGTACGGGCGTGGCCCCAGGCCACCGCGTCGTCCGGCTTCTCCCAGCTCGGCGCCTCCTCCAGCACTCCGGTGGGCTCGTCACCGCCGTCACCCGCGGACCGCTCCCAGTACCCGGTCCAGACCTGCTGCCCGCCGGAGACGTCCGGGTGGACGAAAACGGTGCCCCGCCCCCGCCAGGCGGCGAGGCGTTCCGGCACGGTCGGCAGCACCGGTGGTGCGACGACCGCTTCCAGGTCCGCCACGTCGAACGCGTGCGGCAGCAGTTCGTCCATCCGCAGCGGCCGGGGGTACGCCTCGACGAGGCAGTCCGGTCCGCCGTGTTCCCAGAGCAGTTGCCGGCACCGGCCGCAGGGCATCAGCGGCTCTCCGGTGGCGTCGACGCAGGAGAGGGCGACCAGCCGGCCCCCGCCGGTGACGTGCAGGGCGGAGATCACCCCGCACTCGGCGCAGAGGGTCACGCCGTACGCGGCGTTCTCCACGTTGCAGCCGACCACCACCCGGCCGTCGTCGACCAGCCCGGCCGCGCCGACCGGGAAGTTCGAATACCGGGCGTACGCGTGCCGCATGGCCTCGGTCGCGGCGGCCCGTAGCTGCACCCAGTCGATCTCCATAGTCACGTCCCCATCCTGCCCCGCCGCTGGTCAGACCCGCCAACCGACCGGCGCTGCGCGCTTGCGCTTGTCCGATCAGCCCTTGATGTAGGGCTTGCCGTCCGCGGCCGGTGCCCGGACCCGGCCGACCAGCCCGGCGACGGCCAGGATGGTGGCGAGGTACGGCAGCATCGCCAGGAAGTCGCTGGGGATGACGCTGTTGATCGCGCTCAGGTAGGTGCCGAGCTGGTCGGCGAAGCCGAAGAAGAGCGCGGCGAGCAGGGCCCCCGTCGGGCTCCACCGGCCGAAGATCAGCGCGGCCAGGGCGATGAACCCCTTACCACCGATCATGTTCTTGCTGAAGGTGTAGAGCGCCAGGGTGTACGAGGCACCGCCGATCCCGGCGACCGCGCCGGCGAGCAGCACGTTGCGGTAGCGCAGCCGGAGCACCCGTACGCCGAGGGTGTCGGCGGCGGTCGGGTGTTCGCCGACCGACCGGGTCCGCAGCCCCCAGCGGGTCCGGAACAACCCGAAGTGGATCACCAGCACCAGGACCAGCGCCAGGTAGAGGAAGATGTTGCTCTCGAAGATCGCCGGCCCGATCACCGGGATCTCCGACAGCACCGGGATCGACCAGTTGCCGAAGTGCGGCGGCTGGTTGTACGTCGCCGCGTCGGTCTGCATCAGCCGCTCGTAGAGGAACCCGGTCAGGCCGACCGCGAGCAGGTTCAGCACGATGCCCATGACCACCTGGTCGACCAGGTAGCGGATGGAGAAGACGGCGAGCAGCAGCGAGATGAACGCGCCGCCGATGGCCGCCGCGACCAGCCCGACCCAGACGCTCCCGGTGAGCGAGCCGAAGAGGGCACCGGCGAAGGCGCCCATCAGCAACTGGCCCTCGATCGCCACGTTGACCACACCGGAGCGTTCGCAGAGCACCCCGGCCAGCGCCCCGAAGATCAGCGGCAGGGCCAGCAGGAAGGTGTTCCGGACGATGTTGACCAGGGGCATGAAGTTCTGCCCCGCCGGGGCGGCCGAGACCTGCCAGCAGAGGAAGGAGAGGACGAAGCCGACCACGCCGATGCCGAGCAGGAGCGTGAACCAGCGCTTGGGCACCCCGAACAGCAGCGCACCACCGGCCGCGGCGGCGATCAGGCCGAACAGGATGGCGCCGGCCGTACCGTTGATCTCCAGTGCGGCACCGGCCGCGTCCTCGCTGAGGGTGAACCGGGCCAGCTCGCCGGTGGCGAGCGCCCCGAACGCGATCGCCGCGGCCAGGCCGAAGACGAGCAGCCCGAGGCCGATCCGCCGGTTACGGGTCCAGAACCCCTGGTGTACGGGGGCCAGAGCGACATCCCCCACTGCCATCGTGGACATCGACTACCAGCCCTTCGCCAGGCTCGTCTGCAATCTGGCGGCTCGCGCGGCGCGGAGCTGGAAGATCGCCTTAATCAGGGCGGGTGCGGCGATGAAGATGACGATCAGCGCCTGCAGCACGGTCACCAGCTCCAGCGAGATCCCGGCGTACGACTGCATCCGGTTGCCGCCGGCCTGCAACGCGCCGAACAGCAGCGCGGCGAGCAGGACGCCCCAGGGCTTCACCCGCCCGAGCAGGGCCACCAGGATGCCGTCGAAGCCGATCTGTGCCACCACCAGCGGGGTGAGCGCGCTGGCCGTGGAGCCGACCACCATGTTCGCCCCACCGAGTCCGGCCAGCGCCCCGGAAATCACCATGAGCAGCACGTACGTCTTGGTGACGCTGATGCCGGCGGTCCGGGCGGCGTCCGGGTTGGCACCGACCGCGCGCAGCTCGAAGCCGAACGTGGACCGGTTGAGCAGCCAGGCGACCACCCCGGTGGCGACCACCGCGAGCAGGATCCCGGCGTGCACCCGCAGGTCGCTGCCAAGCAGCCGGGGCAGTTGGGCCGACGAGTCGACCGGGCGGCTGATCGCGTCGGTCCGGTTCGGGTCGTGGACGACCTTCTGCAGGATCACCCAGGAGAGCAGGTAGACGGCGACGTAGTTGAGCATGATCGTGTTGATCACCTCATGTGCGCCGGTCCGTGCCTTCAGGAAGCCCGGGATGAAGCCCCAGATCGCCCCGCCGAGCGCACCGGCGACCAGTGCCACTATCAGGTGGATCACCGGCGGCAGCGGGATCAGGAAGCCGGCCAGCGCGGCCACGATCACGCCGAGCGTGGCCTGACCCTGTGCGCCGATGTTGAACAGCCCGCCCCGGAACGCCAGCGCCACCGCCAACCCGGTGAAGACCAACGGTGCGGTGTACGTCAGCGTCTCGGAGATCGGCGCGAAGACCAGTTCCCAGCCATTCGTGCCGTTGATCCAGCCCTGTACGGCCGCCGGGTCGAACACCGCGCCCTTGAACAGGTTGGCGTACGCCTCACTGACCACCGACCAGCTCGAGTTCAGCGCGTCCTGCGGCCGGGCGGTGATGTAGCTGTAGGTGTGCAGCACTTCCGGGTCGGAAATGATGATCAGGATCGCGCCGATCACCGTCGCCAGCACGATGGCCAGCACCGTCACCGTGACGGTGTTGGCCGCCCAGAGGTTCTGCAGGAAGCTGCGCAGCAGGACCGGACCACGGCCGGGCGGGGTGGTGGGCTCGTCGCCCGTACCCGGCTTCGGCGGGTCGGCGTTCGCGGCCGCGGATCGCGCGGCCCGCGCCTGGTCCGCCGGATCCTTGTCCGGCGACGCCCCACCAGCCAACTCGCTCATGCCGACGCCTCGCTTCGCTCGCCGCCGTCACGAGGCACAAACGCACTGAGCCCCATGATTCGCTCGCTCCGCTCGCTCATGCCGTTTCCTCGTCCGCAGGGGTGCTACCGGGAGTCGGGGTGGCCGACTCGTCGGTGATCCCGGCCATCAGCAGCCCGATCTCCTCGCGGGGGGTGTCCGGGCCGACGATGCCGAGAATCCGGCCGCGGTACATCACCGCGATCCGGTCGGCCAGGCCGATCACCTCGTCCAACTCGCTGGAGATCAACAATACGGCGGTGCCGATGTCCCGCTCGCGCACTATTCGCTGGTGGATGAACTCGATCGAGCCGACGTCGACGCCGCGGGTCGGTTGCGCGGCGACGAAGAGCTTCAGTGGGCGGGATAGCTCCCGGGCCACGATGACCTTCTGCTGGTTGCCGCCGGAGAGCGTGCCGACGGCCGCGTCCGCGCTGGGCGTACGGACGTCGAACTGCTCGATCCGCTCGGCCGCCGACCGGGCGATCTCCTCCGGACGCAGCCGGAGCCCGGCCCCGAACGGCGGCTGGTCGTAGATGTCCAGCACCAGGTTCTCGGCGACGCTGAACTCCTTGACCAACCCGTCGACGCTGCGGTCCTCGGGGACGTAGCCGACCCCGGCCCGGAGCACCTTCTTGGTGGTCCAGCCGTCGATCCGCTGCCCGACCAGGCTCACCGAGCCGGCCAGCACCGGCCGCAGGCCCATGATCGCCTCGACCAGTTCGGTCTGGCCGTTGCCCTGCACCCCGGCGATGCCGAGCACCTCACCGGCCCGCACGGTCAGGTCGACGCCGTCCACCGCCCGGTAGGCGCGCTCGTCGTCGACGACCAGCCCCTCGATCTCCAGGACCGGTTCACCCGGATCGGCGGGACCCTTGTCGACCAGGAGATTGACCGTACGGCCGACCATCTGGGCGGCCAGTTCGTCCTCGCTGGCCTGCGGGCTCGCCGTACCGACGGTCCGGCCGCGCCGGATCACGGTGATCCGGTCGGCGATCGCCTTGACTTCCTTGAGCTTGTGCGTGATGAACACGATCGACTTGCCGGACTCCTTGAGCGCCCGCATCACCGCGAGCAGCTCGTCGGTCTCCTGCGGGGTTAGCACCGCGGTCGGCTCGTCCAGGATCAACAGGTCGACGTCGCGGGTCAGCGCCTTGACGATCTCGACCCGCTGCTGCACGCCGACCGGGAGGTCCTCGATCACCGCGTCCGGGTCCACCCGCAGGTTGTAGCGGGCGGAGACGTCGGCCACCAGCTTGCGGGCCCGCCGCTTGTCGAGGAACCCGGCGATGCCGCCGCGTACCTGCTCGGCGCCGAGCATGACGTTCTCGGTGACGGTGAAGACCGGCACCAACATGAAGTGCTGGTGCACCATGCCGATCCCGGCACCGATGGCGTCCGCCGGGCCCTTGATCCGCAGTGGGGCGCCGTCGACCAGGATCTCGCCCTCGTCGGGCTGGATCAGGCCGTACAGCACGTTCATCAGAGTGGACTTGCCCGCGCCGTTCTCTCCGAGAAGCGCGTGGATCTCTCCGGGCTCTACCGTCAGATCGATGTGGTCGTTGGCGACCAGGTCACCGAACCGCTTGGTGATGCCGCGCAGTTCGAGTCTCAGCGCAACCTCCTGGAGTGCGGGCGATGGTGCAGCCTAGCCGCCACCGGGGCGGGGCGGGAGGGGGAACGGGTCAGCCGTGTCGACCCGTTCGGCCGACGGCTGAGCATCGTACGGCGCCTGCCTGAACGTACGCTCAGGGGCTGTCCGGGCCGGGTGCGGCCGGGCGTGGCGCGACACGGCCGCCCCGGCGTCCGGGGTGCTACCCCGAATGCCGGCGCGGCCGGCTGTCGCTGCTGCTGGGGTGAACCGGCCACCGGAGGTGATGTTCTCACCCCCGGCGGCCGGTTCGACGTCACTTCGGCTGGGCCGGGGAGGTGACGGTGATGGTGCCGGCGGCGATGTCCGCCTTCAGCTTGTCGACCTCGGCCTTCAGCTCGGCCGGAACCTTGCTGTCGAAGTCGTGGTACGGGGCCAGCTCGACGCCGTTGTTGGCGAGGGTGCCGGTGAAGCCCGGGTCGTGCGCGAGCTTCTCGCCCTTGGCCGCCTTGGTCACGGCGTCCCGGACGACGTCCGGGATGTTCTTGACCACGGTGGTGACCAGGGCCGGGCAGTTCGGGGTGCTCTCGCAGCCGTCGACGTCGACCCAGATCGCGTTGAACTTGCCACCGGACGCCTGCGCGGCGGCGGTGGTGCCCTGACCGGCGCCACCGGCGACCGGCATGACGATGTCCGCGCCCTGGGCGACCAGGGTGTCGCTGACCTTCTTGCCCTCGTCCTGCTTGACGAAGTCGTTGGTGAACGACCCGTCCTGGGTGGCCTTGTTCCAGCCGAGGACCTGGACCGTCTTGCCCTTGACCTTGTTGTACTGGGCCACACCGTCGGCGAAGCCGTCCATGAAGATGGTCACCGGCGGGATCTTCATGCCGCCGTAGGTGCCCACCTTGCCGGTCTTGCTCATGCCCGCCGCGACGTAGCCGGCGAGGAACGCGGCCTGTGCGGTGTCGAACTGCATCGGGTAGACGTTGCTCTCCGGGAGCTTCGCGTCGACGATGCCGAACTGCTGGTCCGGGTTCGCCTTCGCGATCTTGGAGGTGGCGTCACCCATCAGACCACCGACCGCGAGGATGAAGTCGCAGTCCTGGTTGACGTACTGGGTCAGGTTGGGCTCGTAGTCGGCCTCGGCCTTCGAGGCGACGTACTTGATGTCGATGTTGCTGTCCGCCGCCTTGGCCTCCTGCAGGCCCTTCCAGGCGGAGGTGTTGAACGACTTGTCGTCGATGCCACCAACGTCGGTCACCATGCATGCGTTGTACTTCTTCGCGGCGGCGTCAGTGCCACCACTCTCGCTCGGCGCCTCGCCGCAGGCGGCAACGCCCAACGCGAGCCCACCAACCGCGAATACCGAAACGATCCGCATCCCACGCACTGAGCGCAAGACGGTCTCCTTCCCCATGCACACCGACTCGCGGTGGCAGCCCAAAAGCCGGCCTGCACCTTGCACCCGGCGTCCCACGTTAGGACGGGAGCGTACGCCCGCGCCCACCCACCGGCCGACAATCGTGCCCGACTGTTGAGGTGCTGTTACCCTCACGTAACTCTCTCGTGGTCGAAATCACTCTTCGTGCTGGTACGTGATCGGCCACAACCACCTAAACGGACACTAAGGGGAGTTTTCCCTGCTCAGAGCCGTACCGCTCGGTGACTAACCGGAAACGTTTGGCCAAGTTCCGCGTTAATAACAATTCCTCAGGCTACCGAATTCGACACCATTCGGTTCTTCTCCGTGTCGGCGGGGGCGCTTTCGGTGATCGCGATCGCCGCCCGACCGGTCACAGCCAGTAGCAGGCCGAGTGCGGCGTAACCCGCGAGGATCGACAGCGGTGCGCCCGCGCCCGCCCCGTCGAAGAACGCGGCCGAACGGAGCAGGTCGGCCCCGGCACCGACCGGCAGCCACTGGCCGAGGTCCCCCCACGGACGGGGCAGGAGTTCGGGTGCGGCGGCCACCGCGCCGAGCGAGTTGCCGACCAGGAAGAGCAGGAACGCGCCGAGCCCGATCCCGGCCCGGCCGAGCAGTGCGCCGAGCCCGGTCACCATCGCCGCGGTCGCCAGCGCGAACAGGCCGATCGCCCCGGCGTTGGAAAGATAGTCGCCGGGCAGCACACCGAGCCAGCCCCGGAGCACGGCCGCGCCGGTCAGGCCGGCCAGCACGCCGTACGCCACCAGGCCGGTCAGCCGGGCGGGCCGGTTGGCGGCGAGCAGCGCGAGCAGGGCTCCGGCCAGCACGCTAACCAGCGCCAGCGGCAGGAAACCGGCCGCGAAACCGGTGCCGCGCGGGTCGTCCGGGTCGGCCGGCACCACCTCGACCACCCGTACCGGGACGCCGCCACCTCGGGCGACCTCGGTGAGCAGGGCGGCCACGGTGGGACTGGCACCGGCGGCGGTGCGCAGGGTCAGCCCGTCCGGGCCGGGGACAAAAACGGCGTACACCTCGCGGTCGCGCAGCGCACGGTCGCCCGCCGCCGGGTCGGGCAGCGTACGCAGGTCGAAGGCACCGGGCTGGGCTGCGGCCAGTCGCGCGGCGAACGCCTCGGCGGCGGGCGCCGGCCCGGCGACCGCGACCGGCAGGTCGCGCGGCGCCAGGTTCGCCGCCGGTGCTGCAAACAGGGGTACGAGCAGCGCCTGCAGGACCACCGCAACGGCGGCGAGCAGGACCGCCACGACGATCGGTGAGCCGAGCCGGTGAGCTGGCTGAGCCATCTCCCTCTCCTTAAAACGAGCGTTCGTTCTCTTTAAAACCCAGCGTCCCATCGGCCCGGATCGGTCGTCAAGAACGAACGCTCGTTTTATTGTTTGCGTCATGCCCCGCGTCTCCGACGAACACCTCGCCGCCCGCCGTCAGCAGATCCTCGACGCGGCCAGGCGCTGCTTCCTGCGCAACGGCTTCCACAGCACCTCGATGCAGGATGTGATCAACGAGGCCGGACTCTCGGTCGGTGCCGTGTACCGCTACTTCAGGAGCAAGAACGAGCTGATCACCTCGATCGCCGAAACCGTGATCAACAGTGCCGACCAGCTCTTCGTGGAGATCACCAAGCACGACCCGCCACTACCCCTGGTCGCGGCGATGGACCGGGCGCTGACCTTCGTCGACGCCCAGACCGGCCCGGACGGCATACTCCGGATCGCCATCCAGGTCTGGGCCGAGTCGCTGCGCGACCCCGCACTGGCGGAGTTCGTCAACGAGAAGTACACCGGGTTCCGCAACCACTTCGTGGCCCTCGCCGAGCGGGCCCGCGACACCGGCGAGCTGCCGTCGGACGCCGATCCCGAGGCCATGGGGACGGCCCTGTTCGGTCTGATCCCCGGCTACTTCCTCCAGCGGATCCTGGCCGACGGTCCGGACCGGGCAACCTACCTCGCGGGCGTACGGGCCCTGCTGGCGGCGACACCGGTGCGGGGCTGACCGGCCCAGGGGTTCGAACCGCCGCCGGCCGGGTATGCCGGCGTCAACCTGGTCGTCCGTTGTGCCCCGCGCCGACGGGCGACTGGGGTTATTCCGTCAGCCGCTCAGGTTGCCCAGCTTGTCGGCGATCCGGGCCATCCCCGCCCGCAGGTCCTCCGGACTCGGCGCCGGTCGCGCCTCGGCGTGCTGCTGCACCGTCTCCGGGCCGGGTTCGTCTTCGAGCAGGTCCTCGTAGTCGCCGTAGATGTCGGCGTCCTCGGTCTGGACCGTGTCGTCCTCGGCCGCGATCCGGGACGCCGCGATCTCGCCGCGGATCTCGTCCGCGCTGAGCCGGGGCAACAACGGTTCGACCACCGCCATCAGATCCTCGTCGGCCACCACCGACTCGGCCAGGGCGAGGGCGTGCGGTCGCTCGTACGGGCCGCAGACCACCGGCTCCCACTCGTCGTCGTCGCCCAACGGGCCGAACGTGATGATCCACGGCAGATCGTGGATCGGCGAGTCGTCCGGCAGTTCCAGCGTCACTAGTGCGCCCACGCGAACCATCATGGCGGCCGATTGACCGTCTCGTAGGCATTTGCCCGAATTGCCCTAGCTCAGGATGGCGATCATCCCGACGAGTCGGGACGGGATACTGGCCCGGCGGTCGCCTCAGCTCAGGCAGCGACAACCGCCGGGGGCCCATCGGTGACGCGTACCGAGAACCGGTCGACGACAGGCGTCGGCCCAGCTCACGCGATGATCGCGAACACCGGGACAGCATGCCATCAAGTGGATCTTCGTTACAAGAGGCTGCGACAATCTCACTCACCGTATAGGTGGGTGGCGATGGGCGGCAGGCCGAGGAGAACCGCCGAGGCTCAGCGGGGCGGACCGGGCGGCAGCGGGTCGTCCGCCGCCAGGTCGATCACCCGACCCCGTCGACTGGTCGCCGCCAACGCCGCACCGAACAGCAGCAACTGGTTCAACAGGTACAGGTAGACCAGCAGGCCGACCGTACCGGCGACGGCGGTGTACGCCAGGTTCCGCTCGAACCGGATCACGTAGTAGCGACCCACCGAGTTCAGCAGGGTCACCCCCAGCGCCACCAGCAGCACCGGGGAGAACAGCCGGCGCGGGGTTATCCGCAGCCGGGGCACCGCCAACATCAGCGCCGTGGCCAGCACCATGTTGATCACCACGGCCAGCAGCCAACTGGTGATCGAGACCAGGATCGAGTGCGAACCGAACACCATCCGGAACAGCGACTGCAGGGTGTCCACCGCGCCGACCGAGATGCCCAGCAGCAGGAACACCCCGAGGACCACCACCAGGTCGATCAGTTGCCGGATCACCACGTACCCGGGCTGCTGGTTGAGCCGGTAGATCAGGCGCTGGGACGAACGGATCGCCTCCACCCAACCCACGCCGGTGATCACCAGCAGGACCAGGCCGATGATGCCGACCCGACGGGCACCCTGCTGGATCTGCTCCGGGTCGAGGAACGGCAGGTTCTGCCGGAAGAAGTGCTCCGCTCCGGAACTGACCTGGGCGCTCTCACCCAGAATCGTGCCGAAGATCCAGTACGCGACCAGGCCGAGGGCGAACACCGCGAAGAAGCCGTAGTACGCGATCCCGGCGGCGAGCCGTCCACCGAGCACCTCGACGTAACGCCCGACCGCACGGCAGAAGTGGTCGAACACCGGCGAGCGGTCACGCCACGCCTGCACCCGCCGCTCGGCGCGCGACACCACCCGATCCAGGACGTTCACGCCGTCATCCTCGCCGATCCGGCGGCTTTCGGCGCGTCGGGCGCGCAACGAGATCGGACCGTACGCCCCACGCGGGTCCGCACGGGGTCTCAGCCGCCCAGCAGGTAGTCCCGACGCGGCTGCCAGCGCGCCGCACCACTGTGCGAGAAGAGGGTGAACTTCCGTACCTCGAACCGGGCGGAGAAGCCGGCCAGGTCCTCGTACACCCGGTCCAACGCCTCGGCGGCGACGTCGTGCGCCACCGTCACGTGCGGGTGGTACGGAAAACGGGTGTCCCGGACCAGCCCCGGCGCCCCGTTGATCGCCTCGGCCAGCAGCTCGCACTCGCTGATCCCGGCCGCCACCGCGACGAAGACCACCTCGGTGATCGGCCGGAACGTCCCGGTCCCCCGCAGATGCAGGGTGTACGGCTGGTGGTCGGCGGCCACCTTGTCCAGGTGTGCCTCCACCGCCGGCAGGTAGTCCAACGGGATCTCGGTCGGCCCGAGCAGGGTCAGGTGCGCCGGCACGTACGCCGCCTGCGGGTCACCCGCCTCGGCCCGGCGTCGGGTGAGCACGTCACCCCACGGTTGCGGGATGTCCACCGCGACCCCGATCCGGGTCGAGGTGCCCTCGGTCTGCTGCGACCCGTCCGTCCGAACCACGCTCCGCTCTGCCCACCGGCCGGCGAGACACGCCGGCCGACCCTCAACGTCGCCGGGTCGTCCCGGTCCGGATCTGGCCGGTGCCGCCCCGCCGGTCAGTCATTGCGCGCCGCCGGCAGGAACCCCACCCGGTCGTACGCGGCGGCCAGGGTGGTCGAGGCGACAGCACGGGCCTTCTCCGCACCGATCGCCAGCAGCTTGTCCAACTGGGCCGGGTCGTCCAGGTAGGCCCGGGTACGTTCCTG
Organism: Micromonospora sp. NBC_01796; assembly: GCF_035917455.1. Taxonomy (NCBI): domain Bacteria; kingdom Bacillati; phylum Actinomycetota; class Actinomycetes; order Micromonosporales; family Micromonosporaceae; genus Micromonospora; species Micromonospora sp. NBC_01796. The sequence goes on along the minus strand of NZ_CP109078.1, from coordinate 3,745,643 downwards.
GATCGGGGTGACGAACTCGGTCACCACCGCGGCCAGGTCCTTCTTCAGGTCCCCGTACCCCTTGCCGTCGTACGCCGAGACCAGGTCCTCGATGCCGCGGCCGGTGAGGGCCGCGTAGATGGTGAGCAGGTTCGAGACGCCCGGCTTCTGTTCCTGGTCGAAGAGGACCTCGCGGCCGGTGTCGGTGACCGCCGACCTGATCTTCTTGGCCGACTTGGCCGGGTCGTCCAGCAGCTCGATCAGACCGGCCGGCGACGACGCCGACTTGGACATCTTCGCGGTCGGGTCCTGGAGGTCGACGATCTTCGCGGTGTCCCGCACGATGTACGCCGCCGGCACCGTGAAGGTCGGCCCGAACAGGGTGTTGAACCGCTGCGCCAGGTCCCGGGTCAGCTCCAGGTGCTGGCGCTGGTCCTCGCCCACCGGAACCGCGTCCGCCTGGTAGAGCAGGATGTCCGCCGCCTGCAGGATCGGGTACGTGAACAGCCCCACGCTGGAGCGGTCCGCGCCCTGCTTGGCGGACTTGTCCTTGAACTGGGTCATCCGGCTGGCCTCACCGAACCCGGTGATGCAGCTCAGCACCCAGGCAAGCTGGGCGTGCTCCGGCACCTGGGACTGGACGAACAGGGTGCACCGCTCCGGGTCCAACCCCACCGCCAGCAACTGTGCCGCCGCGACCCGGGTGCGCTGGCGCAGCACCACCGGGTCGTGCCCGGCGGTGATCGCGTGCAGGTCGACCACGCAGTAGAAGGTGTCGTGCGTCTCCTGCATCGCCACCCAGTTGCGGACCGCACCGAGGTAGTTGCCCAGGTGGAACGAGTCGGCGGTCGGCTGGATGCCGGAAAGCACTCTGGGGCGGGCAGGAACGTCGGGCATGCCGGCAATTCTGACAGCAAGCCCGGACCCGCGTCATGACGGGCCTATGCCAACCCGGCCCGACCTCCACCGGCTCGGGAACCCGGACCGCTCGCGGGGACTCGTACGCTGAGGATCTGAAGGGTGGCGATCGGGTGCGCGACCAGGACGGCCGTGGGTCCACCACGGCGGACGAGGCGATCGGCGAGCTGTACCACGCCTGCTACCGGCGGCTCGTCGCGCAGGTCTACGCGTTCACCGCCGACCTCGCCGAGGCACAGGACGTGGTCCAGGAGGCGTTCGCCCGGGCCCTGTCCCGGCCGCGCGGGCTGACCGACGTCGACAACCCGGAGGCGTGGCTGCGTACCGTCGCGATCAACGTCGTCCGCCGCCGCTGGCGCCGCCGGCAACTGCTCGACACCATCCTGCGCCGGGACCGCCCGATCCTCCGGCTGGTCGAGGCGGCGCCCGGACCGGAGCGGGCCGACCTGCGCGAGGCGCTGGCCGGGCTCCCGGTCGGCTACCGGGAGGTCCTGGTCCTGCACTACTTCGCCGACCTGCCGGTCGACGAGATCGCCGGACTGCTCGGGGTGGCGGTGGGCACGGTCAAGTCGCGGCTGCACCGGGGTCGGGCCGCGCTCGCCGCCCGGCTCGGCGACTACGGCGAATCCCTCGGCGGGCCTCCCGGAACAACCCCGGCCCAGCCGACCCCCGCCGGCACCACCGACGCGACCCCCGCCCAGCCGCCCCGTGCCGGCACGACCGAGGTGACCCATGCCTGAGCCCGAAGCCCGTACCCCCCTCGACGCCCACCTGGCGCGCGGGCGGACCGACCTGCTGGACCGGATCGAACAGCCGCCGCTGGCCCGGATCCGGCACCGGGCGGCCCGACGCCGGCGGCGTGGGCGCGGCGCGGCCGGCGGCGCCCTGGCGGCCCTGGCGGTCACCGGCACCCTGCTGCTGCACCCGTGGACCCCGGCGGCCGACGAACCGCCACCGGTGGCCCAGGCACCGCCCGGCGGGCCGGTCTACACCGACGACGGGATCACCATCAACGGCCTGAACGGGCCGGTGACCGGCGTGCCCGGCTCGATCACCGACATCGAGTTCACCGACCCCGACCATGGCTACCTGCTCTCCGAGTGCGTCGACGTCGAGCCGTGCCCGGCCAGCGTGGCCCGGACCGAGGACGGTGGCGGGACCTGGCAGGTGACCGAGCTGCCCGGTGCCACCCGTGACCGGACCGGGATGGACCTGCTCGCCTTCCCCGGCGGGCGGCTGGCGGTCACCGGGGACACCGCGTACACCTCGGTCGACGGGGGGCGTACCTGGCGGGTCGGCGCGCCGGCCGGCACCTCGGCGGCGGGCGGGTTCCAACCCGGCGACCGGCTGCGCGGCCAGGCGCCGGGCGGCTCCCCGGACGGCGGCTGCGCCGAGACCGTACGGGTCTGGCGCGCCGATCAGCTCGCAGACGTGGGCAGCCTCCCCGTCGACGGGATCGGGGTCTGCTGGGTGGCGACCGACGCCACCGCCGACGGGGGCTGGTGGATCGGCGGAACCCGGGACGGGCACCCGGTCGCGGCGGTGACCCGGGACGGGGGCGCGACCTGGACCGAAACCCCGCTCGACACCCCGGACGGCAGACCCGGCACGGTACGGGTCGGTGTCCTCGGCAACCGGGTGTACGCGGTGGTCCTCGGCCCCGGCGGTGAGCTGCGCGGCGTGTTCCGGTCGACGGACGGGGGCGGGAACTTCACCCGTACCTCGGCCGGGGTGCCGGTGGGTGGGCCGGACCGGATGACCGGTGACCCGGTGCCCCTGCTCGACGGCCGGCTGCTGCTCTCCGGTTCCGACAACGGGTGGTACGTCAGCGCCGACGACGGCCACAGCTTCGGCCGGGCCACCGGGAACCTGCCCGAGGTGGGTCGACTGGCGCGTACCGACGCCGGATACGTCGCGTACGACCTGTTCGTCAACGGTTGGGTGGCGTACTCGGCGGACGGCTCGACCTGGCGCAAGCTCCAGATCCGCTGACCCGGCCCCGCGCCTTCCCGGCCGGCACGGATCTCAGGCGGTACGGACGGGTGACTCGTCCGGCGGGGTCGACCGGGGCGCCCGGCGCTGCTCCAGCAGACGGGCCGGGGAGATGCCGATCCGGGCCACCCGTCGACCCTCCAGGGCGAGCACCCGCAGCACCCAGCCGTGGCCGGATCCACCCCGGTCGGTTCCGTCGTCACCGTCCGGGGTCGCCGGGCCCGGGTCGAGGTTACGGAGGGCTGCGCCGGCACCGGTCGCCTCCACCGGTACCGGGATCTCGTCACCCGGTGCCGGGAGCCGCCCGAGTGCGGCCATCACGAACCCGCCCACCGTCTCGTACGGGCCGTCGGGCAGGGCGAACCCGGCCCGCTCGGCGAAGTCGGCCAGGTTGAGCCGGCCGTCGACCACCGCCGGCGCCCCGGCGAGGACCGGCTCGGGTACGGCGTCGTACTCGTCGTGGATCTCGCCGACCAGCTCCTCGATCAGGTCTTCGAGGGTGACGATGCCGGCGGTGCCGCCGTACTCGTCGACCACCACGGCCAGGTGCTGCCCCTCCCGGCGCATCTCGGTCAGGGCGGCGAGCACCCGTTTGCTGCCGGGGAGCTGCTTGACCTCCCGGGTCAGCTCGCGGATCGTGGCCCGCCCGTCGTCCTCCGGGTGGAGCAGCACGTCGCGCAGGTGCACAAAGCCGATCACGTCGTCGTGCGGCAGGTCGACCACCGGGTACCGGGTGTGGGTCTCCGCCCGGACCAGCCTGGCCGCCTCTTCGAGGGTGAGCCGGGCGTTGAGGAAGACCACCTCGGTACGCGGCATCATCACCTCGCGGACCAGGCTCGCCCCGGCCACCAGGACCTCGTCGATGATCCGGCGTTCCACCGGGTCGAGCAGGTCGTTCGCGGCGACCAGGGCGCGCAGTTCTGCCTCGCTGATCCGTTCCCGGCCGGAGATCGGGCTGGCCCCGAGCATCCCGGTGACCAGGCGGGTCGCCGCGTCGGCGGCGCGCACCACCACCCTGGCCAGTCCCCGGGCGACCGGGCCGGGTTGTCGAACAGGACGCCCCGGCGGTCTGCGCCGGGGCCCGGTACTGCCGGATACCCGCATGTCAGAAATGGTAGACACCGGACGCGTACGGGGTGGGGACACGCCAGCGCCGACCCCGGTGTTCGAGTCTGTTGGATTATGGTGGAACCTGATAACAGTGGACAGGTCCGGACCGCGGTGGGACAGCGTCGGTTCGGCGACGTCCGGCAACGCCCGTAATCTGTCCCGCACACCCCCCGGGGTCCTCGCGTGCGCGGCGCACACACCCCGGCGGGCCAGGCAGGGAGGGCACCACGTGAAACTGCTCGTCACCGGCGGCGCGGGCTACATCGGCAGCATCGTCACCCGGCTCCTGATCGACGCCGGGCACCAGGTGGTCGTCCTGGACGACCTGCGTACCGGCCACGTCGAGGCGCTCGCCCCGGAGGCGACCTTCGTCCAGGCCCGGATCCACGACGCCGCCCAGGTGCTCACCCCGGACGCCGGTTTCGACGGGGTGCTGCACTTCGCCGCCCTGATCGCCGCCGGTGAGTCGATGGTCCGACCGGAGATCTACTGGGAGAACAACACCGTCGGCTCGCTCGCGCTGATCGACGCCGTACGCGCTGCCGGTGTGCCCCGGTTCGTCTTCTCCTCCACCGCCGCGGTCTACGGCAACCCGACCGAGCTGCCGATCACCGAGCAGGCCACCAAGGCGCCGACCAACACGTACGGTGCCACCAAGCTCGCCGTCGACATGGCCCTCACCTCCGAGGCGATCGCACACCAGCTCGGCGCGGTGTCGCTGCGCTACTTCAACGTGGCCGGCGCGTACATCCGCCCCGACCGGGCGCTCGGCGAGCGGCACGACCCGGAGAGCCACCTGATCCCGATCGCGCTGGACGTCGTCGCCGGTCGCCGGGAAAAGTTGCAGCTCTTCGGCGACGACTACCCGACCGTCGACGGCACCTGCGTACGCGACTACATCCACGTCGAGGACCTGGCCCGGGCCCACCTGCTCGCGCTGGACGCGGCGACGCCGGGCGAGCACCGGGTCTACAACCTCGGCAACGGCAACGGCTTCTCCAACCGTCAGGTGGTCGAGGTGGTCCGGGAGGTCACCGGCCACCCGCTGCCGGTGGAGATGGCCCCGCGCCGGGAGGGCGACCCGGCCGCCCTGGTCGCCTCGTCCGAGCGGGCCCGGACCGAACTCGGCTGGGTGCCGGCGAAGCCGACCCTGGCCGACATGGTCACCGACGCATGGAGCTTCTACCGCGCGCACATCCTCGCCGAGCCGGTCGAATGAGCCGGGTCGACCAGCGCGAGGTCGCGGCCGGGGTCGCCGCCCGCGCCACCGACGGCTTCACCTCCGGGTACGGCGACCAGCCCGCCGGCACATGGGCCGCCCCCGGTCGGGTGAACCTGATCGGTGAGCACACCGACTACAACGACGGCTTCGTGCTGCCGTTCGCCCTGCCGCAGCAGACGGTCGTGGCCGTCACGCCCCGCCCGGAGCCGGGTTGGACGGTCTGGTCGGAGCAGTCCGGCGAGCGGATCGACTTCGACCTCGCCGACGTGACCGAACCCGGCCGGGTCACCGGCTGGGGCGCGTACGTCGCCGGGGTGGTCTGGGCGCTGCGCGACGCCGGTTTCGACGTACCGGGAGCCAGGCTGGCAATCGCCTCCGACGTGCCGCTGGGGGCGGGGCTCTCCTCGTCGGCCGCGCTGGAGTCGGCCGTGCTGACCGCCCTGGCCGACCTCGGCGGGCTGGACCTGCCGGTGGACGACCGGCCGGCCCTGGCCCAGCGGGCGGAGAACGTCTACGCCGGCATGCCCTGCGGGATCATGGACCAGTCCGCGTCGATCCGGTGCCGGGACGGGCACGCGCTCTTCCTGGACTGCCGGTCGCTCGAGGTCGAGCAGATCCCGTTCGACCTCGACGCGGCCGGGCTGGCGGTGCTCGTGGTGGACAGCCGGGCCCCGCACCGGCACGTCACCGGCGAGTACGCGGCCCGCCGGGCGGCCTGCGAGGCGGCGGCAACCGCACTCGGTGTGCCTGCCCTGCGGGACGTCACGGTCGACGGGCTGGACGGGACGCTCGCCCGCCTCGACGACCCGGTGGTACGGCGTCGGGTCCGCCACGTAGTCACCGAGAACCAGCGGGTCCTGGAGACGGTGGCCCTGCTCCGCGCCGGTCGGGTACGCGAGATCGGTCCCCTGCTGACCGCCTCGCACGCGTCGATGCGGGACGACTTCGAGATCACCGTCCCGGAGATCGACACCGCCGTCGAGGCCGCCCTGTCCGCCGGGGCGTACGGCGCCCGGATGACCGGGGGCGGTTTCGGCGGCTGCGTACTGGCCCTGGTCGACACCAACCGGGTCGAAGCAGTAGCCACCGCCGTCACGGAGGCGTACGCCGCCCGGGGTTTCACCCCACCCCGCGCCTTCCCCGCCATCCCCTCCCCCGGCGCCCACCGCCTCGGCTGAGATGCGAGCAGGGGCCCTTCCTGTCGCCAGCGCGACGGAAAGGGCCCCTTTGCCTACGCGTCAGGCCGTGTCGACGATCATGCCGGCGGCGACGGTGCGGTTGGTGGTCTCGTCGATGAGGATGAAACCGCCGGTGGTGCGGTTGCGCCGGTACTCGTCGGCGAGGAGGGGGACGGTGGTGCGGAGGCGGACGCGGCCGATCTCGTTGAGTCCGAGTTCGGTGGCGGTCTCGTCGCGGTGCAGGGAGTTCACGTCGAGGCGGTAGTGCAGTTCGCGGATGACGGTTCGGGCGGTACGGGTGGTGTGTTTGATGGCGTACTTGGCGCCGGGGCGCAGCGGGGTGCTCTCGTCCATCCAGCAGATCATCGCCTCGATGTCCTGGGCGACGGCGGGGGCGTTGTTCGGCCGGCAGATCATGTCGCCGCGGGAGATGTCGATCTCGTCGGTGAGCCGGACGGTGACCGACATCGGGGGGAACGCCTCGGCGACGGGTCCGTCGGCGGTCTCGATGCCGGCGATCCTGCTGGTGAACCCGGACGGGAGGACCATCACCTCGTCACCCGGCTTGAGTACGCCGGAGGCGACCTGTCCGGCGTACCCGCGGTAGTCGGTGATGGTGGTCGACTGGGGGCGGATCACGTACTGGACCGGGAACCGTACGTCGACCAGGTTCCGGTCGGAGGCGATGTGCACCCGTTCCAGGTGGTGCAGCAGCGACGGGCCCTCGTACCAGGGGGTGTGTTCGGACCGGGTGACGATGTTGTCGCCGCGCAACGCGGAGATCGGGACCACGGTCAGGTCGGGGGCTTCGAGTTTCGCGGCGAAGGCGGTGAACTCGTCGGAGATCCGCTCGAAGACGTCCTGGGACCAGTCGACCAGGTCCATCTTGTTCACGCACAGCACCAGGTGCGGGACCCGCAGCAGGGAGCAGAGGAACGCGTGCCGGCGGGACTGCTCGACCAGACCCTTGCGGGCGTCGACCAGGATCAGCGCCAGGTCGGCGGTCGAGGCCCCGGTGACCATGTTCCTGGTGTACTGGATGTGCCCGGGGGTGTCGGCGATGATGAACTTCCGCCTCGGCGTGGCGAAGTACCGGTACGCCACGTCGATGGTGATGCCCTGCTCCCGCTCCGCCCGCAGGCCGTCGGTCAGCAACGCCAGGTTCGTGTACTCGTCCCCACGCGCGGCGGAGACCGCCTCGACCGCCGCCAACTGGTCGGTGAACAGCGACTTCGTGTCGTAGAGCAGCCGGCCGATCAGGGTCGACTTACCGTCGTCGACACTGCCCGCCGTCGCGAAACGCAACAGGTCCATCGCCCGACCCTCGACCGGCCCGGTCTCGGTGACGGTGACCGCCGTGGTGCTCATCAGAAGTAGCCTTCCCGTTTGCGGTCTTCCATCGCGGCCTCACTGACCCGGTCGTCGCCACGGGTCGCCCCACGCTCGGTGATCCGGGTCGCGGCGACCTCCTCGATCACCAACTCCACGGTGTCGGCGACCGACCGGACCGCGGCGGTGCACGAGGCGTCACCGACCGTCCGGTACCGCACCAGGGTCACGAACGGCTCCTCGGCGCCACGGGGCGCGATGAACTCGTTCACCGCGTACAGCATCCCGTCCCGCTCGATCACCTCACGCTCGTGCGCGTAGTAGATCGACGGCAACGACAACTGTTCCCTGGCGATGTAGTGCCAGATGTCGAGCTCGGTCCAGTTCGACAACGGGAACACCCGGATCGACTCACCCGGATGATGACGCCCGTTGTACAACGACCACAACTCCGGCCGCTGGTTCTTCGGATCCCACTGCCCGAAATCGTCCCGGAACGAGAACACCCGCTCCTTCGCCCGCGCCTTCTCCTCGTCCCGACGCGCACCCCCGAACAACGCATCGAACCGGTACTTCTCCACCGCCGCCAACAACACCGGCGTCTGGATCCGGTTCCGCATCCCGTCGGCGGACTCCCGCACCAGGCCGGACTCCAACGCCTCCGGCACACTCGCCACCACCAACTGCAAACCCAACTCCGCCACCCGCCGGTCCCGGTAGTCGAGAACCTCGGCGAAGTTGTGCCCGGTGTCGACGTGCATCACCGGAAACGGGATCCGCGCCGGCGCGAACGCCTTCTGCGCCAACCGCAACATCACGATCGAGTCCTTGCCACCCGAGAACAGCAACACCGGGCGTTCCAACTCGGCCACCACCTCACGCATGACGAAGATGCTCTCCGCCTCGAGCGCATCCAGATGCGACACCCGGTACGCCGCCGTGCCGTTCATGCCGCGCGTCCGCTGCATCCGCCGCCACCCATGCGCATTCCAGACCTTTCCGGTCGGTCAAGCCGAGAAAACTGGTGCCTAGGCTACCCGGAGATGCCGCCGCAGCGCTGCCAGCAGCCGGGTCGCAAGATCTTTCCGGCAGACCACCAGGTCCGGCAACCGGGGATCGGCCTCGTTGTATTTCAACGCAGAACCATCGATTCGGGAAGCGTGCAGCCCCGTGGCCGTCGCCACAGCCACCGGCGCGGCCGAGTCCCACTCGTACTGCCCGCCCGCGTGCACGTACGCGTCGACCTCACCACTGATCACCGCCGCGATCTTCGCACCGGCCGACCCCATCGGCACCAACTCCGCACCGACCTCGTCCGCCAACTCGGTCAGGAACGCCGGCGGCCGACTCCGACTCGCCGCCAACCGGATCGTCCGCGCGCCCGGCGCGGTCGCGGACAGCAACGTCATCGGGGGGTACGCCGGCGGATGGTCCGTACCCAGCACCCGGTGCTGGGCCGGCAACGCCACCGCCCCGCCGACCAGCCCGTGCTCGCTCGTCGCGGTACGCGCCCAGAGCGCCACGTGCACCGCCCAGTCGGACCGGCCCTCCTCGGAGAACTCCCGCGTCCCGTCCAGCGGGTCGATGATCCACACCCGGTCGGCGGTGATCCTCGGCGGCGCCGCCGGACCCAGATCGGCGGACCAGGCCCGCCGCGCCCCGTCGTCCTCTTCGGAGAGCACCGCGTCCGCCGGCCGCCAACGGGCCAACTCGGTACGGAGCAGATCGTGCGAGACCTTGTCCCCGGCCGCCTTGAGCGCCCCCGGATCCGCGTGCCCCAACTCGGTCCGCAACTCCATCAGCGCATCCCCGGCCCGGGCCGCCAACCAGCGGGCGAAGGCACCGTCGATCACCGGCGGCGTGGCCATCAGCGGACTCCCGGAGTCAGGGCGGCCTCGAGAACCACAACACACACGATCACTGACCGCCTCCTCGCTGACGGAACCCGCCTCCCCACCCTCTGCGGCACACTACCGCCGACCTCGTGGTGGTCAGGCGCTGTGGTACGCGTTTTGCGTCCACTCCACTCCCCGGAGGATGACCGACTCCACCACATCGGCCGCCCGATCGACCAGAAAGTCCAGCTCCTTGCGCTCCACGGCAGAGAAGTCCGAGAGCACGTAGTCCGCCGGATCCTGCCGCCCCGGCGGTCGCCCGACGCCGACCCGTACCCGGACGTAGTCCTTCGTCGCCAGCGACTTCGACATCGACCGGAGCCCGTTGTGACCGCCCTCGCCGCCACCGACCTTCACCCGGAGCTGCCCGTACGGAATGTCCAGCTCGTCGTGGACCGCGATCACCTGCACCGCCGGCACCTTGTAGAACTGCGCCAGTGCCACCACCGGACCACCGGAAAGATTCATGTACGTCAGCGGCTTCGCCAGCACCAGCTTCGGACCGCCGAAGCCCAGCCGCCCCTCGGCGACATCGGCGACCGCCCGCTTGTGCCGGCCGAACTTCGCCCCGATCCGGGAAGCGATCAGGTCGGCGACCATGAACCCGACGTTGTGCCGGTTACCCGCGTACTCCCGGCCGGGGTTGCCCAGCCCGGCGACCAGCCACGGCTCCGCCTCGTCCGCCACACCCGTCTCCCCTGCGTGTCAGCAGTACGGAACAGGCGCCCCCGACCTCGTCGGGGGCGCCTGCGTCACGACATCGATCAGGCTTGGGCCGGAGCCTCGGCCTCGTTCGCCTCGGCGGTCCCGCCCTCGGCGGCTTCCTCGCCCTCGGCAGCCTCCTCGGCTTCCTCGGCCGGCGCCTCCTCGACAACCCCGGCACCCTCGGCCTCGAGCTGCTCGGCGGTCGGCGCACCGGTGATCACCACGAGCACCTGCTCCGGGTCGGCGATCAGCTCGACGCCCTCGGGCAGCTTCACGTCACCGGCGGTGATCTGCGAGCCGGCACCCAGTCCCTCGATCGAGAGGTCGAGGTGGTCCGGGAGGCGGGTCGCGTCGGCGCTCACCGAGAGCGTGTCGATCTGCGGCATGACCAGGGTGTCGCGGGCCGCCTCGCCGACGAGCTGCACCGGGATTTCCACGGTGACCTTCTCGCCCCGGCGGACCAGGAGCAGGTCGATGTGCTCGAAGGTGTCCTTGATCGGGTCACGCTGGATCGCCTTCGGCAGGGCGAGCGCCTGGGTGCCGTCGCTCACGTCGATGGCGAAGAGCTGGTTCGCGCCGCCACGGCGGATCGCCGCGGCGAACTCACGCGCGGGAAGCGCGATGTGCTTGGGGGCCTCACCGTGGCCATACAGCACGGCTGGCACCTTGCCTGCCCGACGGGTACGACGGGCACCACCCTTGCCGAACTCGGTACGGGGCTCGGCGCTGATCTTTACCTCGGACACGGGGAAACTCCTGATATCGTCGCTACGGCGGAACGTCGGCTGGCGGTGCTGGGGCGAGGGGCTCGCTGGGGCTCTTGCGTGCAGAGCACTGCCCGGAGCACCGCGTCGATGACGGAACCTCCGTGCGGCGCTTCTGTCAGCGGCCCGCTGGGCACCCTCGCCGTGGCAACCGCACTATCCTACCCGAGGTCGAGCAAAGCATTCAGGCGGTACCCCGGGTAACCGCGCCGACGCCCTGACGAGCACCGGCGCGGACCGGATCCGGCCTAGCTCAGACCACCGAACAGCGTGGTCACCGAGCCGTCGTCGAACACCTCGCGGATCGCCCGGGCCAACAGCGGAGCGATCGACAGTACGGTGATCTTGTCCAACTGCTTCTCCGCCGGCAGCGGCAGCGTGTTGGTGACGATCACCTCGCTGATCCGGCTGTTCTTCAACCGCTCGGTCGCCGGGTCGGACAGCAGCGCGTGGGTCGAGGCGACGATCACGTCCGAGGCGCCCGAGTCGTACAGGATGTCCGCCGCCTTGCGGATCGTCCCACCGGTGTCGATCATGTCGTCCACGATCAGGCAGACCCGGTCCTCCACGTCACCGACGACCCGGTTCGCCACCACCTGGTTCGGCTTCATCGGATCACGGGTCTTGTGGATGAACGCCAGCGGGCAACCACCCAACCGGTCCGTCCACCGCTCGGCGACCCGTACCCGGCCGGAGTCCGGCGCGACCACCGTCATCGGCCGCCCGGCGTACTGGCGCTCGACGTACTCGGCCAGGATGTCCATCGCGAACAGGTGATCCACCGGCCCGTCGAAGAAACCCTGGATCTGTGCGGTGTGCAGGTCGACGGTGAGGATCCGGTTCGCACCCGCGGTCTTGAGCAGGTCCGCCACCAGCCGGGCCGAGATCGGCTCCCGCCCCCGGTGCTTCTTGTCCTGCCGCGCGTACGGATAGAACGGCAGGACCACGGTGATCCGCTTGGCCGAACCGCGCTTCAGCGCGTCGACCATGATCAGCGTCTCCATCACCCACCGGTTCACCCCGTGCGTGACGGACTGGACGACAAAGGCGTCCGAACCACGTACCGATTCCTTGAACCGTACGAAGATCTCGCCGTTGGCGAACTCGTACGAATCGGAGGGCGTGGGCGCCACTCCGAGTACCTCGCCGATCTCCTTCGCCAACTCCGGGAAGCCCCGCCCGGAGAAGAGCATCAGGCTCTTGCGGTTTTCGGCGACGATGCTGCCCATCGGCTCGTCTGCTCCCGTTGGTCGGTGGTTCCCGGCGGTGGACCAGGGACTATTCGGTTGCAGTATCTCCCTTGGCCGGGCCGACGCCACCCGCATCGGCCGCCGCGTGGATTGCCTCACCCTGGCTTGCGCCGTCGGCACCGGACAGTGCGCGTTCCGCCGCTGCGGCCTGGGCCCGTTCCGCCGCCTCCGCCGACCGGGTACCGGCCCGTCGACGGGCCACCCAACCCTCGATGTTGCGCTGCCGGCCACGGGCCACCCCGAGCGCGCCCGGGGGCACGTCGGAGTCGATCGCGCTGCCGGCCGCCACGTACGCACCCGCGCCGACCTCGACCGGGGCGATCAGGGTCGTGTCGCAACCGACGAAGGCCGCCTCGCCGACCGTGGTGCGGTGCTTGGCCACCCCGTCGTAGTTGACGAAGATCGTCGCCGCGCCGATGTTGGCCCTGGCACCGATGGTGGCGTCACCCACGTACGACAGGTGCGGCACCTTGGCGCCCGCGCCGACCTCGGAGTTCTTCACCTCCACGAACGTACCCACCTTGGCCTGTTCGGCAAGCCGGGCGTCCGGCCGCAGGTAGGCGTACGGTCCCACGCTCGCCCGGTCACCGATCACCGCGCTCACCGCGTGGCTGCGCAGTACGGTCGCACCGGCGCCGACGCTCGTGTCGATCAGCGTCACGTCCGGGCCGACAACCGCACCGGTGCCGACCGAGGTCGCACCGCGCAGCTGGGTGTTCTGGTCCACCACCGCGTCCCGGTCGAGGGTCACCGTGACGTCGATCCAGGTGGTGGCGGGATCGAGCAGGGTCACCCCGGCACGCATCCAGCCGGTGTTCACCCGGTCGCGCAGCAGTTGCCGCAGCGCGGCCAGCTCGACCCGGTCGTTGCACCCGAGGGTCTCGGTGGCGTCCGCGGCGACGTGCACGACCACCGGCTCACCGGTGGCGGCGAACAGCCCGAAGACGTCGGTGAGGTATTCCTCGCCCTGGTCGTTGTCGGTGGACAGCTTGCCGAGCGTGTCCCGCAGCCGGGCCGCGTCGAAGGCATAGATGCCGGCGTTGATCTCCCGGATGGCGCGCTGCGCGGGGGTCGCGTCGCGCTCCTCCACGATCTGCTCCAGTCGCCCGACCTCGTCCCGGACGATCCGGCCCAGGCCGGTCGGGTCGGGCACCTCGGCGGCGAGCACGGTGGCCGCGGCACCGGCCGTCTCGTGCGCCTCGACCAGCGCGGCCACGGTCTCCGGCCGGAGCAGGGGGGCGTCGCCGTTGATCACGATCACGGTGCCGGCCCGGTCGGGGGCGGCGTCGAGGGCGATCCGGACGGCGTGCCCGGTGCCACGCTGCTCGGCCTGGAGGACCGCGTTGGCGTCGGGGGCGACCTCGGCGAGGTGCCCGGTGACCTGGTCGGCGCCGTGTCCGACCACGACCAGGGTGTGGTCCGGGGCCAACGGCGCGGCGGCGGCCAGCACATGACCGACCAACGTACGGCCGAGCAGTGGGTGCAACACCTTGGGCAGTGCCGACTTCATCCGCTTGCCCTCGCCTGCGGCGAGGACGACTACGGTGCGGACGCGGGGCTGGGACACGAGGGAGCTCCCGTCAGAACGGTTGGCAGTCTGCGGCCCCATGCTAGCCGCGCCACCGGAACCGGTCGCGGGGTTCCCTTGAACCGAACAAAACGGACTAAGGGAACAGCTCGGCCGCTAGGACTCGAACCTAGAAAATCGCCTCCAAAGGGCGACGTGTTGCCAATTACACCACGGCCGATCGTGACTCGTTCAGCCTAACCCGAGGCCACCTCTCGGGTGAAGCCAGCGGGCGTCACTCCAGCCACAGTGCCAGCTGTCAGTCCTTCGATCCACACATATAGTTCCCGCGCCCGCGGCACCCGGACGACCAGACAGCCGTGGTAGTCGGCGCCGGTGTTGCGCCTGTTCGTCTTTGGCTTGTGCCGCTTGATCTGTGGCGCCCCGAACAACGCCTGCTCGATCCCCAGCCGCTCGGCCCACCACCGGCCCGCGGCGGCCACGTCCGCGGTCTCGTGGATGCTGAGCCGGTAACGCAACTCGGCCCGGCTCCTCCCGGTCGCCTCCACGAACCGCAGGAAGAGTTCCACCAGCCGAGGATCGCTGTTCACGAAGGCCAGTTCGTACTGCTTACGGTGGGGCTTGTTCTTGGCACCCTCACACCAGTACATGATCGCGCCGACCAGCATCAGCTCGCGCAGGTTGAGGTCACCGGTCCACTGCTGCGCCCGCAGGCGCAGCGCGTCCTCCTGGTCCGCAACCGCATCCCGCCGCCGCTCCGCCTTCGTCGCCCGGAGCAGGTTCGCCCCCGCATGCCGCTCCTTCACCTGCGGCGAATCAGGGTCGAGCGGCAGGTGGCGGACCCACTGGTAGGCGGTGGACTTGGCGACGCCGAGTTCGGTGGCGATGTCGGTGACCGACCAGCCATCCTCCCGCAACCGCACCGCCCGGTCGCGCAACTCGTCCTTGGCGTTCGGCCGTCGGGTCCACTCCGGTGCCGGGACACCGCGCAGCAGCCCGTACAGCCGGTCTTTGCCGATGCCCAGGCGGGCCCGGATCTGGGCCACGGAAAGGCCCTCGACGGTACGCAGCCGCCGGGCCTCGGCGGCGAGATTGTCGGTCATGAGCAGCAAGTTAGTACGCATGTACGACAGGTTTCGTCAAGACCCCGTAGGGAACTGCCAGGAACGCACCC
This sequence comes from Micromonospora sp. NBC_01796, assembly GCF_035917455.1. Lineage (NCBI taxonomy): Bacteria > Bacillati > Actinomycetota > Actinomycetes > Micromonosporales > Micromonosporaceae > Micromonospora > Micromonospora sp. NBC_01796. The sequence goes on along the minus strand of NZ_CP109078.1, from coordinate 3,730,599 downwards.
ATGGCGAGTTACGGGAGCGTAGGTTACGGTGACGTAGGCGTAAGTTACCGATCTCGTCCCCGTCTCCGCCCAGCGAGGTGCCATGTCGACCACCCTGACCGGACCGCCCACGGAAGCCACCGAAAAGGGCCCGAAGCCGCTCACCGAAGGTAAGCAGCAGACGGGCATCCTGATCGCCCTCTGGTCCTTTGTGATCGTGCCGTTCATCGCCCTGATCGCCGCCGTTCCGGTGGCCTGGGGCGGTTGGCTGACCTGGACCGACGTCGCGATCGCCGCGGTCTGGTACGTGGTCGCCGGGATCGGGATCACGGTCGGCTTCCACCGCTACTTCACCCACGGCTCGTTCAAGGCCAAGCGGTGGCTGCGGGTCACCCTGGCGGTCGCGGGTTCGTTCGCGGTCCAGGGCAACATCACCCAGTGGGTGGCCGACCACCGCCGCCATCACGCCTTCTCCGACGTGGAGGGCGACCCGCACTCGCCGTGGCGGTTCGGCGAGAGCGTCTGGGGTCTGACCAAGGGTCTCTTCTTCGCCCACATGGGCTGGCTGTTCCACCGCGAGCTGTCCAACCGCGAACGGTTCGCCCCGGACCTGCTGGCGGACAAGGACATCAGCCGGGTCGACCGCCTCTTCCCGCTGCTGGTGGGCATCTCGCTGCTCGCCCCGGCCGCCATCGGTGGCCTGGTCACCTGGTCCTGGCAGGGCGCGCTGACCGCGTTCTTCTGGGCCGGTCTGGTCCGGGTCGGGCTGCTGCACCACGTGACCTGGTCGATCAACTCGGTCTGCCACGTCTACGGGGAGCGCCCGTTCGAGGTGCGCCAGGGTGACAAGGCGTCGAACTTCTGGCCGCTCGCGATCCTCTCCTTCGGCGAGAGCTGGCACAACCTGCACCACGCCGACCCGACCTGCGCCCGGCACGGGGTGCTGCGCGGTCAGGTGGACATTTCGGCACGGGTGATCTGGATCTTCGAAAAGACCGGTGCGGCGTTCGACGTACGGTGGCCGAAGCCGGAGCGGATCGCGGCGAAACTGGTGAAACCGGCCGCGCCACAGTGACCGCGCCGCGCCGGGCACCGTGCCGGAAGCCGCCACCTGGCAGGATGGCCGGGTGACAGAGAGCCCGAGCAGCAGCGGGGGCAGCGGGCGTGGGCGACCGCCGGCGGCGCCGACCAAACCATCTTCCCGGGTACGGATGTCAGCGGCGCAGCGCCGCGAGCAACTGATCGCCATCGGGCGGCAGATCTTCGCCGAGCGGGGTTTCGACGCCACCTCCATAGAGGAGGTGGCGTCGCGGGCCAAGGTGTCGAAGCCGGTGATCTACGAGCACTTCGGCGGCAAGGAAGGCCTCTACGCGGTTGTGGTCGACCGGGAGGTCCGGGCCCTGCTGGACCGGGTGGCCGCCGCGCTGACCGCCGGTCATCCCCGCGAGTTGCTGGAGCAGGCCGCGCTGGCGCTGCTGAGTTACATCGAGGAGGAGACCAGCGGGTTCCGGGTGCTGGTACGCGAGTCGCCGGTGATGTCGGCGACCGGGAACTTCAGCAGCGTGCTCAACGACGTCGCGCACCAGGTGGAACACATCCTGGGTGCGGAGTTCTCCAGCCGTGGTTTTGACCCGAAGCTGGCCGAGCTGTACGCGCAGGCGCTGGTCGGCATGGTGGCCCTGACCGGTCGGTGGTGGCTGGAGGTACGCAAGCCGCGCAAGGAGACGGTGGCCGCGCACCTGGTCAACCTGGCCTGGCACGGGCTGTCCCACCTGGAGGCGAAGCCGACCCTGCTGACCGGCCGGGGGCGTTGAGCCCGGCGGTCGGCGGGACGGTTGTCGCCGGGGTCAGCCGGGCTGGCTGTCCGGGGAGGCGGCGCGCCGGTATCGGCTTTCCGCCGCTGCGCGCTCCGGTGGTCCGATCTTGTCGTAGAGACCGGTGGCGAGCGTGATCAGGCCGAAGATCAGCGACACCACGACGGTGGCGACGGAGAAGTTGAGGATGTTCGCGTCGGTCTGGAGCACGCTGAGCATGACCAGTCCGACGACCAGGAAGACCACCCCGGCGGTCAGGTTCATGAAGTGGCCGAGGTTGCCCCGCAGGGATGCGCCGATCATGATCACGATCCCGAAGGCCACCGACACCAGCGAGAACGCCAGGTTGGTACGCAGACCGAGGGCGTAGTTGCCTTCTCGGGCGAAGAGCGACTCGCCGGCGGTCTCGACGATCCCGAAGATCCCGAAAATCAGGATGTAGAGGCCGACGAGCCCGGAAATGACCCGGTAGAGCGTGCGCGCCGGGTGGTTGATGGGGATGTGCGCCACCGACTTCTCCTCCCGTACGGGTGATGATTCTTCCGAATTGTCACCCAGATGAGGAGGCGGTTTCCGGCGAACACGGATCAGCCCCGGTCAGCGCACCCGGCGCCCGTCCCGGTTCAGAGGACCAGGCGCCCGTCCCGCCAGGCCTGCGCCTCGTCCTCGGAGCCCACCCGGCCGTACATGCCGGCCATCAGCAGGACCAGCCCGACGAGCATGGTGACCACGACTCCGGCGATGCTGAAGTTGAGGTAGTTGGCGTCCGTACGGATCACCGCGAGGCCGGCCAGGCTGACCGCCATCAGCAGGTAGCCGAACCACTTGTTGACCGCGGCGTCGATGTTGCGGCCCAGGCCGGTGGCGATCAGGACGATCATGCCGAGGACCACGGCGAGCACCGAGTGGCCGAGGTTGGTGCCCTGGCCGAGCACCGTGGTGGTCTCGTCCTGGGCGAACGCTTCGCTGCCACCGGTCTCGATGAGGCCGAGGACACCGAAGATGACCAGGTATAGACCGGTCAGGCCGCCGATCGCCCGGTAGATCGGGCGCGCGGGGTGGTTGACGGGGTTGTGGGCCATAGTCGTAACTCTCCAACGCCGTGCCGGTGGGGGTCGTCAACCATTGTCCCGCATGCGGCGGTGTGACGCCGCACACGCCCGGCCCCCACCGCCGGGGCGCCCGACGTCAGGACCCCGGCACCTGCTCCGCGAGGGACAGCCAGCTCTCCTCGATCTGCTCCCGCTCGGCCCGTACGGCGCGCAGTTGGCCGTCCAGCTCGGCGACCTTGGCGTAGTCGGTGGCGTGCTCGGCCATCTGGTCGTGCAGCGCCGACTCGCGCTGGTCCAGTTTGCCGATCTGCCGCTCCAGCTTGCTCAGTTCCTTCTTCGCCACCCGTACCTCGGCGGCGCTGAGGTGGGGCGTACCGGCTCCGTCGCCGGTGCCGCCGGCCCCGTTCGCGTCCACCGGCGCGGCGGTCGTGGAGGCGACGGTCGCCGTCTGGGTCCGGCCGCCCTGGCCCGCCTCGGCGCGGGCGAGGTACTCGTCGACGCCGCCGGGCAGGTGGATCAGCCGGCCGTCGCCGAACATGCCGTAGACCACGTCGGTGACCCGTTCGATCAGGTACCGGTCGTGGCTGGCCACGATGATCGTGCCGGGCCAGGAGTCGAGCAGGTCCTCCAGCGCGGCCAGGGTGTCGGTGTCGAGGTCGTTGGTGGGCTCGTCGAAGAGGAGCACGTTCGGCTCGGCGGCGAGCAGCCGGAGCATCTGCAACCGGCGGCGTTCACCACCGGAGAGGTCCCCGACCGGGGTCCAGAGTCGACGGTCGTCGAAACCGAACACCTCGGCGAGCTGCGACGCGCCGAGTTCCCGGTCGCCGAGTACGACCCGCCGGGCCACCTCCTCGACCGCTTCGAGCACCCGCAACTGGTTGGGCAGCTCGGAGAGTTCCTGGGAGAGGAACGCCGGCCGTACGGTGGAACCGGTGTTGATCCGGCCCTTCTCCGGTTCGCGTACGCCGGCCAGCAGGCGCAGCAGCGTGGTCTTGCCGGCCCCGTTGGCGCCCACGATCGCGATCCGGTCGCCGGGCCCGACCTGCCAGGTGAGGTCGTCGAGGATCAGTTTCGGTCCGGCCATCAGGGTGACGTTCTCCAGGTCGTACACCTGCTTGCCGAGCCGGGAGGTGGCCATCCGTTGCAGTGACATGGTGTCGCGCGGCGGTGGCACGTCGGCGATCAGCGCGTTCGCGGCGTCGATCCGGAACTGGGGCTTCGAGGTCCGGGCCGGCGGTCCCCGGCGCAGCCAGGCGATCTCCTTGCGGAGCAGGTTCTGCCGGCGGGCCTCGGTGGCGGCGGCGACCCGTTCCCGTTCCACCCGGGCCAGCGTCCAGGCGGCGAACCCGCCCTCGTAGGCCCGTACGGTCTGGTCGCCGACCTCCCAGGTGGTGGTGCAGACCGCGTCGAGGAACCAGCGGTCGTGGGTGACGACCACGAGTGCTCCCCGGCGGTTGACCAGGTGGCGGGCGAGCCAGTCGACCCCGGCCACGTCGAGGTGGTTGGTCGGTTCGTCCAGGATCAGCAGGTCGGCGGTACGGACCAGGAGCGCGGCGAGCGCGACCCGGCGCCGTTCACCGCCGGACATCGGTCCGACCGGCTGGTCCAGCCCGAGGTACGGCATGCCGAGCCCGTCGAGGATGCCCCGGACTCCGGCGTCGCCGGCCCACTCGTGCTCGGCGCCCATGCTCTGGTCCAGCCAGGCGGTGCCGAGCACCACGTCCCGTACGGTCGCCTCGGCGTCCAGGTTGAGGGTCTGCGGCAGCCAGGCGACCCGCAGGTCGCGGCGGTGGGTGACCCGCCCGTTGTCCGGTTCCTCGATCTTGGTGAGCAGGCGGAGCAGGGTCGACTTGCCGGCCCCGTTCAGCCCGACGACGCCGATCCGGTCGGCGTCGTCGAGGCCGAGGGACACGTCGGTGAGCAGTTGCCCGGCCGCGCCATAGCCCTTGGACGCCCGGTCCAGGTTGACGATGTTGGCCACGAGCCCACCTTCCATGATCAAAGGCGCCCCGGGTGCCGGTCGGGCCGGCACGAGGGGACGCCTGGAGTAGTTCAAGCCTACGCGGGTGGCGGACCCGTCGGCCGGTCAGATCACGCGGGCACCGGGAACCGGGCCGGTGGCCGTACGGGCGGCGCGGCAGACCCCGGCGGCCTCGAGTTCGGCGGCGATCCGGCTGGCACCGGCGGCGTCGGCCGCGAGGAAGACGCAGGTGGGGCCGGAGCCGGAGACCATGCCGGCGAGCGCACCGGCGGTCTCGCCGGCCTTGAGGGTCGCCGCCAGGGCGGGGCGCAGCGACTGGGCGGCGGCCTGCAGGTCGTTGCCGAGGGTCGCGGCGAGTACCGCGGGGCTGCGCTGGCGCAGGGCGGCGAGCAGCGCGTCGGCGTTCGGCAGCGGTGGGGGTGCGGCACCGTCGGCGCGCAACCGGTCCAGTTCCCGGTACGCGGTCGGGGTGGAGAGGCCGCCGTCGGCGATCGCGACCACCCAGTGCCAGGTCGTCGGCCGGGCCAGTACGGGGCTGACCGTCTCGCCCCGGCCGGTGCCCAGCGCGGTGCCGCCGAAGATCAGGAACGGTACGTCGGAGCCGAGGTCGGCGGCGATCGCGGCGAGTTGGTCGCGGGAGAGGTTGGTGCCCCAGAGCGTGTCGCAGGCGACCAGGGCGGCGGCGGCGTCGGCGCTGCCACCGGCCAGTCCGGCGGCGAGCGGGATCTGCTTGCGCAGGTGCAGCCGGGCGTGTGCGGGCACGCCGGTGTGTGCGGCGAGCGCGCGGGCGGCCCGGATGACGAGGTTGTCGTCGTCGAGCGCCAGCTCGCCGGTCCCCTCTCCCTCCATGGTGAGGGTGAGGGTGTCGCCGCGCCGGGCGGTCAGCTCGTCGTAGAGCGCGATGGCGTGGTAGACGGTGTTGAGTTCGTGGTAGCCGTCGGGGCGCAGCGGACCCACCCCGAGGTGCAGGTTGATCTTCGCCGGGACGCGTACCCGGACCGGGCCGGTCGCCGCGCGTCGGGACCGTTCATCGTCGTCGGGCCGCCATGCCTCGGTCACCGGGCACGGCCCCGGACCCGTGGCGCCACCGCCGGGGTGACGTCGGGTGGGGACGGTAGGGGCCTCGTCGACAGCACGGGCGTCAGCCTACTCGGCACGTTCGGGGTCGGTCGGGGCCGACGCGGCGATGGCGGCGAACTGCTCGACGGTCAGCGCCTCGCCCCGGGCGCCGGGGTCGACGCCGGCCGCGATCAGCGCCGCCGCGGCCCGGTCCGCGCCACCGGCCCAGCCGGCGAGCGCGGCGCGCAGGGTCTTGCGGCGCTGCGCGAAGGCCGCGTCCACCACCGCGAAAACCTTCTTCCGGGGTACGTCGGTGCGGGGCGGCTCCCGGCGGGTGAAGGCGACCAGGCCGGAGTCGACGTTCGGCACCGGCCAGAAGACGTTCGGCGGGACCTTGCCGGCGCCCCGCGCGGTCGCGTACCAGGCGAGTTTGACCGACGGGATGCCGTACGTCTTCGAGCCGGGACCGGCGACCAGCCGGTCGGCGACCTCCTTCTGCACCATCACCAGTCCCTGGCGCAGGGTGGGCAGTTCGGCGAGCAGGTGCAGGACCACCGGCACGGCCACGTTGTACGGCAGGTTCGCGACCAGCGCGGTCGGTGCCGGCTCGGCCAGTTCGGCGGCGGTGATCCGCAGCGCGTCGGCGCGGTGCACGGTCAACCGGTCGGCGGCGGCACCGGCCCGGTCGGCGACGGTCGCCGGCAGCGCCGCGGCCAGCGTCGGGTCGATCTCCACCACGTGTACGTGCGCGGCCGCCGTGAGCAGTCCGAGGGTGAGCGAGCCCAGTCCCGGGCCGACCTCCAGGGCCACGTCGTCCGGGGTGAGTTCGGCTGCGGCCACGATCCGGCGGACGGTGTTGGGGTCGTGGACGAAGTTCTGGCCCAGTTTCTTGGTCGGCGCGACGCCGAGTCGGGCGGCCAGTTCCCGGATCTCCGCCGGGCCGAGGAGTCCGGTCATGAGGCCAGAGCCTACGGTGCGGCGTCGGGCCGCCGACCGGCGCGCCGTCGTGGCGTTTCCCGCGACCGGCGAGGTGGCCGGGCACCGGGACGGGACCTCGGTCGGGGGTGACGGTCGGGTCCTCGGGCTGCCGCCGCCGGAAACCTACCGATCCGACACCTCGCGTACAACTCCGCTTTGCCTACGAGCTAGCCGAAAACCGGACATGGCGGCGTTGCTGACCGGCGTTCCGTACCCCACGCTGGTCACCGTGGAACGACCGAACCCGATGATGCCCGCCCGTCACGGCCGGACGATCGCGGCGCCGATCTCCGGCGCCCCGTCGACCGTCTCCCCCGCGTGATGGCTTCCGGCCCGTACGACCTCGACCCGACCGACCGACGCATCGTCGCCGCGCTCCAGGTCAACGGCCGGGCGAGTTGGACGGAGATCGCCGCGCTGATCGGGACCTCGGTGACCACGGTGGCCCGCCGGGCCCAGCAACTGATCGCCGGCGGGCTGGTCAAGGTGGCCGTCGCGCCCCAGCCCGGTGGCGGCCCGGTCGACCTGCTGATCGTCCGGGTCCGCTGTACGCCGGGCAGTCAGCTCCCGACCGCGCGGGCGTTGGCCGCCCGACCCGAGGTCCGGTTCGTCGCCGTGCTGACCGGTGCCCACGACCTGGTCGCCGAGCTCCTGGTGCCCCGGGGGACCAGCATGCACAGCGTGCTCAGCGCGGTGCAGCGGATCCCGGGGGTGCAGGCGACCATCGCCGACCTGCTGCTGCACACGTACAAGTCGGACCACGAGTGGAGTCGCCGGCTGCTCGGGGACGACGGCCGGCCGCCGACGCCGCCGGTGCACGACTGTCCACCGGACCACCTCGACGAGGTGGACGAACGGATCGTCGCCGCTCTCCGGCACGACGGGCGGACCAGTTTCCACGCGGTCGCGCTCGGCCTCGGGATCAGCGAGAGCACCGTACGGCGGCGGTTCGAGGCACTCCACGGTGCCGGGTGCGTACAGGTGATCACCCTGGTGCCGGCGGCGGCGCTCGGGTTCGAGGCGGAGTTGCTGTTCTGGCTCTCGGTCACCCCGGCCCGGCTGGAGGCGGTGGCGCACGAGCTCGCCGCGCTGACCGGGGTGCGCTACGTCGCGGCGACCCTCGGGCAGGAGTCGCTGATGTGCGAGGTGATCCTGCCGACCCACGCCGACGTGCTGGAGTTCACCACCCGGACACTGGCCCGGATCGACGGCGTACGGTCCTGGAGCGCCGGGGTGGAACTGCTCACCGTGAAGCGCGGTTTTGTCCTCACCCCGTGGACGGCCGGTCGCCCCGGCACCGGGCCGACCGCCCGTACCACCCCCGGTACCGCCACCGACGCCGCTGCCGAGGAGGCGCTCCCCCGCCCCCGGGGAGTCCGTGGTGGACGCCGTACGCCGAGGGTGCCGGCCCGCCGCTCCTGACCCCGACCGACGGGGTCCCCGGTTGTCACCAGGGGCCGAAGACCCGGTTTCCGTTGGCGGAGATCGCCGCGCACAGCTCGTCGAGGTCTGCGCCGTTGGCCTCGGCCAGGGCACGGACCGTCAACGGGATCAGGTACGAGGCGTTCGGTCGCCCCCGGTACGGCGTCGGCGTCAGGTACGGCGCGTCGGTCTCCACCAGGAGCTGGTCCAATGGGGTCACCTTGGCCGCCGCGCGCAACCCGCCCGCGTTGCCGAAGGTGACCGTCCCGGCGAAACTCAGCAGGTAACCGCGTCGCACGCACTCGGCCGCGAACTCCTCGTCGCCGGAGAAGCAGTGCAGCACAACGGTCGCCGGTGCGCCCTCCTCATCGAGCACCCGCAGGACCTCGGCGTGCGCGTCGCGGTCGTGGATGACCAGCGCCTTGTTGTACCGCTTGGCGATGTCGATGTGCGCCCGGAAGCTCTCCTCCTGCGCCGCCCGCCCCTCGTCGCCGGTACGGAAGAAGTCCAGCCCGGTCTCGCCGATGCCGCGTACCCGGTCCTGGCCGGCGAGCGCCTCGATCTCGCGCAGTGCCGCGTCGAGGTCGGGCAGGCGCGGGGCGTCGTTGGGGTGCAGGGCGACGGTGGCGAGGACGGCCGGGTACCTGACGGCTGCCTCGGCGCCCCAGCGGGACGACTCCACATCGGTACCGACCTGGACCAGCCGGTCCACCCCGGCGGCGGCGGCAACCTCGATGAGGCGATTAACCGGATCCCCGGAAGGGGGTCCGGGTGGGGGTCCGGGTGGGGGGCGGGGTTGGCGGTGGGGTTGGCGGTGGGGTTGGCGGTGGGGTTGGGGGCGGGGTTGGCGGTGGGGTCGTTTGGGGGTCCTCCGGGGGTGCCGGATTCGGTGACGGTGATGTCGAGGTGGGTGTGGCTGTCCAGCACCGGCAGGGGCAGCGGCTCGGGCGCGGGCGGGAACTCCCCGGCCCGGCGGGCGGCCCGCTGGCGGCGGGATTCGGTCGGCTCAGTCATCGCCGTCAGCATCACATACCGGCCCCGACCACCTCGGGCGTACCCGGAGAGCCGATCATGACTTGGCCGCCCGGTCGGCGCCGGCTGGCCGTTGAGCCGGCATCGACCATCCTTCGGTCGTACTCCCTGCCGGTTACCCGGCGTTTACCTGAACGGCACCGAGCCCTCCTAGCGTCGCGCGCATGAGTGTCACCCCGCAGACACGGGACGTGCCCGAGGCACCAGCCGGGCTGGTGGTGACACACGCCGGCGTCAACCACCCGGCCGAGGAACTTGCCCGAGGTGCGGCGTACGAGCTGTTCAGCGCCGACGAGCTGCCCGGATTCAGCCGCGACCCGCGCCCGGACGCCCGCCGGCCGTGGCACCGGTTCGTGCACGCCAGCGAGGTCAGCGCCGTGTACGGACCAAGGTCGGGCGGTGACCCGGAGCTGGAGCCGCCGCTGATGGCGCCGCTGAACCGGGCCCGGAACTGGGCGGACATCCACCAGCTCAGTCAGACCACGGCCGGCGCCGCCGACCCGGTCCTGGCGAGCGTGCGCGCCTCGGCCCTGGTCCGCCGGGGCACCCCGATGGTCAAGGTGCTCTCCGCCCGGCAACTCGCCGGGCACCTGCGCGGGTGGCTGCCGTACGGGTTCTGCTACCGCGAGTACGACATCGCCCACCTCCGTACGCCGGAGGACCTGTCGCTGCTGCGTACCGACCCGGAGGGGGGCCGGGAGGGGCAGGAGGTCGCCGCGTACGCGCTGCGCTGGCGGGCGATCGACCCGCTCGACTACGACGTACCCGGTGGTGAACGGCACGCCGGCCTGGTGGCGATCCCGCCGCACGACCGGGTCGGGCCGCCGGTGCTGGGGACCGGGTTCACCCCGAGCGGGCGGCACCTGATCCCGGAGTTCGTCACCCGGGACATGGCCGACCTGCCGTTGCCGGCGAACGCGGCCCTGGTGGCGTACTCGCCGGCCGGTGACGAGGTGGTGCTCTACACGTACCAGCCGGAGCAGCGGGCGTGGCTGCGGATGGCCGGTCCGCGGTGGCGGCACCTGCTGGCCTCGGTGCCGGGCATCTCGCCGGACCAGGAGTACCTCCCGATCGGCGAGACCGCGCGGACCACCCAGCTCGTCGGCGACTACCACGGCCAGGAGTACGAGGCGATCGCCGACCTGCCCGGCGGGTTCCGGGTGCTGGCGATGACCCGGGCGGCGCGTTACCCGGTCGAGGGGGTCCGTCGCCGGGCCCGGTACGCCACCTGGCGGGGTGTGCTCTGCCTGGTCCTCGGCGAGGAGACCGGTTGGCTGCGGTTGCGGCTGTGCCGACCGAACCCGGACAGCGTGGCGGCCTGCGGCGCGCAGTGTTACGAGCGTGGCATCTACGAGTCCTGGGCCCCGGCACCGGAGGTCACCGACGACCGGCTGATCGACCTGCCGTACGGCCACTGACCCCGCGCGGGTCGCGTACGGCGATCGGCCAGCCGGCCGTACGGCATCGGCCCGCCGGCGGGCCGCTGACCCCGGCCGCCGGCGGAGTACGGCGCTCAGCCCAGCGGCTTTGCCTTGTTCAGCCAGCCCACGACGTCCCGGTAGATCGGGGCGTTGGCCGCGAAGCTGTACGGCGCGGCCGTCTGCCACGGGTAGACCTGACCGGCCTTGACCGCGGGCAGGTTGGTCCAGGTGGCGATCTTGCTGACGGTGTCGGCCATGGCGGGGACCTCGCGGCCGTCGTAGATGATCGCGTCGGCGGGGTACGAGGCAGCCTGCTCCCAGCTCACCTCCTCGAAGTACTGGCCGGGGCCGAGCGGCTTCGCCGTGGGTACGAACTGGACGCCGAGCGACGCCAGGTGCTTCAGGTCGGGGTGCATCTTCGGGTCGGCGATGTAGAGCTTGGTGGCATCGCGGGAGACGGCCAGCACCCGCAGACCGGGCTTTGCCGCAACGGCGGTCCTGACGTCGGCGACCGCCGCGTCGAACTCCGACCGGGCGGCCTTGACGGGTGCGGCGTCGGGGTCGGCACCGAGTTGGACGGCGAGCGCCATGAAGTTGTCGATGATGGCCGGCAGGTCGAGGCCGGGCATCTTCATCCCGATCGACGGCGCGAGCCCGAACACCTTGTCGGCACTGGCCTCCGGGACGTACCAGAGGGTCTTGTCGTCGAACGACAGGTCGACCAGCAGTTCGGGGCGCAGGGCGGCGTACCGCTCCAGGTTGAACTCACCCCACGTCTTGCCGACGACCTCGACCTTGCTCAGGTCGATGTTGCCGGCCTGGTAGTTGAGCTTGCCGTCGGTGAGGCCCAGTTCGCCGTACACCCCGGTCACCTGGTAACCGGCGTCCCAGAGGGCGGCGGCGGCGCTGCTCTGCGCGACCACCCGCTGCGGCCGGCTGGCCAGGTCCACGGTGATCCCACGGCCGTCGGTGTACCGGAACGGCTGCGCCGCCCCGGATGGACCGCCGGCGCCGGGCTTGTCGCCGGAGTTCCCGCAGGCGGCCAGGCCGAGCAGTACGCCGGTGGCGCCGGCACCGCGCAGGAATCCGCGCCGGGTCAGAAGGTGCTTGGACATGGTTCTCCCAGTCGTAGTGGACGTGCGGTTGGTGAGGGGGTTCGAGCGACTACGGCCGTGCGGCTCGGCGCGCTCTGGGGATGATCAGCGGGGTGCCGGACTCGGGGTCGGTGATCACCCGGCACGGCAGGCCGAAGACCTCTTCGACCAGGTCGGCGGTGATGATGTCGGCCGGTGGGCCCTGGGCCACCACCCGCCCGTCGCGCATGGCGATCAGGTGGGTGGCGTACCGGCAGGCGTGGTTGAGGTCGTGCAGGACCGCGACCAGGGTGTGGCCCTGCTCCTCGCGGAGCCGGGCGACCAGGTCGAGGACCTCGATCTGGTGGGCGATGTCGAGGAACGTGGTCGGCTCGTCCAGCAGCAGGATCGGGGTCTGCTGGGCCAGGGCCATGGCCAGCCACACCCGTTGCCGCTGGCCGCCGGAGAGCTCGTCGACGTACCGGCCGGCGAGGTCGGTGACGTTGGTCGCGGCCATCGCGTCCGCGACCGCGCTCTCGTCCGCCGGTGACCACTGGCGCAGCAGCCCCTGGTGCGGGTACCGGCCCCGGGCGACCAGGTCGAGCACGGTGATGCCGTCCGGTGCGACGGTCGTCTGCGGCAGCAGCCCGAGCCGGCGGGCGACCTCCTTGGCCCGCAGTTCGTGGATCGACCGGCCGTCGAGGTGGACGGTGCCCCGGCGGGGGGTCAGCAGCCGGGCGAGCGCCCGCAGCAGGGTGGACTTGCCGCAGCCGTTCGGTCCGACCAGGACGGTGAACGAGTGGTCGGGGATGGCCACGCTCAACGCCTCGGCGACCACCCGCTGGTCGTACGCGAGGGTGGCGTCGGCGCAGCTCAGCCGGGTCGTGCCGGGGGCGGCGCCGGCCGCCGGGTTCAGGGTGTTGGTCGAGCCGGTCATCCGAGTCCCTTCCGCCATTGCCCGGCGAGCAGCCAGGCCAGATAGAGCCCGCCGATGCCGGCGGTCAGCACCCCGACCGGCAGGGTGACGGGGTGGAACAGGCGCTGCGCGGCCAGGTCGCTGGCGACCAGGAGGGCGGCGCCCATGAACGCGGCCGGGAGCACGTTCGGCCCGCCGTCGCGGGTCAGCCGGCGGGCCAACTGCGGGGCGGTGAGGGCGATGAACGCGATCGGTCCGGCCGAGGCGGTCGCGGTGGCGGTCAGGCCGACGCCGACCAGCAGGACCCCGATCCGGGTCAGTTCGACCGGTACGCCGAGCGCCCGCGCCGCCTCGTCGCCGAGTTCGAGCATCCGCAGGCCCCGGCCGAGCATCACGGCCAACGGCAGCAGGACGAGTACGACGACGGCGAGTGGTCGTACCTGTTCCCAGCCCCGACCGTCGAGACTGCCGGTGAGCCAGAGATGGGCCTGGCGGGCGTCGGTCAGCTCGGCGCGGGTGATCAGGTACGAGTTGACGGCGAGCAGCAGCGCGCCGATCGCGATGCCGATCAGGATGAGCCGGAACCCGGGGGTGCCGCGCTTGGCCGCGAGCAGGTAGACGAGCATCGCGGTGGCGATTCCGCCGATCACCGCGCCGAGGGCGACCTGTGCGCCGTCGCCACCGATGAGCAGGATCACCACCAGTGCGCCGGTCGCGGCCCCGGTGTCGAAGCCGACGATGTCGGGGCTGCCGAGGGGGTTGCGCGACATGCTCTGGAACAGCGCCCCGCCGATACCGAGCGCCACCCCGACGAGTACGGCGGTGAGCAGTCGCGGCAGCCGGAGGGTCTGCACGATGAAGTCCTGCGCGGGGGTGCCGTGGCCGAGCAGGGTGCGGACCACGTCGACGGCCGGGATCGGGTAGTCGCCGGTGCCGAGGGTGAACACCGCGACCACGACGACCACCAGGGCCAGCGTGGCGCAGACGAGCACCGAACGGCGGTCGACCCGGAGGGTGATCCGCCCGCCGAGGGCCCGTACCCGCCGGGTCGGCGGCAGTGGGGTGCGCGGCGGGACGGGCACGGTGGCGGGTTCGGGTGGTGCGGCGGTCATGGCTGGGCCACCCGGGTCCGGCGGACGAGCGCGACCAGCACGGGTGCGCCGAGGAAGGCGGTGACGATGCCGACCTCGACCTCGCCGGGCCGGGCGATGACCCGGCCGATGATGTCGGCGCCGAGCAGCAGGATCGGGGCGAGGACCATCGAGTAGGGCAGGATCCAGCGCTGGTCCGGGCCGACCAGGGCCCGCGCGATGTGCGGGATGGTCAGGCCGACGAACGCGACGGGTCCGAGGGCGGCGGTCGCCGCACCGCAGAGCAGGGTCACCGCGACCACCCCGACTGCCCGGGTACGGCCGAGGTGTGCGCCGAGTGCCCGGCCGCTCTCCTCGCCGAGGGCGAGTGCGTTCAGTGGCCGGGCCAGGGCGAGTGCGCACGCCGCGCCGACCAGGAGGAACGGGCCGACCGCGGTGAGTACGGACGCGTCCCGGCCGGCGAGGCTGCCGACGGACCAGAACCGGTATCCGTTGAAGGTCTGCGGGTCGAGCAGGACCAGTCCGGAGATGTACCCGGTGAGGGCGGCGGTGATCGCCGTACCGGCGAGGGTCAGCCGGACGGCGGTGGCGGCGCTGCGCCCACGGGAGCCGAGCAGGTAGACGACGGTGGCGGCGAGGGCGGCGCCGAGCAGGGCGAACCAGACGTACCCCAGGGGGCTGGTGACGCCGAGGACGCCGATCGCGGTGACCACGGCGGCGGCCGCGCCCGCGTTGACGCCGAGCAGTCCGGGGTCGGCGAGCGGGTTGCGGGTGAGCGCCTGCATCAGTGCCCCGGCCAGCCCGAGTGCCGCCCCGACGGCGAGTCCGAGCAGCGTACGGGGGATGCGTAGGCTGCGGACGATCACCCCGTCGTCGGATCCGTCGTAGTGCAGGAGCTGGTGGACGACGGTGTCGAAGGCGATCGGTTTGGCCCCGACGGCGAGGCTCGTCAGTGCCACCAGGACAACAACCGCGAGCGCGACCACCAGCCCGGTCAGGCGCCAGCCGACCGCCGCCCGGCGCAGTGACGGCGACTGCTGCGGTGGCGGCTGGGGCGGTACGGCGATGGGGAGAGCAACCTCGGTTGACACCGGGTTAGGTTAGCCTGACCTAATCTTCGATGCGCAAGCCCCCTTCCGGCGCCGATCCTGTGGCCTGCGTCTCCGTGGCCGTCCCCGGCTGCGTCGGCCCGAACCGACCGTCACGCTCCGGTACGGTCGGCCCCGTCACGTCCAGTGGCGCCCGGCGATGGGGAGGGATGCGGAGATGGCATCGGTGGAAGAGGTCAAGGCCGGCATCGGCCGGTTCACCAACGAGACGACCCAGCAGGCGGCGACCATCCGGTCCATCGCCGATTCGATGGACCGGACCTCCGCGCTGCTGCGCGGCATCACCAGCGGCGCGAACCACGCCCAGGTCGCCGAGGCACTGGTCCGGCTCGAACAGGCCAAGCAGCGCCTGCACGAGGCGGCGACGCTCGCCCAGGGCGCGGTCGAGGCCACCAACAGCTACGTGGCCGGCTTCTAGAGCCCCCGCGTACGCCGGGCGTCGACAGTGGACGATCGGTCTGCAGGGAAGCTTGTAGGATTCTTGAATCGGCTGGTCATGCCGGCTGACACGAATATCGACACATGCCGGGGGGCAGCCAGTTGGCAGTTGAGTTCCGGCTGCTCGGCGACGTTGAGGCCCGTGTCGGTGGCCTCCCGGTCGACCTCGGCCACGCCCGACAGCGGACAGTGCTGGCCGCCCTGCTGATCGAGGCGAACCGGACCGTCCCGGTCGACCAGTTGCTCTACCGGGTGTGGGACGAGCAGTCCCCGCAGCGGGCCAGGTCGGCGCTCTACAGTTACCTGTCCCGGCTGCGCCGGTGCCTGGTCGAGGCCGACGGGGTCACCATCTCCCGCCAGTCCGGCGGATACCTGCTCACGGTCAGCCCGTCCGCTGTGGACCTGCACCACTTCCGGCACCTCATCGGGCAGGCCCGGTCGGCCGGCGACGAGCAGGCGCTGGCGCTGCTGGACGAGGCCCTCGGCCTGTGGCGCGGCGAGGCGTTCGCCGAACTGGACACCCCCTGGCTGAACTCGCTTCGCGAGACCCTGGCCCAGGAGCGGTTCGGCGCCGAACTGGAGCGTGCCGAAGCGGCGCTGCGGCTCGGACAGCACGCCCGCATGCTGCCCGAACTGTCGACCCTCGCCCGCAGCCACCCGCTGGACGAGCGGCTCGCCGGCCAGCTCATGCTCGCGCTGTACCGGTCCGGCCGGCAGGCCGACGCCCTCGCCCACTACCAGCGCACCCGGCAACTCCTCGTAGACGAACTGGGCACCGACCCGGGACCCGCGTTGCAGGCGCGGCAGCGGCAGATCCTGGAGGCGGAGCCGTCGCTCGACCCACCGCCCACCACCATCGAGCCGGCGGCCACCAGGGCACCGGTACCCCGGCAACTACCCGCCCGCCCACCGCTGTTCATCGGGCGGTCCGCCGAACTGGTCGCGCTCACCACCCCGGACGACACCCGGCTCTGGGTCATCTGCGGCACCGGCGGGGTGGGCAAGACCTGGTTGGTGTCGCGCTGGGCGCACGACAACCTCTGGCGCTTCCCGGACGGTCAGCTCTGGGTCAACCTGCGCGGTTTCGAACCGGCGGCAACGGCGGTGCCACCCTCGACGGCGGTCCGCGGCATCCTGGACGCGCTCGGCGTACCGGCGGGTTCGGTGCCGACCGATCTGGACGCGCAGATCGGGCTGTACCGGAGCCTGGTCGCGGAAAAACGGATGCTGATCGTCCTGGACAACGCCCGCGACGCCGAACAGGTCCGTCCACTGTTGCCCGGCGGAGCCGGCTGCCTGGTCCTGGTCACCAGCCGCAACCAGATGTCCGGGCTGGTCGCCACCGAGGCCGCCCGATCCCTGACCCTGGACCTGCTCACCGCCGACGAGTCCCGCGCGCTGCTGGCCGGCCGGCTCGGCATCGAACGGGTGAGCGCCGAACCGGAGGCGGTCGACCGGATCGTCGCCGGCTGCGCCCGGCTGTCCCTGGCGCTCGCCGTGGTCGCCGCGCGGGCCGCGTCCCATCCCGGCTTCCCGCTGGCCGACCTCGCCGCCGAGTTGCACAACCCGGACGGCGCCCTGGACGCCTTCGACAGCGGCGACCCACTGCTCGACGTACGGGCCGCCCTGTCCTGGTCGTACCGGGCGATCAGCCCGCCCGCGGCACGGGTGTTCCGGCTGCTGGGGCTGCATCCGGGCCCGGACATCTCGGTGCCCGCGGTGGCCAGCCTGGCCGGACTGCCGATCAACCGGGTACGCCCGCTGCTGGCCGAACTCTCCCGGGCGCACCTGATCGCCGAGCAGTCACCCGGCCGGTACGCCTGCCACGACCTGCTGCGCGCGTACGCGACCGAACTCGGGCAGGCCGACGATCCGGAGCCGGAGCGGCACCGGGCCCTGCGACGGCTGATCGAGCACTACCTGCACACCGCGTACCGGGCGGCGCAGTTGCTCGACCCGCACCGGGACCCGATCGACCCGGATCCGCCGGGCCGGGACGTCGCGGTCGAGCGCCCGGACGACTACGAGGCGGCGATGGGTTGGCTGACCGCCGAGCACCCGGTGCTGGTGGCGGTCATCGGGCAGGCCGCCGAGCACGGGTTCGACACCCGGGCCTGGCAACTGGCCTGGTCCATGGTCACGTACTTCGACCGGCGCGGGCACTGGCACGACCGGCTCGCCATCCAGCACGCCGCGCTGGCGTCGGCGGCGCGCCTCGGGGACCTGCCGATGCAGGCGATCTCGCACCGGGACCTGGCGCGGGCGTACACCCTGCTCGGCCGCTACCCGGACGCCCATCGGCACCTGCGGGAGGCGTTCGACCTGCTGGGCCTGCTCGGTGACCACGTGGGACAGGCGCACACGCACCTCAACCTGAGCATGGTCTACCAGCAGCAGGGTGAACTCCACGAGGCGATCCGGCACGACCTGCTCTCGCTGGACCTGTACCGGGCCACCGGGCACCAGAGCGGCGAGGCCAACGCGCTGAACAACACCGGGTGGCACTACGCACAGGTCGGGGACTACCCGCAGGCACTGGACTACTGCGAGAAGGCCCTGGTCCTGCACGAGGAGATCGGCAACCGGGTGGGCGAGGCGAACACCTGGGACAGCCTCGGCTTCGTCCACCACCACACCGGCGACTACACCCGGGCCGCCGCGTGTTTCCAGCACGCCATCGACCTGGCCCGGACGCTGGGCACCCGGTACGGCGAGGCCGAGGCACTGCACCATCTCGGCGACACCCGGCTCGCCGGTGGTGACCCGGTCGCGGCCCGAGCCGCCTGGCGGCAGGCCCGGACGATCCTCCTCGACATCGGGCACCCGGAGGCCGAGGACGTCGCCGCCAAACTGGACTCGTCCGAGCCGCTCTGACCAGCGGATTCAAGAATTCCGCGAGGGTTGTGCCAGGTCGGTCGGGCAGGCTGTGAGCAGTCGGCCGGCAAGCCGTCGACAGACCGACCCGTACGCCTCCTCGGGAGGGGGTTCCCGAAGCGCGGGGTCGGCACACGCCGCCGGGTCCGCATCGTCCCGGCACGGGGCTGGACGACGTGGACCCGGCGGTACACGTGCTGTCGTACGGGCAACGGCCGGCGGCCGGGGCGGTCAGTCGCCGAAGCGGGCGAGTTCCTCGTCCACGATCGACGGATCGAGCTTGCGGAACACCGGCTTCGGCGTGGCGAGCGGGCGCCCGGCCTCGATCGGGGTCGACTCCCACCGGGCGCCGACCGTGTAGTCACCGGTCAGCACCGGGTACGACGGCCCGCCGTCAAGGTCGTCCACCTGCACGATCGAGGGCATCGGCGCGTGTACGCCGGTGCCGCCGAGCAGCTCGTGCACCTGCTGCGCGGAGTGCGGCAGGAACGGGGTGAGCAGGGTGTTGGCGTCGCTCACCACCTGGAGGGCGACGTGCAGGATGGTGCCCATCCGGGCTTTCTGGTCCTCGCCCTTGAGCTTCCACGGCGCCTGCTCGGAGAGGTACTTGTTCGCCTCGCCGACCACCCGCATCGCCTCGCCGATCGCCGCCTTCTGCCGGTGCCGCTCGATCAGGTTCCCGACCGTGGTGAAGCCCGTACGCGCGACCGCGAGCATCGCCTCGTCCGCCTCGGTGAGCCCGGCCGGGTCGACCGGCGGGATCGCGCCGAAGTTCTTCGCCGCCATCGAGATCGACCGGTTGACCAGGTTGCCCCAGCCGGCGACCAGCTCGTCGTTGTTGCGCCGGAGGAACTCGGCCCAGGTGAAGTCGGTGTCGTTGCTCTCCGGCCCGGCGACGGCGATGAAGTAGCGCAGCGCGTCGGCGTCGTACCGTTCGAGGAAGTCGCGGACGTAGATGACCACCTGGCGGGACGAGGAGAACTTGCGTCCCTCCATGGTCAGGAACTCGCTGGAGACCACCTCGGTCGGCAGGTTGAGCCGGCCCAGCTCGCCCGGGGTGCCGTCGCGGTCGCCCTCGCCGGAGTAGCCGAGCAGCAGCGCCGGCCAGATCACCGAGTGGAAGACGATGTTGTCCTTGCCCATGAAGTAGTAACCGGTGGCGTCCTTGCCCTCGCCGTCCGCCGCCCACCAGCGCCGCCACGCCTGCGGGTCGCCGGAGCGGCGGGCCCACTCGATCGAGGCGGAGAGGTAACCGATGACCGCGTCGAACCAGACGTAGATCCGCTTGTCGTTGCGGTCGCGCCAGCCGTCGAGCGGAATCGGTACGCCCCACTCCAGGTCCCGGGTGATCGCCCGGGGCTGGAGGTCGCCCAGCAGGTTCTTGGAGAACCGCAGTACGTTCGTCCGCCAGCCCTCGCGGGTGTCGAGCCACCGGGCGAGCGACTCGGCGAAGGCGGGCAGGTCGAGGAAGAAGTGCTCGGTCTCGATGAACTCCGGCGTCTCGCCGTTGATCTTGGAGCGGGGGTTGATCAGGTCGATCGGGTCGAGCTGGTTGCCGCAGTTGTCGCACTGGTCGCCCCGCGCGCTGTCGTACCCGCAGATCGGGCAGGTGCCCTCGATGTAACGGTCGGGCAGGGTACGGCCGGTGGACGGGGAGATGGCCCCCATGGTCACCTTGGGCACGATGTAGCCGTTGCGGTGCAGCCCCTCGAACAGCTCCTGCACCACGGCGTAGTGGTTCCCGGTCGTGGTGCGCGTGAACAGGTCGTAGGAGAGGCCGAGCCCGTGCAGGTCCTCGACGATCACCCGGTTGTACCGGTCGGCCAGCTCACGCGGGCTGACCCCCTCCTTGTCGGCCTGCACCTGGATCGGGGTGCCGTGTTCGTCGGTGCCGGAGACCATGAGCACGTCATGACCCGCCATCCGCATGTACCGGCTGAATACGTCGGAGGGCACTCCGAACCCGGAGACGTGGCCGATGTGGCGCGGGCCGTTGGCGTACGGCCAGGCGACCGCCGCAAGAACGTGACTCATGAACAGCAAGCCTAATGACCGTCACCGACCGACCGCGAACCAATAGGCCCTATCCGGCGCCGAGCGGCCCGCCGGCACCCCGGTGAGCGTTCGGCGCCGGGCCCACCCCGGTGGAGATCCATCGACCGAGCCCACCGGTCCGGGAGGCCGCCGCGGGGTCCGCAAGGCCATCCCATCCGGAAGCCAGTCGGATTTCTGCGCCCGATTTGTCGGCGACACGCGCCCCAAGCTGCCCCTCCGGGGCGAGTGTGCATAGTCCAATACTCTCTGTGACCGGTAGACCAGACGGGCAGCAGCCAGGGGAGACCGACCCGGGCCGGGCCGATGGCGGCGAATCGCCGGCCGCCGGACAGTCCTCCACCCACGGCCCCGCGCCGGCCGACAACGTGCCGCCCCCGGCCGACCGGCCGGATCCGTGGGCCCCGCTACCGGCGGCGTCAGCCACACCCCCACCGCCGACCCGGCCCGTAGCCCCGCCCCCGGCTCCGCCGGCACTCCCGCCCCCGCCGGGGCGACCCCACCCCGGCCCGCCGCAGGCCACCCCACCCGTCCAAGCCCCACCCACCCAGTCGGCGCCCACCCAGTCGGCGCCCACCCAGTCGGCGCCCACCCAGTCGGCGCCCACCCAGTCGGCGCCCACCCAGTCAGCGCCGGAACAGTCGACACCGGACCGAGGGTCGGCGGCGGAGGCGGGTGGCGTACCCGGTGGGGGTGGTTCGCCGTGGCTCGCCGCACCGGTGTCCGCCGGAATCGAGCCGACCACCGGCGCGCCCCGCAACACCGTGCCGCAGCGAGTGCCCCGGATCGCCGACACGGGGCCACGTACGGTGCCTTCGGTGGACGGTACGCAGACCTCCACGAGGGTCGGCGCGGTGCCCACGCCCGCACCCCCCGCCGAGGACGAGGACGACTTCTGGCTCCCGATCGAACAGGTCAACTGGGACGGCACCCCGGCCCGTCCCGACCCGGACGAACGGCCGCGCCGGCTCTGGTCGTTCCCGACCCGGCGTACGTCGGCGGAGCGGGCGGCCCAACCGCCGAAACCACCGCGCCGGCCGGCTTCCGGACTGGCCGGGCTGGTCCTGCTGGCGTTGCTCTCCAGCTTCTTCGCCTGGGTGAGCGTGGAGCCGCTCTGGCTCGCGTTCGGCCACGGCGACCTGGGTACGGCCACGGTGATCGACTGCACCGGGCAGGGCATCGGTCAGCGCTGCCGGGGTGAGTTCATCTCCGCGGACGGCGGGTTCAGCGCCGAGGACATCCGGCTGGCCGGGGTACCCGCCGAGGACAAGCTCGAAGGCTGGCAGCTCACCGCGCGCATGATCAGCGGCGACAGCGGCACCGCGTACGTCGGCACCGGCACCGGGTCGTTGCACCTGCGCTGGGGGCTCGGGCTGACGCTGGTGCTGCTCTGCGGCGGCGGCATCGTCTGGGCCACCGGCGCGGACCGGCTGCCGAACCGGGCGGCGCGGCGGGGCGCCGTACTGGTCGGGTTCGCCGGCCCGCTGGCGATCACCGCCGGCTTCCTGGCCGCCTCCTTCTGAGCCGTGCACGTCCCGAGCCATGGACGTGCCGAACCGTGCAGGTGCCGAGCCGTGGACGTGCCGAGCCGGGCGCGGAGTCGTCTGTCGTCAGTCTGTGGTGTGGACGACCGCGTACACCTCGCGGCGGCGCAGGCCGTACCCGGTGGCCACCTCGGTGATGGCGTCGCGACGGGAGACGCCGGCGGCCTCGCGGTCGGCGACCGCCGCGCGGAGGTCGGCGTCGCTGGGGCGGATCGCGGGCGTCGCGCTGGCCCCCGCGACCACGAGGGTGATCTCGCCGCGCGGGTCGCCCTCGGTGGCCCAGGTGGCCAGTTCGCCGAGGGTCCGGCGCAACACCTCCTCGTACGTCTTCGTCAGCTCGCGGCAGACGGCGGCCGGACGGTCGGCGCCGAAGGTGGCGGCGAGATCGGTCAGGGTGCCGGCGACCCGGTGCGGTGCCTCGAAGAAGACCAGGGTCCGTTCCTCCGCGGCCAGTGCCCGCAGCCGGGTACGGCGGGCGCCGCCGGTGCGGGGCAGGAAACCCTCGAAGCAGAACCGGTCGACGGGGAGCCCGGACAGGGCGAGCGCGGTGGTGACGGCGCTCGGGCCGGGGGCGGCGGTCACCGGCGCACCGGCGTCGACCACGGCTCTGACCAGGCGGTATCCGGGATCGGAGACGCTCGGCATGCCGCCGTCGGTGACCAGGGCGACCAGTTCGCCGGCGAGTACGGCCTCGACCAGGGCGGGCGTACGGCGTTCCTCGTTGCCCTCGAAGTAGGAGATGATCCGACCCTTGATGGTGACGTCGAGGTCCCGGGCGAGCCGGGCGAGTCGACGGGTGTCCTCGGCGGCGACCACGTCCGCCGCGCCGAGCATCTCCCGGAGTCGGGTGGAGGCGTCGGCGGGGTTCCCGAGCGGCGCACCGAGTACGACAAGTCGCCCGCTACCCGACATATCTCCCACCAGAAACTTCCCCTCATCGATACACGTGAAAATGTCGGGGCGGCGTAGGACTCCGTCTCCCGCTCCCGCAGCCTACGATCGCGGGGTGACCATGGCGTCGACAGCGCAGACCCAAAGCCGCGACAGCGACCGCGATCACTCGGGCGGTACGGCGAGCGAACCACCGGAAGGCCCTCCGGCCAGCTCAACAGCGGCCGAACCGGAGGCATCCGGTGGTCGTGGCCTGCCCACGATCCTGCGGCGCCGACTGGTCCCGCTCGACACCCGGCTGGAGCCGTACTCCTGGCTCGCCACCCTGGTGGTGGTGGCCATCGCCGCCGTGGTGCGGCTCGTCGGGCTGAGCCACCCCAAGGGCAAGATCTTCGACGAGCTCTACTATGCCAAGGACGCCTGGGGCCTGGTCAGCAAGGGCGTCGAGTGGAACTACAAGGACAACGTCCCGTCGTACGTCGTCCATCCCCCGCTCGGCAAGTGGCTGATCGGCATCGGTGAGTGGGCCTTCGGCTACTCCGACGCCGACGGCAACGTCGTCTCCGCCGGTCACATCATGACCACCTCCCCCGAGTTCGGCTGGCGCTTCTCGGCGGCGATCATCGGCACCCTGACGGTCCTGATCCTGGTCCGGACCGCCCGTCGCCTGTTCGGGTCGACCGTGCTCGGCTGCGCCGCCGGCCTGCTGCTCGCCCTGGACGGCTTCCACGTGGTGCTGTCCCGTACCGCACTGCTCGACGTCTTCCTGCTCTTTTTCATCTTCGCCGCGTTCGCCGCCCTGGTCGTCGACCGGGACCACCGGCGCCGCCGCTGGCTGACCGCGATGGAAGCGGGTCTCGACCCGAGCGTCCCCGGTCGCGCCGGCAGGCTGCCGCTCCGGTTCCCGGACAGTGTCCCGTGGTGGCGACTGCTCGCCGCCGTCCTGCTCGGGTGCGCCCTCGGCGTCAAGTGGAGCGCGCTGTACTTCGTACCGGCGTTCGCCCTGCTGGTCATCTTCTGGGAGGTCGGCGCCCGCCGCTCGGCCGGCGTACGACGCCCGTGGCGGGACGCCCTGCTCGGCGAGATCGGCTGGCTGGCCCTGGCCGGTGTGCTGATCGTGGCGACGTACATCGCCACCTGGTCGGGCTGGTTCGCCACCGACCACGGCTACTTCCGGCACTGGCTGGCCGACTCCGGCAGGACCGAACTGCCGGTCATCGGGGCCCTGCAGAACCTGTGGCACTACCACACCGAGGCGTACAAGTTCCACACCACACTGGTCACCCCGCACGTCTACCAGTCGTGGCCGTGGCAGTGGCTGCTGCTCGGCCGCCCGGTCGCGTTCTACTGGTCCTCCGACGGCGGCTGCGGCGCGTCGAGCTGTGCCGCCGAGATCCTGCTGCTCGGCACCCCGATCCTCTGGTGGTCGTTCCTGCCCGCGCTGGCCGCGACCGCCTGGCTCGGCATCGCCCGCCGGGACTGGCGGGCCGGGGCGATCCTGCTCTGCGTGGCCGCCGGTCTGCTGCCCTGGTTCTGGTACGCCTTCGACGGCCGCACCATGTTCTCCTTCTACACCGCTCCGGCGCTGCCGTTCCTGATCCTCGCGGTCACCTACGTACTCGGCGCGCTCATCGGCCCGGCGAAGTCTCCGGCGCCGGCAGCAGCGGCGGCGGTCCGCGCACCGGTGCCGGTGGGCGGCCCCGAACGAGCGACCATCGAACTGTCCGAGGAAACCCTGCCCGCCGAGCTGTCCAACCACCCCGCCGGGTCCGATTCCGGTGGCCTGGACCGGCGTACGGTCGGCGTCATCATCGCCGGCGCCTACGTCCTGCTCGTGGCGATCTGCTTCGCCTACTTCTACCCCGTCTTCGTCGGCCAGCTCCTCCCCTACGCCGAATGGTCCGCCCGCATGTGGCTAGGCAGCCGCTGGATCTAACCCCACCCGATCACCTCGTTGATCATGAAGTTAGCGCACCGAAATCGCGAAAATTCTGCGCTAACTTCATGATCAACGAGGTGATGTCCGGGCGTTAGGGGCAGAGGGCGGTGGTTAGGGCTGCTTCTACGTGGGTGGCGGCTTCCGGGGTTCTGGGGAGGGCGGTTACGGCGATGGTGGCGGAGCGGCCGTCGCTGGTGATCGCGTTGCGGGTCTCGTAGCCGGGTGCGTCGCCGCCGTGCGCCCAGGCGAAGCCGCCGCAGCTCAGCTTGAACGTGGCGAGCCCGAGCCCGTACCTCGTGTCGCCGACCGTGTCGGCGTTCGGTGCCTCCACGGTGGTCTGCATCTGCCGGAGCTGTTCGGGCTTGAGCAGCTTGCCGCCGACGAGCGCGGCGAGGAACCGGTTGAGGTCGCTCGGGGTGCCGACCATCGCCCCGGCCGCCCAGCCCATCGACGGCTCCGACTCGGTAACGTCGCGCAACGGCGCGTCGGGGGTGAGGGCCAGGTACCCGTTCGGGTGCCGCTCGCGGATGGTCTGCTCGCCGAGCGCCGGCCAGTACGTGTGCCGCAGCCCGATCCGGTCGATGATCCGCTTGGTGATCTCCTCACCGATCGGCCGCCCGGTGACCTTCTGCACCAGCAGGCCGGCGACGATGTAGTTCGTGTTGCTGTACGCCCAGCCGCTCCCGGGGGCGAACAGGGCAGGGTGGCGCAGCGCCACGTCGAGCACCTCGTACGGCTCGAAGTAGGTGTGCTGGACGGAGAAGTAGTCCGGCACCAGGTCCTCGTCGTAGTCCGGCAGCCCGCTGGTGTGCTGGAGGAGTTGGCGGACGCTGATGTTCCGGCCGTCGATGCCGTCGCCGCGCAGCAGGTTCGGCAGGTACGTCTCGATCGGCGCGTCGAGGTCGACCGTGCCCTCGCCGACGAGCTGGAGGACAACGGTGGCCGTGAACATCTTGGTGTTGCTGGCGATCCGGACCTGACCGTCGACCGGGACCTTCGCCTTTGTCCTCAGGTCGGCCACCCCGGCGGTGTAGTTGCGCACGCGCCCGTCGCGGTCGCGTACCGAGGCGAGGGCGGCGGGGAACAGGTCGTCCCGGACCAGGCCGTCCAGGCTCTGCTGCAGGGCACGATCGCCACCGGCGGCGGTTCCGGCGTTCGCGATCGGTGCGACCGCCGGTCCACCGGCGAGCAGGCCGCAGAGGGTCACTCCCGCCACGGCCATCACCCAGCGTCGTGGGCGGGGCAACGCATCCGTACGCGGTGAATCGTTTTCTGGGTTGGACACCTGAACCACTTCCCTGCTGGATCGTCTTGGTCTTGCGGGCCCTTCGAGCCTGTCGGACATCGACCGTGGTTTCGATCCAGCGCACTGCCGGTTGCGTGGTACAGCCAGCTACCCGGTGGTGGTTGCGATCGGCCGTGCCGCGCGACCGACCCGCCGGGCCGGAGTACGCCCAGCGGGTCGGTCGGTACGGCCTACGGGCGCAACTCCGGCTCGCGGACCGGTGCCGTCTCGGGAGCGTCCTCGTGGCGCCGGGATGGCGCGACGAATGCCGGGCGGCGGGCGTTGGTGAACCAGCGCAGCGCCCACTCGACTGGCCCGTAACGGAACCGGCCCAGCCACAGCGCGCTCAGTACGAGCTGGGCCGTGAACACGGCCGCCACGAAGGCGAACAGGGCCAGGGGCGAGAACGCACCCGCGTAGCCGAGCCCGATGCCGCTGAAGACGAGCAGGCAGGCCGCGGACTGGGACAGGTAGTTGGTGAGGGCCATCCGACCGGCCGGAGCGAGCGCTGCCCGTACCGCCGTGGTGCGCGGGTTGTGCATGATCCGCAGGAGGGTGGCCACGTACGCGGCGGTCAGCACCGGTGCCGTCGCCACGCTTGCGGCGACCCCGAGGCTGTTGCCGTTACCGCCGCTGGCGGTGTAGATGATCGACCCGATCAGCCCGACCGGGAAGCCGATCCACTGGATCCGGCGCAGGACCGGCTCACTGCCGGTGACCCGTGCCAGCCACTGGCGGCGGCCGGCGACCATGCCGAGCAGGAACAGGCCGAGCGCGGTCGGGCCCTGCAGGCTCACCGCCTGGATGACGAGCAGGGGCAGGCCGTCGAGGTGTTCCCCGATGTTCGAACCCCACCCGCCGAGCAGGGCCTGGGTCGCGTGCTCGGCGTTGGCCAGCGCCTCGGCCTCCCCCGGCAGGAACGCGGACCGGTCCACGAACAGGGCGCTCGCGACCAGGCTGAACAGCACCAGGGCGTAGAGGCCGACCGCGATTCGGATCGCGGTCCGGTCCCGTACGTTGCGCAGCAGCAGGAGGAACAGACACGCCACCGCGTACGTGGTGAGCACGTCGCCGCCGTTGAGGAAGACGGTGTGAAGGGCGCCGAGGACGAAGAGCCCGAGGATCCGGCGGAGCATCCGCCCGGAGAAGGCGGCACCGGCTCTGCTCGCCGACTCCATCTGGAGGGTGAAGCTGTATCCGAAGAGGAACGAGAAGAGCACGTAGAACTTCATGTCGATGAAGACGGACGACAGTGCGCGGACGACGTTGTCCAGCCCGGAGTCGAAGTCGGGGTCGGTCACCAGGTTCCCCGGATAGCCGGAGGCCATGAAGGTGACGTTGACGGCGAAGATCCCCAGGAGCGCGAAGCCCCGGACCGCATCGACGTCGAGAACTCTTTTCACAGGACTGTGCGTACTCAAGCTGACCCTCCCCGTAATCTGCGTATGCGATACACCGTACGTCGTACAGAGTACGGGGATCTAGGGTATGGGCAAGACCCACGCAGGGACGAGGAGAGGGCGCGACAGTGGCGCAACGGGCGCTTCCACCGGTGGTGGCGCGGATGTGGGGTCGCGAGACCACATCCCGGCACGGGCCCCGACCGAGCCTTGACCTGGGCCGGATCGTCGAAGCCGCGATCGGGATCGCCGACAGCGAAGGGCTGGAGGGGGTACGGATGAGCAGCGTCGCCAACCGAGTCGGAATGGCGACGATGTCCCTCTACCGGTACGTCGGCAGCAAGGACGAGCTGCTGACCGTGATGGTCGACGCGGCCATTCCCGAGCCGCCCCCGGTGGACGGGCGGCCGTGGCGCGGGTACCTCACCGCCTGGACCCGGGCCAACCGCGACATGCTGCTCGAACGGCCCTGGCTGCTGGGGGTCACCAACCGCACCCCGCCCGCCGGGCCCCGGATGCTGCGCTGGCTCGACCGCGCACTCGCCGCGCTCGACGGCACCGGACTCAGCTTCGCCGAGCGGATCAACATCGCGACGGCCCTCACCGGGTACGCCTCCAGCCAGGCGAACCTCACCTACGGCATGATCAGCGCGGCCGAGGCCGCTGCCGGGGACGGATCCATCGGTGGGTTGGCCGACTACGGCGACATCCTCGGCCAGGTCCTCGATCCGGCGGAGTACCCGGACCTGACCGCCGCCGTACGGGCGAACGCCTTCGGCGTCAACGAGGAGTGGGTCGACGACGCCGACTTCACCTTCGGGCTCGACCTGCTCCTCGACGGCATCGAGGCCCTGATCGCCCGCCGCCGCTAGGCAGCGTCGACTCGCCCGCCGCCGGTAGGCAGGGTCGACTCGCCCGCCACCGCAGGCAGGGGCCGATCAGGGCCTTGCCGGACTCAGGCGACGTCGATGAGGACCTTGCCGACCGCGCCGGACTCGACCGCGGCGTGGGCGTCCGCCGTACGGTCGAGCGAAAAGCGGTGCAGCGGTAGACCCGCCGCCTCGCCGACCTGCAACGCCCCGGCCGCGACGGCGGCGGCGACGTCCTCGACGGCGTTTCGCTTCGCCGCCTCGGGCACCGTGTAGACCAGCACGAACCGGTAGCCGATGTTCTTGAGCATCAGCCGGAGTGCCGGTAGCCGTACGTCCGCCGGTTCGTCGGTGGCGTAGACCGCGATCGTGCCGGCGAAGACGGTGACGTCGTGGTTGAGGGCGGCGTTGGCGCTCGGGGCGACCTCCACCACGATGTCGACCCCGTCGGGTGCGAACTCGCGGATCTCCTCGGCGGGAGCGCCCGTACGGTAGTTGATCACAAGGTCGGCGCCGGCCGCCCCGGCCAGCTTGGCCTTCTCCGGTCCGCTGACCGTGGTGATCACGGTCGCGCCCGCCCACTTGGCGAGTTGGATCGCCGCGTTGCCGACCGCCCCGGCACCACCGGCGACGAGCACGACCCGGCCGGCGAGCGTACCGGGAGCCAGCCGCTGCGGGCCGTTGTCGCCGACGGTGAGGCAGCGGTGCGCGGTCAACGCCGGGATGCCGAGGCTGGCCCCGAGGTCGAAGGAGGCGTCGTCGGGCAGGGCGACCGCCTGGCGCTCGGGCAGCGTGACGTACTCCTGGGCGGTGCCGTCGGCCCGCCGCCAGGACGCCTCCCACACCCACACCCGCTCACCCACCCGGTCGGGCGAGACTCCCTCGCCGACCGCGTCGATGATGCCGGCCCCGTCCTGGTTGGGGACGATCTCCGGGTACTCCAGCGGGCGTCCCGGGCCGCCGCGCCGGGCCTTCCAGTCGGTCGGGTTGACCCCCGACACCTTGACCCGGACCCGTACCTCACCGGGAGCGGGGTCGGGGACGGACCGCTCGGTCGGGTGCAGCACGTCCGGCGCACCGGTTTGCGTGTAGATGATCGCCTTCATAGGTCGAGACTATGGAGAGCGATCAGCCGTTTCCCCACCGCCGACCGGTGACTGCCCTCACAGCGTCAGGTGTTCAGGGCCGCGACGAGGCCGTCCGGGTCGTCGACCGTGACGGTGAGGCCGGGGTGCCGCAGCCAGCGGCCGGGGGCCATGCCGGGGACCGGTTCGCGGAACCGGATGCAGACACCCGCGGCGGTCGTGGTGCCGAAGCTCAGACCCCGGTCGACCATCGACACGTGCGGACCCAGGATCCGCCACCACTTGTACGGACCGGCACGCTCGGCCCCGACGATGTTCGACCGGGGAGTACGCAGCCGCCATGGGCCGTACCGGACGACCAGTGTGTCGTCGACGGTGACCCAGGCGGTGTCCGGGCGGATACCGACGAGCGACAGCGGCACCCGGAAGGACTGCGCGAACGCGAAGCCGAACCGTCGCGGCGCCGGCCCGGTCATCGGGAGCCGACCCTGGCCGTACCGGGCTCGGCGGGAGTGGGCGCCGCCCGTGGTCCGGAGGGCGCGGGACAGTTCGACCGTTCGGTTAGCCACACGAGGCCGGTCTACCCGACCACCGCCGATCGACACGCCGGACCGGGAACGGATAACTCGAACACCGCCGGGTCCGATCCGGCCGGATAGGGCCACTCCGACACGATTACGTTGAGTAGTCGCCATAGCCCGCAATGGCAGGACTGGTACGTGACCACACCCTCGCTCGTACGGTGACGGGAACGGGTACGCCAGCGGTGATCGTCTTCGGTGTTCACGTACCCGAGCCTGATGTAATGCCATTGTGCATCTCAACCCTTACGGGCAGGACGCGGTACGCCTCGCCGTCGACCTGGCCAACAACCGCCCGACGTCAACCGTCGACCTGGTACGGCGCTGCCGCGCCGCCGGCCTGGTGATCGACATGGCGGTCGACGACCGGGACCTCGCGGCGGCGTCGGAGTTGCTCGACCGGTGGTGCGCGATCGTGGACGCGCCGGACGAGGTGCGCCGGGCCGGGCTCGTCAACGCACTGCTGGCGGCGGCGTCGGCGTACCCCCGGCTCTCCGACCACGAGGGCACCGGTTGGCATCTGCACTACCGCGACGACGGGGTGCCGTTGGCAACCGTGCTGCGGGCCCTGGTCGGGGTCGGCACCGCGCTGCACCTCGCCGGCCGGGGCATGGGCAGGCTCGGTCGCTGTGCCCGCACCGGTTGCACCACCATCTACGCCGACACCTCTCGCAACGGCCGTCAGCGCTACTGCTCCCCCGCCTGCGCGAACCGCGACGCCGTCCGCCGCCACCGGGCCAACCACCCGCCCCGCCGCCCCGACGACGCGTCGGTCTAGGGCGGAAAGTGCTTGGTTGGGCTTCACTCGCGTGAGCCCCGGATCCGGGGTGGGGGCCGGGAAATAGGTGCGCGCCCCGATCGCCTGCCACGGGGGAAGCGGGCGATTGGGGCGCGCACGATGAGCTTAACCATGCCTGTTCACCGAACACAACGGGTGATGTTCAGTCAGATTTCCGACCGCCGCCCGTGCGCACAGAAGGTACAAATAGGTCTAACGCCCATACAATGGCACGACACGGCTCACCTCCGGGACGCGTCGCAGCGCCCGTTCAGCGCGCGTACGCGCTGGTGGGAGGGGGTGTGGGGCGATCACCGCCCGGGCCCGCCTCGATCGTCGGATTCGCTACTGAAACATCGGCGTTACCGCTGATCGTCAGCCCCGGTTGAAGCGGATGAACGGGCGGTGAACCCGCCGTCACCGATGCCGGCGATTCCTTCCCGCGTGACCCGCGGGTGCGCCGACTGTCGAACCTGCGGGCCCTCCATCTTGGAACCCCGGAGGAGAACCATGTCCGATCTAGCTGAGCGCGTCAACGCGCTGACGATCCCGTCCACGGACCAGGATCTGGGGCTGCTGTCCAGGCAGATGCCCGTACTACCGACGCCGGCCACCAACCGGCGGCAGGCTCGTGAAATGCCGGTCGAACCGCGGTGGTACCAGCGGGCGATCTTCTACGAGATGTTCGTCCAGGCGTGTTTCGACGCCAGCGGGGACGGCTTCGGGGACCTGCCCGGCCTGACCACCAAGCTGGACTACCTGAAGTGGCTCGGCGTCGACTGCCTCTGGCTGCCACCGTTCTACGACTCCCCCCGCCGCGACGGCGGGTACGACATCCGCGACTACCTGAGCGTCGCCCCCGAGTTCGGGACCATCGACGATTTCGTGACGCTGATCGACGAGGCGCACAGCCGGGGCATCCGGGTGATCACCGACCTGGTGCTGAACCACACCTCCGACACGCACGAGTGGTTCCAGCAGTCCCGGCAGGATCCGACCGGCCCGTACGGGGACTTCTACGTCTGGCGGGACACCGACACCGAGTACGCGCAGGTCCCGATCGTCTTCTGCGACAGCGAGCCGTCGAACTGGACCTACGATCCGGTCCGGCAGCAGTTCTACTGGCACCGCTTCTTCGCCCACCAACCGGACCTGAACTACGACAACCCGGTGGTACGCGAGACCATGCTCGACGTGGTGCGCTACTGGCTGGGGCTCGGCATCGACGGGTTCCGGCTGGACGCGGTCACCTACCTCTACGAGCGGGAGGGGACCGACTGCGCCAACCTGCCGGAGACGCACGCGTACCTGAAACGGCTGCGCAAGACCGTGGACGAGGAGTTCCCCGGCCGGGTCCTGTTGGCCGAAGCGAACCTCTGGCCCGCCGACCTGGTCGACTACTTCGGTGATCCGGAGGCCGGCGGCGACGAGTGCCACATGGCGTTCCACTTCCCGGTGATGCCCCGGATCTTCATGGCGGTACGCCGCGAGTCCCGTTTTCCGATCTCGGAGATCATCGCCCAGACCCCGCAGATCCCGCAGGGCTGCCAGTGGGGCACCTTCCTGCGCAACCATGACGAGCTGACCCTGGAGATGGTCACCGACGAGGAACGCGACTACCTCTACGACGAGTACGCCAAGGACCCCCGGATGCGGGTGAACCTGGGCATCCGCCGCCGGCTGGCTCCCTTGGTCAACAACGACCGGAACCAGATCGAGCTGTTCACCTCGCTCCTGCTCTCGCTGCCCGGCTCGCCGGTGCTCTACTACGGCGACGAGATCGGCATGGGCGACAACGTGTGGCTGGGCGACCGCAACGGGGTCCGTACCCCGATGCAGTGGTCGCCGGACCGCAACGGCGGCTTCTCCAACGCCGACCCCGGCGCGCTGTTCCTGCCGGTCAACCAGGGCCCGGTGTACGGGTACCAGGCGGTCAACGTGGAGCGTCAGCTCGAACAGCCGGCGTCGCTGTTGCAGTGGACCCGGCAGATGATCGCCGTACGCAAGCAGCATCCCGCGCTCGCCCTGGGCTCCTTCCGTGACCTCGGTGGCAAGAACTCCACCGTGCTCGCCTTCCTGCGCGAGTACGACGGGCCGGACGGGCACGAGGTGGTGCTCTGCGTACACAACCTGTCCCGCCATCCGCAGCCGGCGCAGTTGCCGCTGGGCAGCCGGTTCATCGGTCACCTGCCGGTGGAGTTGACCGGGCAGACGACGTTCCCGCTGATCAGCAGCCGGCCGTACCAGCTCACCCTGCCGGGTTACGGCTCGTTCTGGTTCCAGCTCACCAGCAAGACCCCGAAGCCGCGTACGTCGCCGACGGATTCGCTGGTCGCGACCGGCTGACCGGGTCGGCGGGACCGAGGACGGAAACAGGGTGGAAATTTAACCATCGTTCATGGTGGGTGGGTCCAAACGAAATCCAGCTACGTCTATATAGGGGTCAGGCAGATCAACTGCCCCCACAGATGGAGCCGTGATGACCCGTACCCCCCTGCGCTGGGCCACCACCCTGCTGGCCACCGCCACCCTCGCCGTCCTCGGTCTCGCCAACCCGGCCCAGGCCGCGACCGTCTCCCAGCCGCTGCGCACGATGGTCGCGAACCTGCCGGTCGCCTCCGAGATCCGGACCGGCTACAACCGCGACCTCTTCCCGCACTGGGTCGACGCCGACGGCGACGGCTGCAACACCCGTTACGAGGTCCTGATCGCCGAGGCCACCACCAACCCGTCGGTCGGCTCGGGCTGCTCCCTCACCGGCGGCCGGTGGTTCTCGTACTACGACGGGGCCTACTGGACCAACCCGTCCGACCTGGACATCGACCACATGGTGGCGCTGGCCGAGGCGTGGGACTCCGGCGCCCGCTCCTGGACCACCTCCCGGCGCCAGTCGTACGCCAACGACATGGGCGACGTACGGGCGCTGGTCGCGGTGACGGACAACGTGAACCAGTCCAAGGGTGACCAGGACCCGGCGAGTTGGGTGCCGACCCGCGAGCTCTGCCGCTACATCGGCGAGTGGGTGGCGGTGAAGACCCGCTGGCGGCTCACCGTCGACACCGCCGAGAAGAACGCCCTCACCAGCCGGGCCGCCTCCTGCTCCAACATCACCCTCACCGTCACCCACGCCTTCTGACCGTCCCGTACGGGAGCCGGTGGATCGCGCCGGCCCCCGTACGCAAGGGTCAGTTCGCCCGCGCCGGCACCCTGGGCGGATGACGTCGGTGATGAAGGGTGTCGAGCCCGGCAACCACGGCAAGGACGAGCGTCGCGGCCGCGGAGGCGATCTCCGGCGGCATGAAGACCACGACGGGCGAGATGCCGGCGAGGACGACGATGCCGATCACTCGCGGTCGGGTCACCCGACCGAAGACGAGGTGTTCGAAACCCGAGCGTCCGGCCAGGAACAGAGCGGGCCCCCCGGTGATGCCCGCTATCCAGGCCGGCGGTGCCTGGCTGGTCGGGTGTTCGATGATGAGCGTGAAGCCGACGGCGGTCAGGATGACCCCGGCCACCATGACCATGTGCAGGTACGACGCCTGTTGACTGAGGCGGTGCGGATGGGGGGAGGCGGCGATGGCCGGTCCCAACTGGGCGCCGGCGCGGTAGATGTAGAGCCGCCAGATCAGCGCCGTGCTCGCGAACGACAGCACCAGGACGGTGGTCCGGTCGAACGTGAATCCCGCGAAGTCGCCATCGGAGAAGGTCAGTCCCATGGTCAGGACGATCTCGCCGAGCGCGACGATGAACACCTGCCGGTACCGCTCGGCAAGGTGGGTTTCCGCGATCGCCAGTTCCCAGCCGGGCGCACGGCCGAGCCCCGGGGTCGGCCACCGGAACGCCGCCGACACGTAGTCCACACCCAACGCGACCAACCACAGCACCCCCCGGGTCCAACCGTGGGTGAACCCGCCCGTGATCCAGAAGATGGCGGACAGCGCGGCCCAGAAGGCCGCCCGTAGGGCCCTCTCCGGAAGTTTGGTGCCCCGCGCGGTGATCACGATGAAGATTCCCCGGCCGAAACTGATCGCGAGGTACACCAGGGAGAAGAAGATTCCGTGCCCGGCAAGCCCGTCGGGCACCACGATCGCCATCAGCAGGATGCCCAGCATCACCAGGATGACGTAGAGCTGGACGGACGGGTGCTGCGGATCGAACTGGTCGGTCAGCCACGCCGTACCCACCCAGATCCACCAGAGGGCGAGGAACAGCACGAGCGCCTCGAAGGCGCTCCACCAGGTGAGGTTGTCGATCAGTAGGTGGGTGACTTGGATGAGCGCGAAGACGTAGACCAGGTCGAAGAACAGCTCCAGGAACGCCGGCTGCTTCGGATCCTCCGGCTTGCGCACAGGTCCGGCACTGGCCATCGGTCCATTGTCGCTTTTGTCCTCTCTGTCCGGTGGCAAAAACGCCGTCCCGAGGACGCCTCAATCCGGCGCGGGGCGGTGCAGGGCCGGCACGGCAGCGAAGGTGGTGGCTGCCGAGCGCACCTGACGTGGCCAACGCGGATCGGCGGAGATCCCGAACACCGCCCGCCGGATCACCGGCGCCACGGCGAGTTCGGCCAGCACCGCCAGGCAGTCGGCGGCCAACGGGCGCTCACCGGCCTGCCAGTGCCGCAACAACTCGGCCAGGACCTTGTCCCGTACCCCGTCCGACATCGGGATCCCGGCGCCGAGCAGATGCCCGGAGGCGAGCACCTGCGCACCGGTTCCGGCGGCCAACCGGGTCAGCGTCGACTCGGTCGCCCGACCCGCCCGCGCCAGCGCGTACACCGCCGTCCCACGGGTCGACGGGTCGGCCATCAGCGCCAACCACTCCGGCTCCTGCCAGGACCGGGCCACCGGCCCCGCCGCCAGGTACTCCGCCACCGCCCGGGTCAGCGGGTCGGCGTCGGCGCCACGCGGGACGTACAACCCGGTGGCGACGAGCAGGGCACGGACCCGACCGGGCCAGTCCCGCAGCAGCCCACCGGGCGGGACCGGGGCGTACTCGTTGGTCCAGCCGACCGCCGCCGAAACCGCGGCACGGTCGCGCAGCCAGCCCGCCGCGGCAGCCTCGCACAGGCCCTCGACCTGCTCGTCCAGCCAGGCGGCGACCGCCGTACCCGAACCGCCCCGGCGGCCCAGCGCGGCGCCGGTCTCCTCGACCGCGGCGGCACCGCTCTCGACCAGGTGCGGGACGAACCGGTCCAGCAGCTCCGCCGGCCCCGGCGGCAACACCCCCGACCGGCCCTCCCAGCTCAACGCCGCGAGCGTGACCAGCAACGGGTTGCCGGTCAGCTCGGCCAGGTCGACCCGGTCCAGCTCCACCCGGAACCGGTCCCGGTCGCGATCGGCCCGCTCCGGGTCGGCCACCCGGTCCCGGAACCAGCGCTCGGCGAACACCGACAGGTCGGCCGGGTCGAACGGCAGCAGGCGATGCTCGGCGAAGTACGTCCGCAGCGCGGTTGTCTCCTCCGCCGCCAGCGGGCGGGTGGTGAGCAGCAGCCGGTACGGGTGGTCCACCCGGGCCGCCCACTCCCGCAACTGCCCCAGGACCCGTGACCGGACGTTCGGATCGGTGATCCGGTCCACCCCGTCGACCAGCACCAGCCACCGCCCGGACCGCCCCGGTGGTTGCCCCGTCAACACGGTCGGCAGCCCGAACCGGTACGCCTCGGCCAGCGCCTCCGGCAACGACCGGTCGACCAGGGCGGTCGCCGACAGCGCCAACCCGACCTGCTCCGGCGCCCCGGCCCGACCTCGACCGGTCCCGGTGCCGGTGAAACCGCGCGCCAGTTCCCGCACCGCGTGCCCGACGAAGGTGGTCTTGCCGCTGCCCGCCGGTCCGACCAGCAACAGGTGCGGGTCGGTACGGAGCAGCCGGTCGGCCTCGAACGCCGGGACCGGCCCGATCGGACCGGCACCCGGCGCGACCCGTTGCCGTACGTAGATCGCGGAGAGCGAGGAGACCGAACCGTCGAGGAACTGGTACGCGTGCGCCGGTACCGCGTCGCGCTGGGCGGCCACCAGTGCGCGTACCGATTCCGTGGTCACCGCGGTCCGGCCCGGCCGGCGGCGCTGCCAGGCGGCACTGCCCCCGATCATCGCCAGTACGGCGATCGTGCTGACCACGATCGACGAGATGTTGTCGAACCGCTCCAGCCACTCGAAGAGGTCGAAGGCCATCAGCCGGTCCGGCTCGCGTGGAAGTCGTACCGGCACCGCTCGCAGAACCGCCCCCGGCGGCGGGTCCGGCACTCCGGGCACTCGTCCGGCAGCGGGGCGACCTCCACCTCCGGCGAGCGTGGACCCGGCACCCCACCGAGCGGTACGGGACCGGACGCGCCGTTGTCGCGCCCGTCGTTCGGGCCGCTGAGACCGGTCGGACCGGCGGTGTCCCAGGAACGGGTGTGGTGGCCGGTGACGGTCGGCACCTGCCAGTGGCCGGGGTCGACGTCCGGCCGGAGCCGCACCCGTCCCGACGCGGCGTCCTCGATCTTCACCACCCGGTCGAAGACGGCCAGCTTGTCGTGCGCACCGGCGGCGTGCGCCAACGCCACCGCCCGCCCCATCAACGCCTCGGCGTCGGCGAGCCGGCGCTCGTCGAACGCCTCCCAGGCGGCCCGGATCGCCGCCGCCAGCTCCTGCTGCCGGGTGTAGTGGGCCACCGTCGGGTTGATCCCCGTGTAGCGGGCGATGTCCTCCGTCCACTCCACCGCCACCGCCGTCTGCCCGACCTCCGCGATCCCGACCCCGGCCGGCCGGTCCTGGTCGGGCAGCACGTCGGCCGGCTCGGCCACGCCCGGCACCAGCAGGCTCAGCCAGGCCACCCGGCGGGTCTCGTTGGCCGCCATCGGCTGCACCGCCAGCCCGATGTGGTAATCCCGGTGCCCCTCGCCCCACGACCCGATCGGATAGTCGGTGGTCTGGCCGTCGACCGGTTGGGCCAGCTCGGCGAGGTCGGCGATGGTCGGGTACACCTGCTTGACGAACCGGACCCCGGCCAGCGCCGACGTCCGTACGCGCAACCGGACGTCCGCCGTCCGCTGACCCAGGGCGCCCGCGATGAGCTGGGTGAACTCGGCGGAGAGACGGTCCAGGTCCTCCACCGGCACCACCGGGTTCGCGCCGAGCGCGTCGGCGATCCGAATCAGCTCGGTGCCCCGCCAGGCGTGCACCCCCGGCCGCTCGGCGATCGCCCGGCAGTCCACCGTGTAGTGACCGGCGCACTCGCCCAGGATCGCGTCCAACTCGGTGACGGGTTCGCTCTCGTTACGCCCGTCGGTGAGCATGATCGCGTGCCGTACGCTGCCCGGCGCCTCGTCGAAGATTCGGGCCGCCAACCGGAGCCACCTGCTCATCGCCGTACCGCCACCGGCACCGGTACGGCGCAGCGCCTCCTTGGCGGCGGTCCGGGTGGTGTCCCCGGCAACCATCAACCGGGCCGTCCCCGGATAGATCATCTCCGCGGTGTGGGTCCCCGCCACCACGGCGAACCGGACCCCGTCCGGCAGCGCGTCGATGGCCGCGATCGCCGCCCGACGAGCCTGGATCAGCTTGCTCGTCGGTGACCCCATCGAACCCGAACAGTCCAGCAGGATCACCTCGGCGAGGTGCGGCGCCACCAGTCCGGACCCACCGTCCCCGGCCGCCGCGCCGGTCGAGCGGACGGTGGCGACCACGTCCACCAGGGTCCCCTCGGTCGGCAGGTACATCTCGTAGTGGGTGCTGATGTCGAAGCTCGGGCCAGCGCTCACCGGCGCACCTCCCCGGATCGAAGCGGGCAGAGACGGCGCGGCACTGCGCGGGTACGGAGGTTCACAGCCAGGTCCAGGGACGTACCTGGTTGGCCCGGTCCACCAGGGCGACCCGCTCCTGGCGCGACACACTCTGCCGGGCCAGCGAGCGGTAGACCTCGGCCAGCCGCTCCCGCAGCCGCTCCTCGGCCAGCGGCACCCCGAACACCTGTTCCGTGCCGGCCGGCTGGCGCGGCACCGCCCAGGCGAGCGCCACCTCCAGCACCTCGGCGGTGAGGCTGTCCCGGGCGGCCCCGGTCAGGTCGATCGCCTCCGCCGCGACGGCGGCGTCCACCAGGTCGACCTCGGCCGGATCCGCCACCCGGGCACCGGACAGCAGCGCCCTGACCTTCGCGACCTGCGCCGGCACCCGGTAACTGGCCGTCTCCGGAACCTCGTCCAGGGCCGCTGCGGCCCCCCGCCGGTCACCCTGCCCCAACCGGGTACGGGCCAGCCCGAACAGCGCGCTCAACGACGAGCGCTCGGTGGCCCAGACCGCCGCGTAGTGCCGCTCGGCCGTGGGCAGGTCGCCGTCGAGTTCGCTGGTCACCGCGTACCCGAGTCGGGCCGGCAGTTCGCCGGGCAGCAGCCCGTACACGGTGTCGAAGTGCTGGCGGGCGGCGCCGATGTCGCCCGAGGCCAGGGCGACCAGCCCGTGGTGCCAGTCCAGCCGCCAGTCGTCGACCGGGGCGTCCGGCCGGGCGGCCAGCTCGGTCAGGGTGCCGGCGGCCAACTCGGGCTGCCCGGCGTCGAGGTAGGCCCGGGTCAGCCGGAGCAGCACGTCCCGGCTGCGTTCCGGTGCCCGACCGAGCAGGCCGATCAGCTCCGCCGGCTGGACCGCGCCGACCGAGCCGAGAAAACCGGCACCGGGATCGGCGAGATCCATCAGCGGCGCCGGGAGCGCGGTGGCCACCATCGCCGCCGGCACCGGCGTGGTCAGATCGTCGTACGCGCCGAACGGGCGGGGCGCGAGCCCGAACAGGGTGGACGCCGTGGGCGGCACCTCCTGCCCCTGCTCCGCGAGCACCTGCCGGAGTACGCCGTGCACCTGCGCGTACATCTCGTCGGCCGAACCGAACCGGCGGCCCGGCTCCGGGTGGGTCGACCGGGCCAGCAGTCGGCGGTACGACTCGTGCTCGTCGAGCAACTGCGGCACCGCGTCCGGCAGCCGCCCGTCCGGGAACCGGCTCACGTACTGGCTGGTGTTGGCGGCCAGGCTGAGCGCCCCGAGGGTGCGCCCGACGGTGTAGAGGTCGGAGCGGACCGAGGCGGCCCGCGCCCCGTGCCTGTGCACCTCGGGCGCCTCGAAACCACGGGTGCCCAGCAGCGGGCTGTCCAGGTCGTCGGCGCGGCGGGCGGCACCGAGGTCGAGCAGCTTGAGCCGGTTGCCGACGTGCATGACGTTGTCCGGCTTCAGGTCACAGTAGAGCCAGTCCTGCTCGTGCAGGTGCTCGAAGGCGTCCAGGATGGCCAGCCCGTACGCCAGCACCTGCGGCAACGGCAGCGGCCCCGGTACGCCCCAGCCGGACGGGCGCGGTCGCATCTCGTCCAGCGACTGCCCGCCCACGAACTCCATCACGATGTACGGCGTACCGTCGCCCGCCTCCGGCGGCACGAAGTCGTAGATCTTGACGATGTTCGGGTGGTCCAGGGCGATCAGTGCCCGCCGTTCCCCGACGAACGCCTCGGCGGCGGTGGCGTCCTCGGCGGCCCGCTGGCGCTTGAGCACCCGCCAGCTCGCGTCCATGTCCTCGTCCCGGGCGGCGAAGATCCAGCCCATCCCGCCGTAACCGATGCAGCCCCGGATCCGGTACCGCTGCTTGATCACGTCACCGTCGTGCAGCGGCGGAACGAACGAGAACGGGGTGCCGCAGTGCGGGCAGTAGCCGGTGGTGATGCCGGAGTCGGTGCCGTCGGTCCGGCCGACCGGTCGCCGGCAGGAGGACCGGGCACAGATCCGGGCGTGTTCGGGTACGGCGTGCTCGGCCCGGATCGCGGTGAGCGGATCCCGTGGCGGGACCACCGGCATCTCGACCAGCCCGAACCAGCGCCGGGTCCCGCCGCCGAAGCCGGGTGGTGGTCCTCCGCCCGGTCGGGCGCCCGCGCCCCCACCGGAGCCGCCACCGGTCGACCCGCTGCCCGACCCCGTACGCCAGCCGGCACCACCCGAGCTGACCCCGACCGGGTCCGGACCACTCGGTCCCGCCCGCCGATCCGCTCCGGCCGAGGCCGGCGGTGCGGTGGCGGGCCGGCTCGGACGGGCGGCCACCGACGGCCGGGCGAACGCGCTCGGAGCGCCGCCGCGCACCGGCCCGGATCCCGCGACCGAGCCACCCTCGGCGCCGTTCGACCCGTTGGAGCCGGCGGAGTCCTCGCCGGACTGGCCGGCGCAGCGGTGGCCCCACTTGAGGCAGAAGCCGTCGAGGTCGACGGCGCCCGGACAGTCGCGGGCGAGACAGCCGTTCATGCCGGACCCTCCTCGTTCACCGCGTGCAGGTACCGGTTGACCGCCCGGTCGGCGGCCGGGGCGTCGAGCGGATCCGCCCGGAGTCGACGCCGGGCCTCGTTGTAGAGGTCGGTCAGGGCCAGGTCCTCGGAACGCCCGGCACCGAACGCCTTGCGCTGGAAGGCGTCCAGCCGGCCCCGAAGCTCGATCCGGTAGTCGTAGAGGCGTCGCCGCCGTATCCCGGCCGCGTCCCGGGCACGCGCGGCCTGCTCCGCCGCCGAGGTCACCTCGGCACCGATCTCGGCCGGCTCGGACTCCTCGTCGACCGCGTCCCACCACTCACCCCGGCGGCAACGGCGTTCGACCGCGCGCAGCCGTACCCGCAGGGTCGCGGCCTGCGGCACCGGTGGGCCGGAATCGGGGCCGGGCTCGGGATCGCCGGGGATCGGGGTGAGGCCCCGCCACGCGTGTCTCGCCTCGGTCTCGTCCGCGTCGAGTCGACCGATCAGCAGCCGCAACTCGTCCACCAGGCCCGGCAACCGGCCGCGCAGCTCCTCGGCCCGTCCCACCCGTACGCCGAGTTCGGTGATCCTGGCGGCGAGCCGGTCCCGGGCGGCGGCCCAGGCCACCCCGTCGGCCGCCCCCAGCGGATCCCGCTCCCCGGACCGCCGGAGTGTGTCGATCTCGGTCTGCAGGCCCTCGATCAGCGCGTCCGGTACGGACACCCCGGCCGCCCGGCCCCGCACCTCGGCGAGCCGCCCGACCACCGTTTCGAGCCGGGTGAGCATGGTGGCGCGGGCGGCGGCGACCGCCTCGGCCACGGCCAGGATCGCGGCGTGGTGCTCGCCGGCCCGGACGATCACCTCCGGCAGGGGCAAAGCGATCACCTCGACGGGTGCGCCGGTGGCCGCGGTCAGGACCACCTCGCACGGACCGCGCAGCAGTGCCCACAGCTCGGTGTCACCGGCCGGTGCGCCCGGATCCACCTCGGCGACCGGGCCCGACCGTTCGA
The DNA here is from genome assembly GCF_035917455.1 of Micromonospora sp. NBC_01796. NCBI lineage: Bacteria > Bacillati > Actinomycetota > Actinomycetes > Micromonosporales > Micromonosporaceae > Micromonospora > Micromonospora sp. NBC_01796. The sequence goes on along the minus strand of NZ_CP109078.1, from coordinate 3,688,698 downwards.
CCGGGCCGGCGAAGCGGCGCTGACGCAACAGGTCCGCCCGGTCGAGCAACTGCTGGGCGGCGGCGAGCTGGGCGGCGAGCTCTCCGATCCGCCACTGGACGTCCTGCCAGGCGCGGGCGGTCGCCCCGGCGGCGTCCGGCCGCTCCAGCTGCCGGTAGCCGTCCGCTTCGTCGCGGACCACCAGGGCGCCGGCCAGCCGGGCGCACTCGGCCCGCAGCCGGTGCAGTTCCGCCTCCGGCTGAGCCGACCCGCCCTGCTGATGCTGCACCTCCGGCTGGTGCTGTCCTCCCGGATGTTCCCGTGCGCGTGGTTCGGCCATTCCGTCCTCACATGCCCGGGGGCCAGGACAGGTTGGGGCCGTAGCGGGCCGGGGGCGGCCCGTTGTCCGGGTGCTCCGGCAGCCACTTCTCGTGCATCTGCACCCACCTGCCGTTCTGCCGGATCTGCTCCAGCACGTGGTTGACGAACCGGAGCAGGGCGACGTCGTCCTGCCGGGTGGCGACCGCGTGCGGTTCGTCGCTGAACCAGGTGCAGGACGATTTCGGCTCGTCGTGCCAGTCGCAGGAGGTGTCGCCGGTCGGGCGCGACGGCGGTTGGGTGACCAACCGGGTGGTCGGGTCGAGGTCCCGGAGACCGAGCAGCACGTTGTGGTCGGTGGATATCGCCTCGACCTGCTTCTGTTGCAGCATGACCAGGCAGTCGGTCCAGTTCGGCACCGACACCGGCAGCGGCTTCTCCGGCCGGGCCCGGGTGTGCTCCAGCGAGGTGGTGCCGGTCGCCGCACAGACCGCCTTGCCGCCCAGGTCCCCGATCCCCTGGTACGGGGAGTCGCCGCGCACCAGCACGGTCTGCCCCGAGTCGAGATAGTCGGTGGAGAAGGCGACCTCCGTGGCACGCGCGCAGGTCGCGGTCATCGAGTCGGCGACGATGTCCACCGTCCCGTCGTTGAGCCGCTGCTGCCGCTCGCCCGAGGTGACCACGACGAACCGTAGCGTCTCCTTCGGGTCCCTGCCGGGGAACATCGCCTTGGCGACCTCGTGCAGCAACTCGATGTCGAAGCCCTCGAACTCCCCGGTGGCCGGATTACGGGAGGTCATCCGGGTCATCGTCTGGTCCACCCCGGCCCGGATGTAACCCTGCTCGACGTACTTGCCCGGCGGGGTCGGATCCGGCCGCAGACTCAGCCGCGCGTCGCAGTCGGGCGCGCTGATCGGACTGGGGGTCGGCGCCGGCCGCTGCGCCCCGACCGGGTACGGCGAAGCCACCGGCGGCGGCTGGTAGCTGCTCGCACAGCCGCTCCCGGCGAGCACCAGCACCACGGCGAGTACGGCGGTGGCGCGGCGCGGTCCGGTCGGGTAACTCGTCATCGGTACTCCCTCACCCGTACCCCGATGCCGACCGCCACCCCGGCGGCGCCGATCAGGCAGAGCAGCAGCGTGACCACACCCAGCGAGGTCGGTGCCGGTGGCGTGTTGGTCAGCTCCTGGTAGATCTCCCGGTCGACCCGGTTGATTTCCTTGGTCAGCTCGGTGTCGTAGTGGGTGAACGCGGTGGCGACCTCACCGCCGGGCAGTGCTGCGGCAACCGCCGCCGGGTGGGCGCCGAGCCGCTCGTTCTCCACGATGTACCGATCGTGGCCCGTGCACCAGACGCCGACCAGGACCCGCATCTGGTCGGTGAAGCCGGCCACGGTCGAATCGCAGTGCGCGTCCCGCCGGAACCGCTCGTTGAGGGCCACCATGCCGTACTGGTTGCTGTTACCGCCGAGTCGCAGGTGGACGTCGGCGCGGGCGCGGAGTGCGTCGCGCTGGATCTCGATCAGGTCCCGGTGCTGGTCGAGCTTGCGGCCGGCGACCGTCAGCCGCTCCTCGGCCTGCGGCCAGTGCCGCCAGGAGACCACCAGCCAGCCGGTGGTGGCGAGCATGGCGGCGGTGGCCAAGGCCAGCCCGGGGTTGACCCGGCGCTTGGTGCGACGCCGCAGGTAGCGCTGGCTCCACCAGAGCGGGACCAGGGTGAGCAGGGTGATGCCGATCGACCCGAACAGGGCGAGTTGGCCGTCCCGCCGGGCCTCGCTCAGCCTGGTCGTCTCGTCCTCCCAGAGCTGCTGCGCGGCGGGGAGCAGGACACCGCGCAGGTAGCCGGACGCCTCCCGCAGGTACGCCGAGCCGAGCAGCGCGTCCAGCCGCCTGTCGGCCGGCTCCGCGCCCAGCTCCTGGGCCCGCCGGACGAGGTCGGTGTAGACCGGCAACTGGTTCGCCACCCGAGCCAACCCGGTGGCCCGGTCCGGGTCGCCGCCGGTCAGCCCGGCCGACTCGGCCAGCAGCCGGCGTACCTCGCCGAGCGCGTCCTCGTAGTTGCGGTTGAGCTGCACCCGCTGGCCGGAGTCGGGTGGGGCGAGAAACCGACCGGTGGCGGCGGCATCGGCCTCGGCCAGCCACCGGTGCATCGCCTGGGCGTTGCCGCTCATCTGGGCGGCGCTGGTGACCATTACCTCCCCGGCGTCGACGGCGGCCCGTGCGGCCAGCCCGGCGATGCCGGCGGTCAGCGCGAACAGCAGCACCAGCATGATTCCGACCAGCACGAACCGGTTGGGAGTCGGCACCAGCAGCCGGCGCAACCGGCGGCGCCGTACACCCCGCAGCCGGCGACCACCCGGCCGGGCGGGCCCGGCGGCGAGGTCCGGCCGCGGATCGGTGTCCAGTTCGGTCAGTGTCATCGTCACCACCCCTCGTCGACCGGGTGCGGCGGGTCGGTGGTGACCCAACCCACATCCGCACGCAATGCTACTGAGGGCATGCGACAGGTGAGGTCCCGCGCCACGGCGGCGCGGGCTCGTCCGTTCGTCCGACATGCACTGACAGCGCAGATATCGAAACAGTCGGATGGGATGAGCGTCGACCGGCGGGACGGTGGGCAGACTGACCCGATGAGGCCACCCACTGATCGGCGCCCGAGCCGCCTCGTCGCGGCGATCGTCGTACTCGGGCTGCTCCTGGGCGGGGCCTCCTGCGACCGGGGTGCGGCGCCGGACCGTACCGGGTCGTCCTGGGTGACCGGGGAAAGGTCCGCGACGGCCGGCGCGAGCGCGCCCACCGCGACCGCCGCGCCCGACACCCGGTGGTCGGACCCGGCCGGGGTGGGCCAGCCGTACGGCGACAAGGTCCCCGGTCTGCTCACCTTCCGCGGCAACCCGACCCGCACCTGGTACGGCACCGGCCCGCTGCCGCGCACCGCTCCGAAGTCGGCGTGGAAGTTCCCCCGCAGCGGGGGGCTCTGCGCCGAGTCCACCGACGACAAGGGCACCCGGCAGTGGTGCGGATCCGGCTGGACCGGTCAACCGGCCGTGTTCGAACGGGCCGGGCGGACCTGGGTGGTCTTCGGCGCGTACGACCGCAAGGTGCACTTCCTCGACGCGGTGACCGGCGAGCGGATCCTGCCCGACTTCCCCACCGGCGACATCATCAAGGGCTCGGTCACGGTGGATCCGGACGCCTTCCCGCTGGTCTACACCGGGTCCCGGGACAACTACTACCGGATCATCGCGATCGACCGGGGCAAGCCGACCGAGCTGTGGAAACTCTCCGCCCGGGCGGTCTCACCGACGCTCTGGAACGACGACTGGGACGGTTCCGCCATCGTCATCGACGACTACCTGTTCGAGGGCGGCGAGAACAGCCAGTTCCACATCGTCAAGCTCAACCGGGGCTACGGCCCGGACGGGAAGGTGACGGTCGCGCCGAAGCTGGTCTTCCACGCCCCCGGCTGGGACGCGCAACTCCTGCGCGACATCGGCGACCGGATGGTGTCGATCGAGAGTTCGGTCGCCGTGTACGGCGACACCGTCTACTTCGCCAACTCCGGTGGCCTGGTGCAGGGCTGGGACATCGGCGGGCTGAAGGAGGGCCGTACGCCGAAACGGGTCTTCCGGTTCTGGATGGGCGACGACACCGACGCCACGGTGGTGGTCGACGCCGAGGGCGCGCTCTACGTCGGCGCCGAGTACGAGCGAGGCACCGCCCGCTCCCGCGAGGTAGGCCAACTGGTCAAACTCGATCCCCGCCGGGCCGACAACCCGCTGGTCTGGCGGGTGCACGACACCGACGGGCGGCCCGCTGGGGCCTGGGGCACCCCGGCCCTGCACCGGGACGTGGCCATCTTCGACACCAACGGGGGTGAGGTGCTCGGCATCGACCGGGCCACCGGTACGGTCCGCTGGCGGTTCGACCTGCCCGGACCGACCTGGCAGTCCCCGGTGGTGGTCGACGACGTCCTGCTGATCGGCGACTGCGCCGGGGTTCTGCACGCCTACGACGTCGCCGACACCACGGTCATGCCGAAACCCCTGTGGCAGGTCAGGCTCGGCGGCTGCATCGAGTCGACCCCGGCCGTCTGGCGTGGCCGCATCTACGTCGCCACCCGCGCCGGCGCCTTCCACGCCCTCACCCCGTAGGAAGGCCCCCTGCCCTTCCTACGGGGTCACGGGACGGTTCAGGCGGGGAGGAGGACCAGCTTGCCGCGGATGTGACCGGCCTGGCTGATGCGGTGGGCGTCGGCGGCCCGCTCCAGCGGGAAGGTCTCCGCGACCGGGAGGGTGAAGCTGTCCTGTTCGATCAGGCGGGCGACCTGGTCCAGGGCCGGGAACGGGTTCTTGGCGCGGTTGGCGGCGAAGCGTACGCCGTACTTCTGGGCCTCGGGGTCGGCGACGGTGAGCACGTTGTCGGTGCCGTGGGCCAGCTCGATCAGGTCGGGCAGACCGCCCCGGCCGGCCACGTCCAGGGCCCGGTCCACCCCGGTCGGGGAGATGTCGAGCACCCGCCGCACCAGACCTTCCCCGTAGGTGACCGGGGTGACGCCGATCGAGCGGAGGAAGTCGTGGTTCGGTTCGCTCGCGGTGCCGATCACGGTCGCCCCGCGCTGCATGGCGAACTGCACAGCGGCCAGTCCGACCCCACCGGCGGCACCGTTGACCAGCAGGGTCTGCCCCTCGGCGAGGTCGAGCGCGTCCAGGGCGCGTACGGCGGTCTCGGCCGCGACCGGCAGCGCCGCCGCCTCCGGCCAGGGCAGGGCGGCCGGCTTGTGCGCGAAGTGGTCCTGCGCCAGCACGGCGTACTCGGCGTACGCGGCACCGACGACAAACCCGAACACCTCGTCCCCGACCGAGACACCGGTGATGCCGTCGCCGATCTCGTCGACCACACCCGCGACCTCACTGCCCGGAATGATGGGCAGGGTCAGCGGTAGGAATCCCTGCATGGCGCCGCTGCGTACCTTCCATTCCCACGGGTTGACGCCGACCGCCCGTACCGCCACCCGGAGCTGACCCGCCCCGGCATGCGGCTCGGGCACCTCGGCCACCCGCAGCACGTCGGGCTCTCCGTACTCGCTGAACTGAACGGCCTTCACGTCGGACTCCCTTGTCAGATACCGCCCGATCACGGGTGCCGCCGGCCGCGGCACGCAGGTGGGAACAACACCGGACGCTTACCGAATCTTGCCGGATCGCCGGATTCGAGAGCCGGCACACACCGGAAAGAGCCGGGACACGGCACCCCTGAGGGCCGGGCCACACCGGAAAAGGACCCGGTCCGGGGCCGCCGTCGAAGGCGACCCCGGACCGGGGATGTGCGCTACCGCTTCGGTACGTCGTCAGGTCAGAGCCGGGCGCACTGCCCGCTCGCCGGACCGCGTACGGTGTTCGGCCGGCCGTCGTTGCCCGGCGCGGGCGTGTTGCCCGAGCAGGAGAGCGGACCGTTGACCGTGTTCCCGGCGACCAGCACGGGCTGGCTGCCCGAGCTGCCGGTCACGGTGACCGGGCCGGCGATGGTGAGCGTGTCGAGGCGTACCCCGCCGGTGTTGTTGGTCACCGAGACCGGGCCGGAGATCCGGCCCTTCTCGACCAGCACCGCACCGGTCGCACCGGTCACCGTCACCGGACCCGAGACCGTGGTCCCGGTGAGGGTGAACAGCGCCGGCCGGTTGGCCGTGACCGGTCCGGAGATGGTGCTTCCGGTGCTGATCAGCGACGCCCCGGCGGCGACCGTGACCGGTCCGGAGACGCTCGCGTTCTCCAGGCAGGTCAGGCCCGACGAGACGGTCAGCGGCTTGCTGTAGCGGCCGGTGATCGTCGTGGTGCACTGCGGGCCGGGCTGACCGATCGCGGAACGCGGCGCCGCGTCCGCCGTCACCGGCGAGTTCGCGGCGAGGTAGTCGGTCAGCATGGTCAGGTCGTTGTCACCGGTGGTGACCCGGTTGGTGCCGCCTGCCAGGACGAGGAAGTTGTCCCCGCCCGCCGCCAGGAAGGAGTTCACCGTGACCCGGTAGCTGGCCGTCGGGTTGATCGCGACGCCGTTGAGCTTCATCGACGTGATCCGCGAGCCCTGCGGGGCGTCCGGGAGGTAGGTGTAGGTGAAGCCCTTCGAGACACCGAGCCAGAGCAGCGGACGGGAGGCCCCCGCCGGCTGCCACTGCTGCTCCAGGGCCTGCTTGATCTCGGCCCCGGTGTAGCTCTTGGTCACCACGTCGTTCGAGAACGGCTGGACCGAGAACGCCTCGGAGTAGGTGACCACCCCGTCCGGGGCGTACACCAGGTCGGCCCGGAGACCGCCCGGGTTCATCAGGGCGATCTGCGCCCCGCCCCGACCAGCGTCCTTCGTGCCGGCGAGCTGCACGTCGGCGATGAAGTTGCCGAGAGCCGACTCTTTGCCCCGGTCCTCCTGGCCGTTGGTGGTCGCCCGCCGGATGTCGGCGGTGATCGCACCGAGCGGCCGCTGGCCGAGGACGTCGGCGTTGGCCTTGGCGGTCGCGACGAGCTGGGCGATCGCCGGGTCGGACGGTGCACCGACCACGTCGAGCAGGCCGGCGTCGGCGGCGGTGACCGCCTTCGTCGTCGGGTCGACGCTCAGCGTCACCTGGGCGAGCTTGCGGCCGTACTCCTGTGCCTCGACGACCGGCCGGAGCCGGTCCGTGCCGGGGATCGGCATCTCGAAGGCGTACGGCTGGTGGGTGTGCCCGCTGACGATGACGTCGATGTCGGCGCTGGCCCGCACGAAGGCACCGAACACCGGGTCGGCGGCGAGCGCCTCCGGGGTGGCGATGTTCTCCAGTGCCGCACCCTCGTGCGCGACGAGGACCACGACGTCGGCTTCGCCGTTGGCCGGGTTGCCGTCCTTCAGCTCGGCGGCGACCGCCTCGGCCTCCGGAACCGGCGACTTGAACGTGAGGCCGGCGATGCCGTCCGGGCTGACCAGCGACGCGGTCTGCTCGGTGACCACACCGACGATGCCGACGCGTACGCCGCCGACCGTCTTCACCGCGTACGCGGGCAGGGCCCGCTCGTTGCCCCGGTAGACGTTCGCACCGAGGTACGGGAAGTCGGCCCGGTCGGTGACCCGGCCGGCGAGGTCGGCGAAGCCCTTGTCGAACTCGTGGTTGCCGACCGAGGCGGCGTCCAGGCCCATCATGTTCAACGCGTCCAGGGTCGGGTTGTCCCCGTCGATGGCCGAGATGAACGTCGACGCGCCGATGTTGTCGCCGGCCGACACGAACACGGTGTTCGGGTTGGCCGTACGGAGCTGACCGACCAGGCCGGCGAGCTGGGCGGCTCCGCCGATCGGCCGACCGTCCGGGGCGTTGCCCGGCGACTCGAGCCGACCGTGGAAGTCGTTGATGCCCAGGAGCTGCACCTGCACCGGACCGGCCGGGGCGGTGTCGAGGCCGACCACGATCGGGTTGTGGTCACTGGCCCGGTACGGGTTCGGCGCGTAGAACGCCGGGTGTCCGTCGTACTCGAACGCGAACGACTCGTGCGAGTTGATCTGCCACACGTCGACCCCGGTGACCCGGGCCGCCAGCGACGGCGACGCGATGGCGTGGTCCAGCGAACCGGACTCGCCACCGAAGACGTAGCTCGCCTCACCGGTGGTGTTCAGGTCGACGTACTGCTTGTCGTAGAGGACCTGGAGCGGGTCCTCGTGGGTGTAGGCGTTGAAGTCGCCGAGCAGGAGCACGTCGTCGCTGCCGCTGCTGGTCTTCAACTCGTCCACGAAGGTGGCCAGCGCCCGCGCCTGGCGGACCCGGTCACCGTTGAACGCGCCCTGGCCGTCACCGGCGTCGGCGTTGTCGCCGGTCGCCGCGTCCGAGGTGCTCTTGGACTTCAGGTGGTTGGCGACCACGGTGAAGGTGGCCGCACCGGAGGTGAAGCTCTGCGCGATCGGCTCGCGCGCGTTGAACCAGACGCTCTCGTCGTTGACCGAGCGGGACTCGCCCTTGGGCGTGGCCTTCGCCGGCTTGAAGATGATCGCCGTGGTGATGAAGTCCTGCGCGGTCGCGGGCGGCAACTGCGCGGGCGTACGGACGTAGTCCCAGGTGCCCGCACCGGCGGCGGTGTTCAGGGCGGCGACCAGCCGCTTGAGCGCCTGCTGCGGGTCGGCGGTGTTGAACCGTACCGAGTTCTCGATCTCCTCCAGCGCGACCACGTCGGCACCGAGCGCGTTGATCGCCGAAACGATCTTCGCCTCCTGCTTCAGCAGACCGGCCTCGTCGTCCGCGCCGCGCGCCTCGCCACCGAAGTGGACGAAGTAGTTCAGCACGTTGAAGCTCGCCAGGCGGAGGTCCCCGCCGACGTTCTCCGGTGCCGCCGTACGCGGGTTGGTCGAGGTGAAGGTGGTGCGACCGGCCGGCGGGGTGGCCGCGTCGACCGGGGTGGTCGGCTGGAGCCGCCACTCGTTGAAGCCGTACGACAGCACCGTCGGGCCGAACGCACCGACCCGGTCACCCACGCGCAGCGGGCTGGTCGGCGAGAAGTACGGCGGCAGGGTGTTGTCCGTCGACAGGTTGGTGGTGCGACCGTCGTCGAGCAGCAGCCGGGCGAGCTTGTTCGCGGCGGCGACCTGCTGGGCCTCGGGGGTGCCGGGGCGGGCCAGGTCGGTCGGGATGACCGCGGCGTGCTCACCGGCGGCGAGCACGACCTCGCCGTACCGGTTGGTGTTGTAGACCTCGGAGACCGTGTACGGGCCGACCGGGGCGACCAGCATCGACTCCACCGACTCCCGCCCGGCCGGGTCGAGGGGCAGGCCGAACGCGACCGGGGTCGGCAGCGCCACACCCTGCTCGCAGACCTGCACGTCGGCCTCGGCGCCGATGCTGAGCTGGGTGAGGCCGTTGAATTCGCTGGCCGTACCGCTGACCCGGATCCGGTCGCCGATCGCGACCGACGGGTGGTTCGCGGCGTTCGTGGTCAGGTAGACGAAGATGCCGTCGGAGGCGGTACCGGCGGCCGGCGCGCGTCCGCCACTGCCGACGCTCTGCACCGAGATGCCGTTGTAGCCGCCGGTGCGGTAGTCACCGGTCACCACGCCCTCGACGGTGACCCGGGTGCCGGCCAGCGGGGTCGCGTCCCCGGTGCCCTGGACCTGGGCGATGGTCCGGTCGACGGTGACGTCACAACCGACCGGGTCGGGATCGGGGTCGGGATCCGGGTCGCCACCGGCGTTGCGTACGCCGAAGGTGTTCTGGGCCGCGTCCCGCCAGGTCCCGCCGATCTTCTGCAACGAGAAGCCGACCGGGCTGGACGAGCCCTCGGAAACGCCGATGTCGGTGCCGGTCAGCCCGTTGGCCGGCCCGCCGACGGCGGCGAAGGTGCCCTCGTAGGTGAGGTATTCGGCAACCGTGCCACCGGGTGCGACCAGCGCGATCCCGTCCGGGGCACCGTTCTGGATGCCGTCGACCGGGTAGGACGCGACGACCACGCCGGCCGCCGGGACGACGCCGCTGAGCGTACGGGTGTTGTACGCGGCACCGTTGTTGCCGTTGTAGAGCACGATCTGCCAGCCGGACAGGTCGAACCCGGCCGGTGCCTCGATCTCGATCGCCTCACCGGAGTCGGTGCCGGCGTTGTCGTAGTGGATTTCGCTGACGAACGGGGTGGCCGTCGGTTCGGCGGCCACCGCGGCGGTGCCACTGGCCAGGCCGAGCGCACCAGTGGTGAGGAGTACGCCCAGCGCGTTCAGTGAGCGCGTGCGTCTGTTCCGGCGCATCAAACTAAGCCTCCGTAAAGGGGGGTAGACGCGCTGGAGCATATGCGGAAACAGTGTCGTTACAAGAACTGCCGGGTGTACGGGACGGTGTAAATTTTCGGCCTCGTCGCCTGCGCAAACGGGCTATCCGGTGTTGTCCGAACGTCGCTCGCATAACGCCCCCACCGCAAATGCGCACGGTACGGGCGAACGGTTGTTCCCGCCGCCGGGAGGACGGACGACGGGAACAACCGTTCGCTGGACGGGGCTCGCTACTTCAGGGCGAGGGTGCGGGCGTCGGCGGCGATCACGCCGGCCACCTCGGCCGGTACGAGCTTGCCTGCCTGGCGGTCGACGTAGCTGGCGAGTTCGGCGTACTTTCCGTCGACCAGCTTGGCGGTCATCGTGCCGATCGCGGCCGGGTCGGCGGCCGAGGTGAGGATGAGGTAACCGAGCCCGGCCTGGCTCACCGTCACGGTGAAGGTGCCGGTCGCGGTCGCGGTGCCCTCCGGCCCGGTGACCACGGTGTTGATGGTGTGCTTGCCGGCGGTGAGCTTGGCCAGGTCGAGCTTGCGCCCGGCGGCCGACTTCTTGCCGTCGAGGGTGACGGTGACGGTGTCGGAGTTGGTCGCGGCGACCGCGATCACCGGGGACTGCGCCCGGTCGAGGCGCGCCCCGTCGGCCGGCGAGGTGATCGCCACGGTCGGGTCACCGGAGGCGCGCTGCATGAACGCGGAGTTCCAACCGACCAGTTCGGACGCCCGGTTGGTGATGATCGCGTCGGTGCCGGCCCGCTCCAGCCGCTGCCAGAGGCCGGCGGAGTCCATCGTCCACGCCATCACGGCGACCCCGGCGGCGTGCAGCGGGGCGATGAACTCCGGCTTGGCGAGCAGCGCGTTGCCGTCCGGGTTGTACGCGGTCAGGTGGAGCTGCTTCGAGATCGCCACCGGGTCGGCGTCGAGGCTGCTGCGGAGCAGGCCGAGCGGCAACTCGGGGGCGAGTTCGTAGGTGTACTGGAGGGCGTCGACCTCGAAGCTCTGGACGAAGACCCGGCTCATCATCTGCTCGTCCCGGATCACCTGGATGATCGTGGCGACCTCGTCCTTCGTGTGCTTGCCCTTGATCTCCAGGAGCAGGCTCCCGCCACGCGTACGCAGGTCGGCGAGTTGCTCGGCGAGGGTCGGCACCCGCTCGCCGACGTACTGGGGGCCGAACCAGGAGCCGGCGTCGAGGGCCTTGATCTGCTCGGCGGTCAGGTCCCGGATCTTGCCGGTGCCGTCGGTGGTCCGGTCGACGGTGTCGTCGTGCAGGATGAACGGGACGCCGTCCTTGCTCGGCTGCACGTCGTTCTCGATCCAGTCGGCGCCGCCCTTGCGGGCGATCTCCTGCGCGACCAGGGTGTTCTCCGGTGCGGCGGCCGACGCGCCACGGTGGGCGATGACCGTGAACGGGCTGCCCTCGGGGCGGATGTAGCCGTTCGGCGGCAGCTCGGTGACGGTGACGTCGTCGTACGAGACGGTGGCGCCGTTGACGAACAGCGCCTGGATGCCGTCGGCGGAACGCTGAAGACTGTTGGTACGCATCGCCTCACGCCCGTCGAAGATCCAGCGGGCCTGGTTGCCGTGCACCTCGACGGCGACCCGGATGTCCCGGCCGGTGCCGGCGGCGTACGGGGCGGAGGCGGTGTTCGGCACGACCCAGGTGTTGGCGGTGGTCCGCTGGGCGAACTCGAGCCCGTTGGCGGCGGTGGTGCCGCTGCGCATGGTGGCGATCCACCACGGGGTGGCGCCGTCGGCGGGGACGTCCAGGCCGAGCGAGGCCCAGCGGGTGGCGGCCGACACCGTCTCGAAGCGCATGGTCGCCTCGAACCGGAAGTCGTTCAGGTGCCGCCCAAAAGTGATCTTGTTGTTGTCGGCCGAACTGGCGGAGGTGCCGTACAGCCGACCGTTCTCGACCTTCCAGGCACCGTCGACCGCGTTCCAGCCCGCGGGCAGGGATCCGGAGGAGAAGTTCTCCGAGACGACAACGTTGCCCGGTTCGGCGGCGGCGGGCGACGAGGCGGTGACGGCCACGGCGGCGCCACCGGTGACCGCGAGCGCGGCGAGCGCGGCGGCAGCGCGGGTACGCGTGGCGTGCAGCCCCGTCGCGGCCCGGCGCAGCGGTGATGATGCGGAAAGGACAGTCATGATCACGGACGCTACGAAGGCCACCCGACGTCATGATCAATTCGGGGTGGCCGCCACCGGAACGCCGCGTGTCGTCCCCACCACCCGGCCGCCCGGTTCCGTACCCGGTCGCATCACCCCTGGTCGGCAACAGGTTTCGATGTCTGCCCGCGGCGCGTTCGCGACGGCTAGTGTCCGGTGACGGGAGGTAACCGGGAGGTGATGCTCGTGAACGGTGCGGAAGCGGTGCTGCGTACGCTCGCCGGGTCGGGGATCGAGGTCTGCTTCACCAACCCCGGCACGACCGAACTGCACCTGGTCCGGGCACTGGACACGGTCCCCGAGGTACGGCCCGTACTCGGCCTGTTCGAGGGCGTCGTCACCGGCGCCGCCGACGGGTACGCCCGGATGGCCGGCAAACCCGCCGCGACCCTGCTGCACCTCGGACCCGGTCTAGGGCACGGGATGGCGAACCTGCACAACACCCGCCGGGCCAACTCGCCCGTGGTGAACATCGTCGGCGACCACCCCAGCCGGCACAAGGTGCAGGACCCGCCGTTGGAGTCCGACATCGCCGCCGTCGCCGGTACGCTCCGTGGCCCGGTCCGGCGCCCCGAGAACCCGGCCGGCGCCGGTCCCGACGCCGCGTCCGCGTACGCCGAGGCGCTCGAATCGCCGGGACAGATCGCCACGCTGATCATGCCGGCGGACGTCTCCTGGAGCGACGGCGGTCTGGTCGGCGAGCCGATCCCGGCGCGACCGGTGCCGACCGTCGACCCGGCGGTGATCGCCCGGATCTGCACGGTGCTGCGCGGCGGCGACCGCTCCGTCCTGGTCGTCGGCGGACCGGCGGGGCGGGAGGCGGGGCTGCGTGCCGCCGGCCGGATCGCCGCCAGTACCGGGGTGAAGGTGCTGTTGGAGACGTACACGCCACGGTTGGAGCACGGTGCCGGGGTCCCGTCGTTCGACCGGTTGGCGTCCTACCCGGAGCAGGTGGCGGCGCAACTCGACGGGGTCGAGCAGGTGATCGTCGCGGGCACGAAGGTGCCGGTGTCGTTCTTCGCCTACCCAGGCCAACCGAGTTGTCTGGTCCCACCGGGGGCGAACACCCAGGTCCTGGCCGAGGTGGGTCAGGACGCGGTCGCCGCGCTGACCGCCCTCGCCGACCTGCTCGACCCGGCCAGTCAACCCGAGTTGCCGGCTCCGGCCCGACCGCCGCTGCCGACCGGAGCGCTCACCGCCGCCAACTGGGCCGACGTGGTCGGCGCGCTGCTGCCCGAGCGGGCGATCGTGATCGACGAGACGATCAGCTCCCGGAGCGCGCTGGCCGCCGCCACCGTCGGCGCGCCACGGCACGACGTGCTGACCCAGTGCGGCGGCGCGATGGGCGAGGGGATGCCGTTGGCGATCGGCGCCGCGATCGCCGCCCCGGACCGCCCGGTGGTGACCCTGGAGAGCGACGGGTGCGCGATCTACACCCTCTCCGCCCTCTGGACCCAGGCGCGGGAGAACCTCGACATCACCAACGTGATCCTGAACAACCGCTCCTACGCCATCCTCCGCGAGGAGTGGCAGCACCTGGTCGGCGCGGACGTCGACCCGGAGTCCAACAGCCTCTTCGACCTCACCGGGCCGACGATCGACTACGTCAAACTTGCCGAGGGCTTCGGGGTGCCGGCCAGCCGGGCGACCACCGCCGAGGAACTCGCCGAGCAGTTCTCCCGCGCACTGCGCGAACCCGGACCGCACCTGATCGAAGCGATCTTCCCGCCGGTCGCCTGACGATCCCCCGGCGATCTCAGTTGAGCAGCGTGTCGAGTGCGGCGCCCACCCGTGGGGTGAGACTCCGGGCGTAGGTGGCGGTCAGGTGGCTGCTGTCCCGGTAGACCAGCACCCCGCCGATCACCGGGGCACACCGGTCGGCCGGGCAGATCGCGTCGGTCAGGTCGACCAGCCGCACCCCGGACAGTCCCCCGACCGCCTCCGCCTGGGCCGGACCGGCGCTGGCCGTCACGGCAAGCTCCCTGGGCGCGGTGCACCTCGTCAGCCTGGTCCGGTTCGCCGACACACACTCGGCGACGCGTACGTTCAGGTGCGGGGTGTCGCGCAGGACCACCGTACGGATTCCCGCGTCGGTCATCGCGGTCCAGGTCCGGCGCATCGCCTCGACCGTGGCGTGGTACCCGTCGGCGCCGTTGAGCAGGGCGTCGCCACGGATCGGGACGTAGAACGCGCCACTGGTCAACAGCAGGTCGGGCCGGGCCGTCCCGGTCAGCTCCGCGCGTACGTTGCGGTTCCACTCGGCACACGCCGGCTGGGTACGCGACAGCACCGAGATCTCCAGGTCGAGGAACGGACACGACTGCTTCAGGTACGTCACCAGCCGCCACTTCCGCTCGGTGGCGACCGCCTGCAACGCCGGGATCCAGTTGCCGGCGTGCGAGTCCCCCACCACCGCCACCGTGAAGTCGGCCCCCCGGTCGCCGTACACGCAGGTCACGATCTCGGTCCTGGTCCCCTCGGAGAAACACCTGTCGGGGTAGACATCGGGCAGGTCGTCCTTGGCGGCGAGCGGATCCGGGACGATGGCGTCCACCTTGTCCACCGGCACCCCGTCCCTGCTGGTCCGGGGCGTGTCACCCAGAATCGCCGCACCCGACGGTCCGGACCTCACCGGCACCGAGGAGCCGGACGAGGGCCCGGCCCAGGGGATCGTGTCGGTCACCGGCGCCGGGCGCGGTGGCGGCCAGACGGTGAACTGGAACAGCAGCCCGGCCAGCACCGGTACGGCGGTGAAGAACAACCCCAGCCGCAGCGCCCGTACGGGATAGAACGCCAGCCGCTTCGACCGCCGTACCGGGTTCTCCAGGTAGTGGTACGTCGCCCAGGCCGGGAGCGCGGAGAGGAACACAACCGTGAGTCCCGCCGCCACGCTCAACTCACCGAACCGGGCCTGCGCCGCCACCAGGAGCGGCCAGTGCCACAGGTAGAGCGAGTAGGACAGGGCGCCGATCGCGCGTACCGGGCGCAGGCCGAGCACCAGTTCGGGACCGGTACGGCCGGCGGTCCCGGCGGCGATCACGGCGGCGGCACCGAAGGTGGGCAGCACGGCCAGGTAACCGGGGAAGGCCATGCTCGGGGTGATCCAGAGTGCGGCGACGACGATCGCCGCCAACCCGGCCCAGCCGAGCCCGGCGGCGACCGTCCGGGGCAGCCGGGACAGCCGGAAACTCAGCAGGGCCAGGCCACCACCGAGGGCGAGTTCCCACATCCGGGTGGTGGTGACGAAGTAGGCGCGGGACGGGTCGGACGAGGTCAGGTAGGCCGACCAGGCGAACGACGGCACCCCGATCAGGGCGAGGGCGAGCAGGAACCACCTGCGCCGGCTGACGCCCGTACGGCCGGGGGTGTCGACCCTGGTGGCGCGGCGTCGGCGCCGGCCCGACCAGCCGACCAGGATCAGCAGCAGCGGCCAGACCAGGTAGAACTGCTCCTCGACCGCGAGCGACCAGTAGTGCTGGAGGATGCTCGGCGCGTCCCCGACCGCGAGGTAGTCGACGGCCTGCTCGGCCAGCCGCCAGTTCATCACGTAGAGCCCGCTGGCGACCACGTCCCAGCCGGTGTCCGCCCACCGGGTCCTCGGCAGGAAGAACAGGGTCAGCAACAGGCTCGTGCCGAGCACCAGCCCTGCGGCGGGAAGCAGCCGCTTCGCCCGCCGGGCGTAGAAGCCGGTCAGCGAGATCCTGCCGGTGCGCTCCAACTCCTCGACCAGCAGCCCGGTGATCAGGAAGCCGGAGATGACAAAAAAGACGTCCACCCCGACGAAGCCGCCGGGGAGGACGTCCCGGCCCGCGTGCGACAACAACACGAGTACGACCGCGACCGCGCGCAGTCCCTCGATGTCACCGCGGTAACCGGCCCGGATGTCGGTCTTCGGCTCCGGTCGGCTGTCCAGTCGTGTCATCGCGCGCACCCCTCCAGGCCCGTCCCGTGCCGGCGGCGGACCCCGGGCGCGGAGGGGGCGCGGCCCGGGAGGCTCGGTAACGGGTGTCAGGGGCATGTTAGTGGCCGATAACCCCTGGTCAGCGCATTGAGGACGCCGGCCGATGGTTTCATGTTCCCGGTGCCCGCCGGTACCGCTCTGCTACACGTATCGCGTCCGGAGGGCGAGGGTCAGCCGGATGCCACCGAGATCTGCCGGCCGAGCAGTTCGGGCGGAAGCGAGAACTGCGCGAACTCCCTGCCCTGCAGGTCCATCTCGATCGCGCTCGGGTATCCCGCGCGATCCTCGACGAACATCAACCGGTCGTCGGCGGTCCAGAACGCGTCCGCGCTGGGCAGTACTCCGAGCACCGCCCCGGTGGTGGCGTCGACGAGCTGCGGATCCTGCTGTCCCTGGACGACAACCAACCGCCCGTCCGGCGACCACGGGTACGCCCCGACCACATCCCCCCTGATCGGCAGGAACCGCGTCGGCTTGCCGGTGTCGGCCGAGAAAAGCTGTAGCCCACGTCGCGCGGCACGGGTCTTCTCCGAGTTCGGCGCGGCCGGATCCGTCTGCGCAAGCACCACCTCCTTGCCGTCCGGCATCCAGGTGAACTGGCAGTAGTCGGTGCAGAGGTACGTTGCCGCGCTCGCCGAGAACTCGCGGACCTTTCTGTCCGCGACGGTCACGATGATCGCGGTATAGCCGCCGCCCGCCTGCATGTTGATGTTCGTCAGCAGCACCTTGCTGCCGTCCGGCGACCACTTCGCGGTCATCACGTGGCTCCCGGTCCGGACCCACCTGACCGCACCGGTCGCCACGTTCAGCAACCCGGTCTCACCCGGCCGGTTGTAGTCGTAGACAGCGGCGAGGTTGCCGCTCGGCGCCGCCCACACCTCGTCGTAGGCGGTGTAGCCGACGTAGGAGTTCCGGGTGCGGTCGAGGACGTAGGCGGGCTGGCGCGGGGTTCCGGTGGTGGTCGCCCCGGTGACGATCCAGCTACCGCTGAGTTGCAGCGGCCTGCTCCACCAGGCGCTGCCCGCCGCCTGCACGGTCGAGGGCGTCGGCGACGCCGAGGGTCCGGTCGGGTCACCGGAGGTGGGGACGATGAGGTGCGGTCCGATGGGACGTACCTCCGGACCGGGGCGCAGCCAGACGAAGGGTGACGCGATCACCGCGATCGCGACCACCGCCGCGGCAGCGCCGACGATGCGACGCTGGCGCCGTACCCGCCGGCCCCGGGCCATCGCGAGCGGTGCCAGGTCGGTCGCGGCGCGGGCTTCACCGGCCAGTCCGTGTACGGCCCGACGCAGGGCCTCGTCAGTCGCGTGGCTCATCGCGCCGTCTCCCAACGGGTCTGAGGTTCATCCCGCTCGGTCTGCTCGTACCGTTGCTCCGGGTTGTTCCGCTCGGCCAGGTTGGCGAAGTCGGGAACCAGGTCACGCAGCTTGCTCAGGGCCCGCGACGACTGGCTCGCCACCGTGCCGACCCGGCAGCCGAGCAGCGCGGCGGTCTGTTCCACACTGAGGTCTTCGAGGTATCGCAGCACCAGGACCGCACGCTGCCGGGGTGGCAGCATCCGCAGCGCGTCCCGCAGCATCATCTGCAACACGGTGTCGTCGGCGGTGTCGCCGTCGGCCACCGGTTCCGGGGTGACGCCGAGCGGCACCTCCGGTCTCCGTTTCCGCCGCCGCCAACCGGAGACCTGGTCGTTGTAGAGGATCCGGCGCACGTACGGCTCGGCGTCGCCGCGGATCTTCGGCCAGCGCGCGTACGCCTTGGCCAGCGCGTCCTGTAACAGATCCTCGGCGGCGTACTGGTCACCGGCGAGGGCGTACGCGACCCGCAGCAGAGCCGCACCACGTTCGCTGACGAACGCGGTGAACTCGTGCTCGGAACCCTGGTCCACGGCCCACCTCCGCCATTACGACGCTGCCGCCCCCGGGAAGTTTGCTCACCCCGTGAATGTCCCTTCCGGCCGGTACCGGCTCGGGTCAATCGCCGGATCGGTCGGTCGGGGACATCCCGGAGATCCCCCTGGCATGCTCCGCCGAGCCTTCAGCACAGCTTCGGTCCATGCTCGACTGGGCGGCACGTCCATCGATTGGAGCTGTCGCGTCATGCGAAGAGCAATCCGTACCACGGTCGGTTTCTCGGCCGCCCTCGTCCTCCTGCTCGGCGCCACCGCCGCACCCGCTGGGGCGGCGGCCAGCGGGACGGCCGGGGCCGACACGACCACGAACGGTTGGCGTCCGCCCGCACTCGACTGGCAACCGTGTGCCGACCTGCCGAACGACGACGGCCTGCGCTGCGCCACCCTCGTCCTGCCCGTCGACTGGTCCCGTCCGCACGGCGCGACCTTCCCGCTGGCGCTCGCCAAGCGGGCCGCCACCGGCCCGGCGGCCAGGCGGATCGGCCCGCTGCTGATCAACCCCGGTGGGCCGGGCGGCTCCGGTGTCAACGCGGTGATCGAGCGCCCCGAGCGCTACGGCAGCCCGGAGATCCGGGAACGGTTCGACATGATCGGCTTCGACCCCCGGGGTGTCGCCCGCAGCAACCCGATCCGCTGCTCCCTCGCGCTGCTCGGCGAGCAACCCTTTCCCGTACCGGCGGACCAGGCGGAGTACAGGGCGCTGGTCGCGTACAACCATCGGCTGTACGACAACTGCCGGGCGAACACCGGCCCACTGTTCGACCATGTCGACGCGGTCAACGTGGCGGACGACATCGACGCGATCCGGGCCGCCCTCGGCGTACGGCAGATCAGCTACAACGGTGCCTCCTACGGCACCCTGATGGGCCAGATGTACGCCGAGCGTCATCCGCAGCGGGTACGGGCGCTGGTGATGGACAGCACCATGGACCACAGCCTCGGGACCGGGGCGTTCATCCGTACCGAGTCGGTCGGGGCGGAGCACTCCTTCGAGCAGTTCGTGGCCTGGTGCGACCGGGACACGAGCTGTGCTTTGCACGGTCGGGACGTACCCGGGATCTTCGCGGAGTTGATGCGGCGAGCGGAGGCCGGCACCCTGGTCGACCCGGACACCGGCGCCGGTCTGACCTGGTTGGACCTCAGTCGCCGGACCCTCGGCACGTTCTACCTGCCGGCATGGGCGGACCTCGCCAACCTGCTCGCCGCCATGATCGACAACGCGCCCGCCCCGGCGGCATCGGAGCGAGGGAAAACCGCCGCCGACGAGTTGGTCGAGTATCCGATGCCGGTGTTCTGCCAGGACTGGGCGTTGCCGGTCGACGGGCTGTCCCAGTTCCGCCGGTACGTCGAACTGGCCCGGGAGGTCGCACCGAACATGCGGGCCTCGGCACCGGCCCTCACCGCCCTCGGAGTTTGTCTCGGCTGGAAGGGTGAGGTGGGCAACCCGCAGCACCGGCTCCGGGTACGCACCGAGCTGCCCCTGCTGATCGTCAACTCGTTCCACGACCCGGTCACCCCGTACGAGTGGGCGGTGGGCGTGGCGGACCAGTTGGGGCGGCACGGTCGACTGGTCAGCTTCGAGGGTGCGGGTCACGGGGTCTACCCCGGTACGCCGTGCACCACCGCCTTCGTCGACCGGTACCTGGTCGACCGTCAGCTCCCGCCGCCCGGCGCGACCTGCGCCGCCGCCCCGACACCGACCCCGACGTACGCGCAACGCGGTGCCGGGGTGTCGGAGCTGCCGGGGCCGGTCCGGCCCGGTTGGTCGGCCGTCATCCGGTGACGATCGTCCGGTGCGGGTTGCCCGTTCCCGGCTTCCCGCACCGGAACCGTCCCGGATGTGCCCCGTGGACGAGGCGAGGATCGCATAGGCTCCCTCCGCTCGAAAGCACGTACGGGGGAGGAATGCGGGATGACCGCCGACGGAACCGATCCGGCACCACCCGAGGCACCCGGTCCGGAGCAGGCGGTGCCCGCAGGGCGGCCATCCGACCGATCGACCATCGACTGGGATACGTGGGAGCACCCGTTCGACGATCCGGACCTGGTCCATCGACGGCTTCCGGGTCTGACCGGCCCTGCGCCGCAGAACACCAGGCTGAGTGGGTTCGCGGTCCTCGCTTTCGTGTTCGGCCTGCTCGGCGGGCTGCTCGGCCTCGTTTTCGGGATCATCGCGCTGCGCGACATCGGGCGGACCGGTCGTCGGGGCAAGGGGCTCGCCATCGCCGGCCTGTCACTGCTGGGCGTCTGGATGATCGTCGCCGCCGTGGGCCTGGTCGTGTTCCTACAGACGGCCGACCGGGTCAACGCCATCCACGACCTCCGGTCCGGCGACTGCCTGAACCTCGACGAACCCGGACCGGGTACGCCGTTCATCAGCGACTCGTTCACGGTGATCGAGTGCACGCAGCCGCACAACGCCGAGTTCGTCGGGCAGGCACCGGGCCACTACGACGACCCGATGGAGAAGCACCCGCCGGAGTTCCTGGGCGCCTACCCGGGCGCCGACACGCTCACTCGGCGGGCCGAGACCTGGTGCCCGACACTCGGACGCGACTACGTACTCGATCCGCTCTCGTTGCCGGCCGGCACCCACCTGCGCTGGTTCCTGCCCCGCGAATCCGAATGGACCCAGTCCCGTGGCTCGATCGCCTGCTTTCTCGCCGGTGGGAACGGCACGTTCGACCGGCCGTTGAAGATGAACGCGGCGACCGTGGACGCCGAACAGCTGCGCTTCCTGCTCGCGATCAGGGAGGCCAGGGAGGAGATCGAGCGGGTCAGGGCCCTGGGCCGTACCGCCCCCATGACGGAGCTGGGTGACGCGGCGACGAGGGTGGTGATGGAGCAGTCGGAGCGGAGGCAGCGACTGAGGCTCGGCCCCTGGCCAGCTCCGGTGCAGCCGGCGATGGACCGGCTCGTGCTGGAGGCGGAGGCCGCCGAACCGCTCTGGCGTGACCTCGGCAACGCGGCCAGCCCGGACGCGCTGTTCGAGCGGCTGACTCGGGCCGAGCAGCACGCCAACCCCGAGACCGAGTTGGCCGTACGGCGTGCCCTGGGGCTGCCCACCGCGCAGGGCGAACCGCTGGGCTGAACCGGCCGGTCCCGCCGGAGTCAATCTGTCGATGATGCCCCACCGGGCCCACGACCAGCGGCAATATCAGATTCGTCAGCGCCTACGGCTGTCTCGCCTCGGGAGGAACACCGCTCATGTACCAGTCGGCCTCGTACGCGGCGGCGCAACGCCGTTCGCGACGGCTGAAGCTGCTCCTGCCCGCCGCGCTGGCGCTGGTGCTCGTCGCGATCGGGCTGTTCGTCAGCCAGCCCTTCTGGCACGACCCGCCGAGGCCGACCGCCGAGCCGATCCTGCCCGCCTCGACCAGGATCCCCGGCACCGCGCCGGAGCTGCCGTGGCCGTCGACCGGGCAGGCCGCGGTCTCCATCGAGGGCCTCGGTGACCTGGGCAACTTCGGCAGCCCGACCCCGGTGGCGATCGGCAGCGTGGCGAAGGTGATGACCGCGTACGTGGTGCTGACCGATCATCCGCTCGGTGTCGGCGAGTCGGGGCCGAGCCTGACCGTCAGCGCGGCGCAGGCCGCGGCGTACCCGGCGGAGAAGGCGCGGGGCGAGTCGCTGATCCGGGTCGCCGCCGGGGCGCAGTTCACCCAGCGGCAGGCGTTGCAGGCGGTGATGCTGCCGTCGGCGAACAACATGGCCCGGATCCTGGCCGCCTGGGACGCGGGCAGCGTGGCCGCGTTCGTCGACAAGATGAACGCGATGGCGACCGGGCTCGGCATGGTCAACACCCGGTACACGGACCCGGCCGGGCTCGCCCCGGACACCGTGAGCACCGCCGTCGACCAGGTGATCCTGACCCGGAAGGCGATGGCCCTCCCGGCATTCGCGGAGATCGTCGCCCAGTCGAAGGCGACCGTCCCGGTCGAGGGGACGATCACCAACTACAACGACCTGCTCGGGCGGGACGGCGTGGTGGGGGTCAAGACCGGCTCGACCGACGAGGCCGGGGGCTGTTTCACCTTCGCCGCCGTGGTGAAGGTCGGCACCACCAGCCTCCTTGTTGTCGGCGCGGTGCTGGGGCAGCCGGGTGCGCACACCCCGGAGCAACTCCGGGCGGTGTTCCGGGCGACCACCCCGCTGGTCCGTTCGGCCGCCGCCGCGCTGGGCGTACACACGGTGGTCACGGCCGGGCAGGAGGTGGCCGACGTACGCGGCCCGCTCGACACCGGTACGACGACGCTGCGGGCCGCCCGGGATGTCGAGGTGATCGGCTGGCCGGGCCTGGAGGTACGGCTCGACACCGAGATCCCGCCCGTACCGAGGCAGCTCTCGGCCGGCGCCGAACACGGTCGGGTGACCGCGACCGTCGGTGAGCAGCCACCGGTCGGTGGGCCGCTCCACACCGGCGACCAGCTCGAACCACCGGGAGTCTGGGACCGCCTCACCCGGCGGTGAGATCACGCTGGAAGATCGTCGTGTCGATCCACCGGCCGTGCTTGAAGCCGACCGACCGGAGCCGGCCGACCTCGACGAAGCCGTGCCTTCGGTGCAGGGCGGCGGAGGCGTCGCTGCCGGTGTCCGCGATGACCGCGATGACCTGCCGTACGCCGGCCGCCGCGCAACCGTCCAGCACCGCGCCGAGCAGCAGCGACCCGAGCCCGGCACCGGTACGCCCCGGCGCAAGGTAGATCGTGTTCTCGGCGCTGTGCCGGTACGCCGGCTTGGGGCGCCACTGGCTGGCGTACCCGAATCCGGCCAACTCCCCACCGACCTCGACCACCAGGAACGGCAGCCCGGCGCCGCGCAGGGTCTGCGCCTTCTGCCGCCAGTCGGCGGGGGTCGGCGGGGTCTCGTCGAAGGTCGCCACGCTCCCGGTCACGTAGTGGGCGTAGATCCCCGCCACCTCGTCAAGATCCCCCGGCTCGACCGGCCGGACCACCCTCGTCGGCATCCGCCGTACCTCCCTGGCCTGCTGTCCCCGCCGGGTCAGAGATCGGACGGGTTGGTGTTCGCCCCGCAGAGCAGCACCCCGACCCGCTCACCCGGCTCCGGGCGGTACGCGCCCGAGGCGAGCGCGGCGTACGCGGCGGCGGCGCCGTGTTCGACCACGATCCGCCACCGGTCCCAGAGCTGCCGCCGGGCGTCGACCAGGTCGTCGTCGGAGATCAACACGCTGCGTACGCCGGTCCGGACGGCAACCGCGTACGCGATGTCGCCGACCCGCCGGGCGCCGAGCGAGTCGGCGGCGATCCCCGACACCGGTACGTCGACCGGCCCGCCCCGCTCCAGCGCGTCACGCAGTGTCGGGATGGTCACCGGCTCCACCGCGACAACCCGGGCCACTCCCTCGGCGGCGGCGGCGACACCGGCCATCAGCCCGGCACCGCCCACCGCGACGAGGATCGTGTCGACCTCCCCGTCGAGCTGGTCTATGAACTCACTGCCGGCGGTGCCCGCACCGGCGACGATCTCCGGCTGGTCGTACGCGTGGCAGTGGACCGCCCCCGTCTCGGCGACCGCCTTCAGCGCCGCCTCGTACGCTTCGGCGTACTCGTTGCCGTGCTGGACCACGGTCGCCCCGTACGCCCGGAGCTTGGCCACCTTCACGGCCGGCGCGGTCAGCGGCACGAAGACCGTGGCCGGCGCCCCGAGCGCCCGAGCCGCGTACGCGTTCGCCAGGCCGGCGTTGCCACCGGAGGCGACCACGATGCCGACCTCCGGGTCGAGTTCGCCGGATTCGCGGGCGGCGAGCACCCGGTTGAACGCACCCCGGGCCTTGAACGAGCCGGTGTGCTGCATGAACTCGCACTTGAACCAACCCGGCCCGGCCCAGGTCCCCGGATCGACCTCGATCAGCGGAGTACGCCGCACCTGCCCGGCGATCCGTACCGCCGCCGCGTCGACATCAGCTCGGGTGATCATGTTCGGCCGCCCTCTCTCCGCTCCGGACCCGACCAGCCGCGGCCGGCGGTCGTCACCAGATGCTAACCAGCGGCCCTCGACCGAGCCGCTGAGCTGCCGGATTGCGGAGATGGCCTTCAATGTGGCTGAGATCCCGCGCGTGGGGTGCGGGAGCCACGGGGAGGAAGTCCACAGTGATCGGACGCGTGCCACGCCAAGGGCTGGTCCCGCTGCTCGCCCTGTCTGTCGGGCTGGGCGGACTGGCCGTCTTCGCCACGTCGGGCGCCGCCAACGCCGCGCCGCACAACGGAACGCCAGCATCGGTGCAACTCGGCTACACCGACTCCGCCCATCCGAAGACGGCCTACGACGCGGGGAACGAGGACCTACCGCTCGGCAGTTGGCGGGACGCGGCGGGGGTGAGACACACCTCGCGGGTGTACGCCACCTTCGACCTGAGCGCGTACCAGGGGAAGAAGATCTACAGCGGTTCGATCTTCCTCCGGGAGAGCAGCGCCGCCGACTGCTCGAAGCGGGCGATCGAGATCTGGCGCACCAAGCCGGTCGACGCCACCCCCACCTGGAAGCGGGCACCGGAACCGCTGGTCAGGACCGACGAGATCCTCACCCCCGACGGATGCCCGAGCCAGTACCTCAACCTCGACGTCAGCGCCGCCGTACAGGACGCCGTCCGGCAGCGGCAACAGCGGATCACCTTCGAGATCCGGGTGCCGCAGCGGTACGAGAACGACCCGACCTACGGCCGCAAGCTGTACTGGTACTCCCCGGTACGGCTGAGCGTGCAATTCAACTCGGTACCGACGGTCGACAACAACCATCTCTACAACGGCGGCTTCCCGTGCACCACGTCGAAGCCGTACCCACGGATCGGCTCCTTCGCCAACTCCATTCAGGCGGTCGGCACCGACGCCGACGCGTGGGACGAGCGCGCCATCCTCACCACGGCGGCGATCTGGCCCGTCGACCAGCCACGGCAGCGGACCGAGTTCACCGGCGACTTCGGCACGTCCGGCCGGGCCAACGGGGCAGCGGTGCCCGCCAACGCACTGGTCGACGGCGTGACGTACGCCTGGCAGGCCAGGGCCGGTGACGGTGCCGACCTCTCCGCATGGTCGAAGAAGTGCTACTTCACGTACGACGTGACCCGCCCGCCGACCCCGATGGTCAGCTCGTCGAACTACCCACACGCCGACACCGGCGAGTTCGCACCGGTGGGCGTGCCGGGTCGGTTCACCTTCTCCGGCAACGGCAACCGGGACGTCGCCGGTTTCGCGTACTCCTGGAGCGAGCCCGGTGTCTCCGGCTGCTCGTACAGCGAGCCGCTCGGTCAACTCGTCTGCACGAAGCCGTTCGACCGGCCTGACACCGTCCGGGCCAACACGCCGGGCGGGTCGGTCACCGTGTCCCTGAGCCCGGAGCGCAGCGGATTCCAACGGCTGTACGTCTACGCGCTCGACCTGGCCGGGAACAGCTCGCCGTGGGCGACGTACGAGATGTACGTACCGTTCTCGGCGCCGAACGTGTCGGTGGTCGACGGCCCACCGGAGTGGGGCAGCCAGGTGCACCTGAGACTGTCCCCCGCCACCGGCCTGACCGTGACCGGATACGAGTACAAGCTCGATGGCGGCGAACCGCAGACGCTGCCAGCCGGCGCCGACGGGGTGGCACATCTGTTCTTCCCCGCCACCAACACCTACGGCCACCGGGTCGAGGTACGCAGCCGGGGCGCGAACGGGTTCCGGTCGGACTCGACGAACTGGACGTACTACTTCGGCCAGCGCCCCGGCGTACGGTCGACGGTCTACCCGCCGGGCACGGCGGGCGGTGGGGTCGGGGTTCCGGGTGATTTCACCTTCACTCCGGTGGCCGGCTGGACCGACACCTCGGCCTACCGGTACTCGTTCGACGGCGCCGAACCGACCGAGGTCCCCGCCGGCCAGGACGGCCGGGCGACCATCACCTGGGCGCCCACCACCAGCGGCTGGCACGAACTGGAGGTGTACGCCGTCCGCGCCGACGGCAGCGTCAGCTACGAATCCAACTGGTACTCGTTCCTGGTCGCCGAAGGCACCTGACCCGTACGTTCTCGTGATCGCTGAGGGCTCGGCCGACTACCAGCGGCCGGGCCCTCAGCCATCGGGTACCGAGGTGCGCGGCGGGCGTCGGAAAGCGGACTCGAACCGGGCGTACGTGGCGTGGGTAACAGTGCCGGCAGCGTCGAGAAGCCGTCAGAAGTGCGGGCCGAATCGCAACGCGGGTCCGGATATGACTGGTACGGGCGCCCGCACCGGCCACAGAACGCGATTGCGAGCCACTTTCGCGCCATGCTGGTATCCCTCTCGCCACCGGCTGTCCACCCAGGACGGTGGATCTTCGAGCCGGCCGCCCATCGGCGTTCCGGCCTGCCGTACCGAGAGGAAAGATCGACATGCGACACCTAAGCCTGGCCAGGGTGGCCTGCCTGCCCCTGGTCGTGGCGACCGGCCTGGCGGCGATGCTCCTGGCGCCAACCGCCGCGCACGCCATCCCACCCAGTTGCGACGATCCGAACCCGCCGCCGATCTGCTTCGAGGACCCGGACCCGGTCAACCACGACCCGGACGGCAGCATCCTCGGCGCCCGGCGGGTGCCCGGTGGGGTCTTCGTCAGCGGGATGGCCAGCGACCCCGACGGCCCGAACGTCACCGTCACGCTGCGGATCAACAACACGATCGCCGGGACCCTGGTGGCCAACCGACCCGAGCCGGGCCTGGGCAACGTCGGCTTCGCCGGGGTGATCCCGGCCGTCGCCCGCGGGACCTCCGTCTGTGCGACCGCCCAGAACATCGGTCCGGGCCAAAGCTGGCCGCCGGTGACCCGCTGCCGCTGCGAAGCCTCACTTCGCGCGTCCCGAGGTTCGGTGGCCAGACGACCGATGCTCCTGGTTCCAGCCCAGGCCGCTACCGGTCAACGTAGTGGTAACGGCAGGCGACGATCTCGACGTCGTCCTTGCTGATCCGATACACCAGCCGGTGTTCCCGATCGATCCGCCGCGACCAGAAGCCGGACAGCTCCCCCCGAAGGGGCTCCGGCTTGCCGATGCCCTCATATCCGTTGCGCATCACGTCCGCGATGAGGTCATTGATGCGCTTGACCAACTTACGGTCTGTGTGGCTGAGATACTGGCTCCACGCCGTCGCGGTGAAGACCAGCCTCACGCGACGTCCCGCACGGTCGCCGGGTCGATGAGATCCCTCTCGGCCGCATCGCCCTTCTCAAGCTCCGCCATAGATCGGCGCAGAGCAGCGGCGTTGCTCGGGCTTCGCAGGAGGTACTCGGTCTCCTTCATCGACTCGTACTCCGCAAGCGGCACGATCACCACGGGATCGTGGCCCGACCGGGTCACCACCACTTCCTCCGCGTCATTGATCACGCTGTCGAGTTCGGCGGCCAGGTTCTGCCGTAGCTGGGTAAAGTTCACGGTCCGCACGACCACCTCCAGGGTAAGTACAGAAAACTGTACCTCACGCGGGTGGGTCGACCAGGTTCCACCGAAGATCAAGAAGTGGAGCGGGTTCCGCCCCACGGATGCCAGCCGGAAAAATGATGAAGGACTGGTTCTCGATCTTCCGAAAACCAGTCCCTGACCTGCTGTTTCTTGGTGGAGCTGAGGGGACTCGAACCCCTGACCCCCTCGATGCGAACGAGGTGCGCTACCAGACTGCGCCACAGCCCCCCGCCCGACTTGCGCCGGGCGACCGACCCGCCGTCCGAATCTCAACGGCGAACCGGCGCCAAGGCTAACAGGTACGGCACCCGGCGGGCGAATCCGCCCCCGGCGTGCCGGAGCCGTCCCACCCTGGAAACGCTCAGGCGGAGTGGGAGCCGCGCCCGGCCTCGTACGGGCGACCGCGCAGGCCACCGGAGCGCCGGTAGGAGACCGACGCACGCGCCCGGCCACCGCTGGCCGCCGCCGGAAGGTCGTCCGGCCGGTCCAGGCCCATCGCGGCGCGGCGTACCGCCTCCCGCTGGGCGGCCAGTCTGCGCTGCGCCTCCCGGCGGGCCGCCGCGCGGCGGGCCTGCTCGCGGCGTACCTCGGCCTGTCGGGCGGCGAGCCAGGCCGCCTCCCGGGCCTGGATCCGGCGGCGTCGGCGTCCGGCGATGGCCCGGTTGCGCAGGTGTACGACGTACGCGGCGAGCAGTGCGCCGGTGACCGCGAAGCTGATCCAGAAGCCGGGGCTGACCGCGATGACACCGATCAGCTCGGCGAGGTTGAGCAGGAGGAGCGCGGCGAAGACCCGGCGGCGGCGGTAGACGGCCGGGGTGTGCCGCTGGACCGGGGGACGGCGGCGCGGGCGCGATCCCGACCGGGGTACGGCACGCAGGCGGCTGGCCCGTCGGCCGGTGGCCGGGGGCGCGGAGACGGGGTCGGCCATCCCGTACACCGGGTTGTTGGCGCCCGACAGATCACCGCGCAGAGTAACCGTCAGGACACGCGACGGATTGACCGGCTGCCGACCCGGAACAGTACGGCGTCGCCGGCGGCGCTGAAGCACCCGCGCCGTCGACTGCGCCCGCTCCGCCACCAGCCGCTCGGTGGCGTCGTACCGGCGAACCAGCGCCGGTGCGAAAGCGAGCAGACCTGCGGCGGCGAGGACGGCGAGGAGCACCGAGGCCGGCACCCTCACCCCTCCCGTCACCCACGTCGGGTAACCCCGCCGGCCGTCGGGACACCCGCCGAGCTGGCAGGGTCGCTACGACCGCCGGACGGTTACCACACATCCAGTTACTTCAGGTTACGGGCGGTGCACCAGGATCACCGTGCGCCGCGCCGACTACCAGCAGCAACAATGATCAAGATGTGACGGTACGGATCCGGTGCCACCGGGCCAGCAGACCACCCTCGGCGGCGACTTCCTCGCTGGTCATCGCGTATCCGATGTGGTCGCGCCAGGCGCCGTCGATGTGCATGTAACGGGGGTGGTACGACTCCTCGCGGAAGCCGAGCTTCTCCACCACCCGGCGGGACGGGCCGTTCTCCGGGCGGATGTTGACCTCGATCCGGTGCAGTCCACCGGGGCCGAAGGCGTGGTCGGTGACGAGCGCCAACGCGGTCGGGATCACCCCGCGCCCGGCCACCCGCGCGTCCACCCAGTAGCCGACGTACGCCGAACAGAACGCCCGGCGGACGATGTTGCCCAGGTTGATGTGCCCGACCAGGCGCTCCCGCCCGTTCTCGCGCAGGCAGACCGCGAACGGCATGCTCTCGCCCCGACGGCTGGACCGGCGCTGGTCCCGGTAGACGTACCGGAACGCGACCGGGGAGTTGAGTTCGTCCCAGCCGCCCTGCGGAGCGGTCTCCCAGGGGGCCAGCCACGCCTGGTTCGCCCGACGCACCTCGGACCAGGAGGCCGCGTCCCCGCGCTTGTACGGCCGCAGCAGCACCGGACCGTCGGCGAGCGCGACCGGCCAGCCCGGTGTCCCGATCAGGCTCATCGGCGCCGGTCCAGCAGCAGGACGTCCACCGTGGAACCGGCCGCCGCCGTGGTCACGCGCTCCCCGAGCACCAGCAGGCCGTTCGCCTCGGCCAGTCCGGCCAGGGTGTGCGGCCCGCCGCGCAGCGGTTGGACCGTGTAACCGCCGCCGCGCCGCTCGGCGACGTGGGCGGGGCGGAACTCCCGCAGCCCACCGGGGGACGACACGGTCTCCAACAGGTGCGCGCGAACGCTCGGCCGGAACACGGGCTCGGCCCCGGCGAGCAACTGGATCGCCGGGCGGGCCAACATCTCGAAGCCGATCAACGCGGCACCGGGTTCACCGGGCAGACAGACCACCGGAACCTCCTCGGCACCGACCGTACCGAATCCGAGCGCACTACCGGGGTACAGGGCCACCTCGGTGAAGGTCACCGGCCCGGCCCGGCCGGCGTCCCGGCGGGACAGGATGCGCCGGACCATGTCGCCGGGGCCGGTGCCGGTGCCACCGGTGGTGATGATCAGGTCGGCCCGCAGGGTCTGGTCCTCGAGTAGCCCGCGCAGCCCCTCCGGGTCGTCGTCGCAGATCCCGACCCGGTACGCGAGCGCGCCGACCTCGGCCGCGGCGGCGGTCAGGGCGTGCGAGTTCGTGTCGACGACCTGGCCGGGCTGGCTGGGTCGGCCCACCTCGACCAGTTCGTCACCGGTCGCCACGATCACCACCCGGGGGCTGGGGCGGACCACCACGTGCCCGATACCGGTCGCGGCGAAGACGGCGACGAGCGCGGGCGAGACGTACGTGCCGGAGCGGGCGAGCAGTGCGCCGGCCGGCAGTTCCTCGCCGACGCGGCGCAGCCCGTACCCGCGTTTCGGCACCCGGAAGATCTCCACCGCGGCCATGCCCTGGTCGGTCCACTCCACGGGTACGACGACGTCGGCGCCGATCGGCAGCGGGGACCCGGCCGCCACCGAGAAGCAGGAGCCGGGGGTGAGCCGGACCGGGCGCCAGCTCGCCGCCCCCAGGTCACCGACGACGTTGAGCCGGACCGGTCGGGTGTCGCCGGGGCGGGGACGACCGGGCGCGCTGGTGCCGGGCGGGATGAAGCCACCGCCCCGACCGGCACCGGCGAGGTCCTCCCAGCGGGCCGCGTACCCGTCGATCGCCGCCTGGTCGAACGCCGGGTACGCGTGCGGCGCGAGAACGTCCTCGGCGAGGACGTTCCCGTACGCCTGGGTCAGGTCGAGGTCGAGCGGAGGCAGCGCTCGCAACCTGCGCAGCGTGCTGCCCAGGTAGTCGGCGAGCGGCGTCAGCTCGTTAGCGGCCGCCTCGGCATCGGCCGTGGCTGTCATGTATTGCGCCCGCCGAACGCATCCGAGTTGACGAAGTCGGCCAGCCACTGCCGGAACTCCTGGCCCAGGTCGTCGCGCTGGCTGGCGAGCTGCACCACCGCCTGGAGGTAGCCCAGCGGCATGCCGGTGTCGAACCGGGTGCCCCGGTAGACGATGGCGTGCACCGGCGTCCCCTCCTCCAGCAGCGTCGCCATGGCGTCGGTGAGCTGGATCTCACCGCCGCTGCCCGGCCCGGTACGCCGGATCGCCTCGAAGATCTTGCCCGGCAGGATGTACCGGCCGAGTACGGCGAGATTGCTCGGGGCGTCCTCCGGTGCCGGCTTCTCCACCAGGCCGGTCACCCGGACCACCTCGCCGAGGTCGGTCAGCCCCTCCTCGGCCGGCGCGACCGAGGCGATGCCGTACCGCTTGGTCTCCTCGGGGCTGACCTCCATGAAGGCCAGCACGATGCCGTTGGTCCGGGCCTGCAGGTCGAGCATGGCCGGCAGCAGCGGCTCGGACAGGTCCACGAACTCGTCGCCGAGCATCACCGCGAACGGCTCCTCGGTCCCCACGTGCGACTCGGCACACCCGACCGCGTGGCCGAGCCCGAGCGGCTCGTGCTGGCGGGAGGTGAAGATCTCGACCAGCTCGCTCGGCCTGCGTACCGCTTCGAGCCGCTTCTGGTCGCCCTTCTTCTCCAGGTGCGCCTCCAGTGACGGCGAGCGGTCGAAGTGGTCCACCATGGAGGTCTTGCCCCGGCCGGTGACCAGCAGGACGTCACGGATTCCGGCCGCGGCGGCCTCCTCGACGATGTACTGCAGGACCGGTCGGTCCACCACCGGCAGCAGTTCCTTGGGCACCGCCTTGGTGGCGGGCAGGAACCGGGTAGCCAGTCCGGCCGCGGGGATCACCGCTTTGACGGCCCGTCCGGGGGTCGCGCTGGAGGTCGTTCCTGGGGACGCTGAGTGCTCCGACATGCCGCGAGACTATCGGCCACGGCCCTGGCGCGGCGGGTGTGGCCCGGAAGACGCGCCGCCACCGGCCGGACCGGGGTGCCCGCCCGCCCGGGGCAGTCCGTCGTCCGGCGTCGCCGCTCCGGCCGGCACGGGCATCTCCTGGACCACCGGGTGGTCGCCGGCCACCGCCACCCGGTGGGTGTCCCGCCCGCCCGCCTTCGCCGCGTACAGCGCGTCGTCGGCGGCGTCGAGCATCCGGGCGGCGGTGGTGGCGTGGTGCGGATAGACGGCGATGCCGATGGATACGGTGACCGGAACGAGCGCCCTGGGGGCCACCGACACCGATCCCGGTGGTGCGGGGATCGCGATCGGTGTGTCCCGGACCGCCGCGCCGAGCCGCTCGGCGACGGTGACCGCCCCGCGCGCGTCGGTCTCCGGCAGCAGCAGTACGAACTCCTCCCCGCCCTGCCGGAACGCGAGGTCGACCTCACGGATCACCCCCCGGATCCGCCGGGCGAACTCGGTCAGCACCACGTCCCCGGCCGCGTGCCCGTACGTGTCGTTGACCTCCTTGAAGCGGTCCAGGTCCAGCACCAGGAGGCTGATCATGCGGCCGAACCGGCTGGCCCGCTCGACCTCCCGCCGCACCGACTCCTTCAGGTAGCGGTAGTTCCACAGCCCGGTCAGCGGATCGGTCAGCGACAGCCGCTGCGCCTCCTCGTGCACCCGTACGTTGTCCACCGCCACAGCCGCGTGGCAGGCGAAGCTGCGCAGGGTGACCAGGTCGGTGTCGTCGAAGTCGTCGGAGCCGTGCCGGTCGTAGAGGACCAGCACGCCGACGGTGGCGGCGGCCGGGGGCGGGTTGAGCGGGTCGGCCGGGTGCGGCGGCGGACCGGCCGAGCCGGGTGCGGCGAACGGCACCGCCACGTACGTCCGGCAGTTCGGCTCGTACCCGGAACGGGGTGGGCCGTCCCGGTCGATCCGGCCGCGCAGCGGCTCCCCGGTGGCGGCGACCGTGCCGAGTACGCCGTACCCGAGCGGCACTCGTACCGCGCCCGGATCCGCTCCCGGCAGACCGTCCAGCCCCTCGGCGCACTGGCCGACCAGGGTGCCGTTGTCCGGGTCGAGCAGGAGCAGCAGACCGGCCCGCGCCCCGGTGGCGACCAGCGCGGTCTGGAGGATGACCTGGAGGATCCGGTTCAGGTCGTGGGTGCTGGCCAGGGTGTCGCCGAGCAGCGCGAGGTGGCCCCGGAGCTGGTCCCGGCTGGTGGTCAGGGCGTGTACGTAGGACTGGGTCTCGCGGGTCATCCGGTTGAAGGTCCGGGCGAGCCGACCGACCTCGTCCGGCCGGTTCACCGGCACCCGGGCGGTCAGGTCCCCGTCCGCGACCCGGTCGACGGCGGACGCCAACTCGGTCAGCGGGCGGGTGGTCGAGCGGGCCAGCCGCCAGGCCGCCAGTACGGCGAGCAGCCCGGCGAGGAGCACCGCCCCGGCGAGGATGGCGTAGATCCCCTGCGGCGGGTTGGGCGGTACGGAGAGCACCAGCGGCAGCGGCTGGCCGGGGGACGGGCCGACCCGCCGCACGTACCTCCCGGCGTCGGTCTCACCGACCGCGTCCCCGTCCAGCCCTCTGGCGGCGACCAGGACCGCGTCCCGGCTCGCCCTCGGCTCGGTGCTCTGCATGGCGGTCCCCGGGGCGGGCTCGCCCCGGCAGAGGGTGACTTCGGTGCCGGTGGCCGCCGCGAGTCGGGAGACGAATCCGGGGTCGAGTTGCTGGGCCGCCGAGACCGTGCCGATCGGAGCGCCGGCCGGGTCGCGCAGCTCCACCCGTACCGCCAGGGCCTGGACCGGGGCGCTGACCGGGTAGCCGCCGGCGCAGTCCGCCCACGGCGCGGGCGGCGCGGCCGGGGTGACCAGGGTGGTGCCGCCGGTCGCGTCGGTGACCCGGATCGCGCCGGCGAGACCCCGGGCGATCACCTGGCGGGCGGTGGCGACCCGGCCGGCCGGGTCGCCGGCCACCGCGACGGCGTCGGCCGCCGCGTAGAGCTGCTGGCAGAGGGCACTGACCGAGGTCCGGACGGTGGTGGCGGCGAGGTCGAGCCGCTCCCGGGACCGATGGTCGTTGACCACGGCGACGGTCCCGCCGGCGAAAAACGCGCCGAGCAGGACCGGGCCGAGCACGACGGCGAGGAAGGCGGTGGTCAGCCGTCCACGCAGCGTCACTTTTTCCCCCGGGAAGTTCCGCGTTCGTTGCTGGGATGCTGAGACAGCCCGACATAGGCAACTGGAGTTACCGCAGGAGTGTTACGTGCCGGATTTTCCGGATGAAGCGGAAGTGACTGATGGGACGCACGGGGAGAAGGTCGCTCTCCGGGCCGTCCTGCTCGCCCGCCGCCGGGCGCTGCCGGCCCCGGACCGGGTCGCCGCCGCCGCGCTCGTCCAGGCCGAGCTGACCCACCTGGTACGCCGCACCGCGCCGCGCCGGGTCACCGCGTACGTGCCGGTCGGCTCCGAACCCGGCGGCCCGGACCTGCCCGACCGGCTGCTCGAAGCGCTCGCCGCGCCCGCTCCAGCCGCTCCCGCCGCTCACCCCGCCGCAGCCGCCACGGAAGGGCTCGACCGGCGGGGTGAGCTGCTGCTGCCGGTGCTCCGGGCCGACCTGGACCTCGACTGGGCCCGGTACGCGGGCTCCGGGGCGGACGGCGGGACGCTGGTGGCCGCCGGCCGGGGGCTGCGCGAGCCGTCCGGGGCGCGGTGGGGTACCGACGCGATCGGCGCCGCCGACCTGGTGATCGTGCCGGCGCTGGCGGTCGACCGGCGCGGCATCCGGCTGGGCCGGGGCGGCGGCTCGTACGACCGGGCGCTGGCACGGGTGGCGCCCGGCGTGCTGACCGTGGCCCTGCTGCACGACGGCGAACTGGTCGACCGGGTGCCGGCCCAGCCCCACGACCGCCCGGTACGGGCCGTGATCACCCCGTCGGACGGGTTCCGTCTGCTCTCTCCCGGCTGAGTCGGACGGGTCCGTCCGGCCCGGCCGATCGGGGCGGGCGTCACGCCGGACACGTCGGGTGGACGAGAATGGGTCCGATGACGCACCATTGGCACTCGAATACGACGAGTGCCAAACGAAAAGCAAGATCCGGAGGAGTCCGTGCCCACGTACCAGTACGCCTGCACCGCGTGCGGCCACCAGCTCGAGGCGGTGCAGTCGTTCACCGACGCGCCGCTGACCGAGTGCCCGGCCTGCGAGGGGCGGCTGCGCAAGGTGTTCAACTCGGTCGGCATCGTCTTCAAGGGTTCGGGCTTCTACCGCACCGACTCCCGGTCGGCCGGTTCTGACACGGTCCCCGGTGGCAGCGCCGCCCCGGCCAAGTCCGAGTCCTCGGCCAAGTCGGAGTCCTCGACCGGGTCCGGCTCGACCTCGTCCGGCAGCTCGTCTTCGAGCAACGGCGGGTCCGGCAACGGCTCGGGCGGCGGAAGCAACGGGTCCGGCAGCACGTCGAAGTCGACGGCGGGAACGAGCAGCTCGGGCAGCTCCGGCAGCTCCTCGTCCAGCAGCGCCGCATAACAGATCCACAACCCGACACCGGGGTTGTCCACAGCACGTCGAGTTATCCACAGGGGAAACCGGGCGCCTGCGCGCCCGGTTTCCGTACGCCTAGCCTCCTGCCACCGGAGTGCGCCCGCACCGGACGCCCGGTCGAACGGGAGGCACCCACCGATGGCGACCCCATCCCGACCGGTACGGCGACCGCCGTCGCTGGCCCCGTCCCGCTGGCCGACCCTGCCCCGCCGCGGTACGGCACTCCGCCTCGCCCTGGCCGCGCTGCTGCTGACCCTCGCCGCCGGGGTGGTCTATGCCCGCGAGCCGCAACCGTCCTGCCCCGAGGCCGCCGCAACCGGACCCGACGCGGCACCCCCGGACCTGTCCGGTTCCTCGCCGGCCGGTCCCCGACCACCGGGCGATCCACGGTCACCTAGCGATCCACGGTCACCGGCTGATCCGGGGACTCCGGACGGTCCGCGATCGCCGGATGATCCACGCTCGCCGGCCGGGGCGGCGTTGCCGCTGCCGGCGGGCACGGTCGGGGTGCCGATCCGGCTGGCCGAGCCGGCCGCACTCGCCGTCGTACGACCCGGGACCCGGGTCGACCTGCTCGCCACCGGCGCCGGTGGCCGATCGACCGGACCGGCCCTCGTCGCCGCCCGCGCCCTGGTCCTGGGCGTGCTCACCGCCGACCCGACGATGGACGGACCGACCGCTCTCTATCTGGCCCTGCCGCCCGGGGAGGCACATCGGGCGATCGCCCTGCCCGACGGCACCCGCTTCGCCATCACGGTCCTGGCGCAGTAGCTCCGCCGCCGACTAGTCCCAGTGCGGTGGGCGGTCGGCGAGCAGCCGCTCGTCGTTGGAACTCGAACGCTCGCCCCAGCCCCGGTCGGTGTCGTCGACCGACTGCTCGGGGATCACCACGAAATCGTCGTCGGAAAGATCGACCGTACGCTCGCCGTCCAGGCCCGCGCCGGCCGCCCGAGGCTCGTCCACCCTTTTCACGCTCAGTAGCCTACCCACGGTTGAGAGCCCACCCACCGGCCGAGAGCCCGCGCACCGGTCGGGAACGTGCCCCGGCGTGCGTCGGCTCGTGGCTCGATGGCTCGGGTAGCGTCGAACGCCGTGACCTCCCCCAGCGACGAGCCCATCGACGACAGCTTCTGGCGGCGGCCGGCCGAGCCCTCGACCAGCTCGCCGGGAACACCTCCGGCCGACCTCCCCGGCACACCGGCGACGACCGCGGCGGACAGCAACGCACCGACGTCGGCGTCCGACCGCCCCGCCAGCGACAGCAACGCGCCCACGACCCCGGCAGACAGCAACGCACCAACCTGGGCGTCCGCGCGCCCCGCAGGCGACAGCGTCACGGCCGGCAACAGCACGCCGACGACCCCGGCAGACAGCGTCACGGCCGGCAACAGCACG
The DNA here is from genome assembly GCF_035917455.1 of Micromonospora sp. NBC_01796. Lineage (NCBI taxonomy): Bacteria > Bacillati > Actinomycetota > Actinomycetes > Micromonosporales > Micromonosporaceae > Micromonospora > Micromonospora sp. NBC_01796. The sequence continues at coordinate 3,651,946 of NZ_CP109078.1, read as the reverse complement.
CCGACGACCCCGGCGGACGGCAGCCCGCCGGCACCCGGGACGGGCAGCAACGGCGGGCGGCCAACCGCCGCGTCGGCGCTGTACTCCGCCCCGGTTGGGACGCCACCGCCGTCCCCGTTCGCCGGTGGCCCGGCTGGTGCACCACCGGCCGTACCACCGGCGCCGTACTTCGGGCCGCCGCAGGGCGGTGCGTTCGGGCCGCCGCAGGGGGTGCCGGGGGGATCGGGGCCGGGTGGCTATCCCGGCCCGCCGCAGAGCGCGGTGCCGGCACCGGGCTGGCGGCCACCGGTACACGTACAGCCGGCGCCGCCGCGCCCGTTGCCGCCCCAGAACGTGCCCGCCCTGGAAGCGCAGGAGGCGAGCGCCCGGACGCTGACGTACGGCATCGGGCTGATCGCCGGGGCGATCCTGCTCGTGGTGATGTGCCTGCTCTGCTCCCGCCTGCTGTTCTGAGCCCGGCTTGCCGTGCCGAGCCGTGCTTGATGCGCCGAGCCGTTTCCGGGACCGGTACGGGTCAGAGCACCCCGTTCCAGACCACCTGGGCGCCCGAGTCACCGGTCAGGTAGACGTAGACGGCGCTGAGCACGCCCAGCACGATCACCAGGCCGGTGAGCACCAGCGCCACCCAGCCCGGCAGGTTGGTGCTCCGGGCGCGGGCACTGGTGACGTAGAGCAGCAGCCCGGTCACGATGCCCAGCCCCAGGCTGAACCAGAACAGCAGGTCGCCGTACTCCTGGTGCTCGGTGAGCTGGGCGACGATCGGCGGCGGGTAGCCCTTGGCGATCAGTGCCTCCAGCAGTTCCTCGCCGGAGAGCTTGGCGAAGAGCGCCGAGGCGGGCGCGAGCACGGCCAGGACCGCCACCGCCCAGCCGGTCTTGGCCCGGAACCGGGGCAGGATCCCGTACCCGATCGCCAGCAGCACCAGGAGCGGTACGAAGACCACCGCGGCGTGCACGACCAACGGATGTACGGGAAGGCCCATGATTTCCAAGAACACGATTTCCTCCTCCAGCGGCCGACCACACCGCGAGCCACGGTACGCATAGATCGGGAACGCTTCCCTCAACAGTCGTACACGAAGGCAGAGCCGGTACGGTTCACCCCGGTTCCCAACTCGCCGCTGACCTGGGCCGGCGGGTGTGCCGCGCACCACCGCGATCGGCGACGGCTTGATGGCCCCGCATACCCGTGCTGTTATTGCGTCATGACGGGCGAGGAGATGCTGCGGTCGAGGGGCCTTCGGGTCACCCGGCCTCGTCTCGCCGTGCTCGAGGTGCTCGCCGGTGGTGGACACCTGGAGGTCGACGAGATCCTGCAACGGGTCCGCCAGCGTCTCGACTCCGTCTCCACCCAGGCGGTCTACGACGTACTCGGGGCGCTGTCGCGGGCCGGTCTCTCCCGGCGGATCGAACCGGCCGGCAGCCCCGCCCGGTACGAGGCACGAGCCGGCGACAACCATCACCACGTGGTCTGCCGGAGCTGCGGGGAGATCGCGGACGTCGACTGCGTCCACGGTTCGGCGCCCTGCCTGGATCCGAAGGACGCCGGCGGCTTCGAGGTCGACGAGGCCGAGGTCACCTTCTGGGGCCTCTGCCCGAACTGCCAGCAGCACCGCACCGCCGACCAGTAGCCGACCGGTACGAGCGGCGCCCCCGCCGCCGAGGCAAGCGCGCGACCCGGGGCCACCGACGGTGGCACTCTTGGCTGATGAACCCGGATGACCAGCGAGCGGAACCGGACCCGGACGACGACCTCGGCCTGTTCGGTCCCGGTTCGGTCACCTGGAAGGTGCATCGGGAGCCGATTCTGCTGGTCGCCGGGCTGCGCTCGTTCTACCTCCAGGCGCTGCACCCGAGGGCGATGGCCGGGGTGGCCCAGAACAGCGATTTCAGATCCGACCCGTGGGGTCGCCTGGTCCGCACCGCTCGCTACGTCGGCACCACCGTCTACGGCACGACCGCCGAGGCGGAGGCGGCCGGGCGGCGGTTGACCGCACTGCACGCGCGGATGCGGGCCACGGACCCGGAGACCGGGCAGGAGTTCCGGATCGACGCCCCGGACCTGCTGCGCTGGGTGCACGTGGCCGAGGTGGAGTCGTTCCTCAGCACCGCCCGGCGGGCCGGTCTGCGGTTGTCCGACGCCGAGACCGACGCGTACTACGCCGAGCAGCGGCGGGCCGCGGCCCTGGTCGGCCTCGACCCGGAGACCGTGCCCGGTACGGCTGCCGCCGTCGCCGACTACTACCGGGAGATGCGACCGCACCTGCGGATGACCAGGGACGCGGCCGAGATCGCGCTGTTCCTCACCGCACCGCCGATTCCCTGGAAGGTGAGCCGGCCGACCCGCCTCTGGCTCAGCCTCGGTCCGGCCCGGCTGGCCTACTTCGGGATCGCCGGCACCGCGTTCGGCCTGCTGCCGTCCTGGGCCCGGCGGCTCTACGGAGGGCTCGGCCTGCCGACCACGGACCGGTCGGCCGAACTCGGCGCACGAACGCTGCGGTTGGCGCTGAACGCGGTCCCGCGCCGCTACATCGAGGGCCCGATCTACCAGGCGGCACAGGCGCGGGCCGCCCGCCTGGCCGACCCCGGCCGGTCCCTACCGTGAGGCCCCCGGCCGGCTCCTAACGTGAGGCCCGGCTGTGACGACTCCGGTCGGTCCCGAGCGTGAGCGGAGGGAGGGGCTAGTTGTCGCCGGGGCCGTTCGGTGTCACCGGGAGCAGGGTGCGCTCGACTGCCGACCACGGATCCTTGGCCGGGGCGCCGGCCCCGCCGGGGCAGCTACGCCGGAAGTCGCACCAGGCGCAGCCGGGGCCCGGTGCGACCGGGAACGCCTCGTCCGGGTCGGTGCCGTCGGTGATCGCCCGTTCGGCGGCCATGATGTCGCGGGCGGTGTCCTCGGCCCGGCTCACCTGACGGGCGATCGACTCCGGGGTGTGGTCGTACGCGGCGACGGTGCCGCTCGGCAGGTGGTGCAGTTCGACCCGGCGGCAGGGGCGGCGGAACACCCGTTCGGCGGCGTACGCGTAGAGCGCGAGTGCCTGCGAGCCCCGCGCGTCGTCGACGTCCAGGCCCGTACGGCCGGTCTTGTAGTCGACGATCGCCAGCTCGGGCCCGTCGGGGCCGGTCCGGGCGTCGATCCGGTCGGTCCGGCCGTTGAACGCCAGCACCGAGGTCTTGACCGCGACCACCCGTTCCACCCCGAGCGGCTCGACACCCGGCTCCAGCGTGTCCACATAGGATTCCAGCCACTGCAGGGCCCGGCGGTACGCGGTCCGCTCCTGCTCGTCGTCGCGGTATCCCTCGCCGACCCAGGTGCCCTTGAGCAGCACCGGCAGGGCCTCCGGTCGGCGCTTGGCCTCGGGCAGGGCGTACCAGTTGCGCAGTGCGGTGTGCACGCTCGCGCCGAGCGAGTTGTGCGCCCAGGGCGGTCCCTTGACCGGCGTCGGCCGGTCGAGGTACGAGTAGCGGTAGCGGCGGGGGCAGTCGGTGTAGCTGCCGAGCTTGCTCGGGGTGCAGACGAAGAGCCGCTCCGGCATCCCTTCGAAGCCCAACTGCTCCGGCTGGTTGCCGCGCGGGCGCGGGGCCCGGTTACCCGGTGAGGTCGGTCTGCGCACGGTGCCGATCCTGCCACCCCCCACCGACAGTCCGGTCGATGCCCGTTCGCCACGCGCGTCAGGACTGTTGGAAGACCTTGACGAAGGCGCTGACCGCGTCGGCGATGAGCTGCACCGCGATCGCGGCGAGCAGCAGGCCGGCGATCCGGGTGAGCACCTCGATGCCGCTGGGTCGCAGCACCCGGACGATGCCGCCGGAGAACCGGAGGGTGAGCCAGACCGCGGCCATCACCGCGACGATGCCGAGCGCGATGGCGAGCTGGTCGGAAAAGCCGTCGGCGCCCTGGACGAAGAGCATGGTCGCGACGATCGCGCCCGGACCGGCGAGCAGCGGGGTGCCGAGCGGCACCAGCGCGATGTTCGAGGTGGTCTGCTGGCCGGGGTCGTCGGCCTTGCCGGTCAGCAGTTCGAGCGCGACCAGGACCAGGAGCAGCCCACCCGCGCCCTGTAGCGCGGGCAGCGACACGTGCAGATACTCGAGGATCGTCTGCCCGGCGACCGCGAAGATCACGATCACCCCGAGGGCGAGCGTCACCGCCTGCCGCGCCGCCCGGTTCCGTTCGCGGGCGGCGAGCGGTCCGGTCAGGGCGAGGAAGATCGGCACCATACCCGGCGGGTCCATGATGACCAGCAGGGTGACGAACACCTCCACGAAGAGCTTGAGATCCACCCGGTCACGGTAGTTGGCCCGCCGCGTTATCCCACGTCGGTGTGCGCGAGGCCACCGCAGTCATCGCCACCGATCAGGACGAAGCAGCCAGCGGGTACCGATCAGGACGAAGAAACCACGGGTACGCCGCTCGCCTCCGCCACGATCCGCTCGTACGCCGGGACCGACGTGGTGAACGCGCCCAGCCGTACGGTCTTGTGCTCGCCGTGGAAGTCCGACGAACCCGTCACCACCAGCCCCAGCTCGGCCGCGAGCCGGCGTACGTGCGCCTGCTCGGTCGGCGAGTGATCCTCGTGATCGGCTTCCAGCCCGAACAGCCCGGCGGCGGCCAGGTCGACGATCAACGAGTCCGGCACCACCTCGCCGCGCCGGGTGGCCCGGGGGTGGGCGAAGACCGGCACCCCGCCCGCCTCGCGGACCAGCCGGATCGCGTGGAAGACGTCCAGGTCGTCCTTTGGTGCCCGGTAACGCCAGCCGAGCCACCGGGGCTGGAACGCCTCGCTGGTGGTGCCGACCAGGCCGGCCCGGATCAGCGCCTGCGCGATGTGCGGTCGGCCGACCGTCCCGCCGGCCGCCCGTGCCTGGATGTCGGACCAGTCGACGTCGATCCCGTCGGCCCGCAGCGACTCGACGATCCGCTCGGCACGTACCTCACGGGCGGCCCGGATCCGGGTCAGCTCGGCGACCAGTTCCGGGGAGTCCGGGTCGAAGAGGTACGCGAGCAGGTGCAGGGCGATCGAGGGCTCGGTGCCGTACCAGCGGCAGGAGAGCTCGGCTCCGCGTACCAGGGTCAGGCCCGGCGGTAGTGCCGCGACCGCGGGCGCCCAGCCGATGGTGGTGTCGTGGTCGGTGATGGCCACCGTGTCGAGCCCGGCGTCTGCCGCGGCCCGCATCAGCTCGGCCGGGGTGAGGGTGCCGTCGCTGGCCGTCGAGTGGGCGTGCAGGTCGATCCGGGCGTCCGGACCGGGCGTGGGCAGGGGGTTCGGTGCGGACGCGATCACTGGTACCAGGCTACCGTCCGCCCGGACGTCCCCGGCCGGGCACCCGAACCGGCAACAACCGCCCCCCCGGTCGGTCGCCTGAACCGGCACCGCCCGGCACCGGTCAACCGGTGGCGCCGGAGACCACCAGGAGCCGGTCGTTCGTCCCGGTTTCGGGCACCGGAAGCCGGTCGACGACCGGGTCGGGGCCGGGCACCCGGTCCGGGGTGACCCGGAGCAGTCGGCCCTGGTCCCCGGCGTGCAGCAGGATCCCGCCGGCGGTCCAGGCCACCGGGCCGGCCAGCCTCGGCCCGGCCGCGCGGATCACCGGCGCCGACCCGAACACGGTGCTCAGGTCGATCACCAGGGCGAGTTCGGCCGTCGCGTTCCCGGCACCGGCGGTGTCGCCGAACCAGTGTTCGAACACCCCGTTGGCGACCAGCCAGCGGCCGTCCGGGGAGATCGTGCCGCGCCCGCCGGGGGCGAGCGGCAGCGCACAGGTCACCCTGATCGGGGCCAGTTCCCGGGCCGCGTCCAGCAGGGCCAGGCAGGGGCGGTCGCCGTCCGCCGCCGGCAACTGCCCGACCACGGTACGGCCGTCCGGCAGCGGTCCGTAGATGGTGATCGCCGGATCCCCGCCGGACCTCCGGTACGCGCCCCGGTCCGGCCACCACAGGTCGTACTGCTCGTCCGCACCGACCGTACGCCGCCGGAGCAGCACGGCGGCACCGACGAAGCCGGCGGGTACGACCCGCTCCGGTGCGTCCGTGCGCCGGACCGGGCCGAGCCGCCCCTGCTCGACCGGGGCGAGGAGGAGTTGGCCGCCGGCCCGCCAGGCGACCCGCCGCCCGTCCGGTGCCACCACCGCCGCCCGTACGTCGGTCAGCAGCGGCGACGGCGGTCCGGTGTTCGGGACGTACCAGAGGGTGGAGCGGCCGGGCGGGTGCGCCCCGACGACCAGCCAACCGCCCGGGGTTCGGCTCGCCTGCACCACGGGTCCGACCGCGGCGAGGTCGACCAGTTCACCGGTGACCGTACGCAGACCGGCCGGGACCACCACGTCGACCGGCAGGGCCAGGGTGCCGGGCCGGACGACGCTCGACGGGTCCCCGATCGGCAGCACGGCCACCCCGGCGAGTACGCCGACCAGCGCGACGGTCGCGGCACCCGCGACGGCGTTACGTCTGCGGCGGATTCTCCGGCCCCGCAGCCGTACGGTCGCGCTCAACTCGTCGGCGCGACCCCGGTCTCGGTACGCGGCCACGGGCGGCGGATCGGCGGCTCCCGGCGCGGTGCCGGCCCGCTCGGCCAGACACTCGCGCAGCACACGTTCGAGCCTGCCCGGGGTCACACTGGTTGGACGCCCCGACCCGGATCCCGGGTTGTCGTCACCGGTCGGTCGGCACCGAGGTCGGCGTGGGCGGTGGCTGGGCGGTGGTGTTCGTCGGGGCCGGCTGGGCGGCGGTCAGCTTCGGCACGAACTGCCACTGCGCGCTGACCCCGGCCGGCAGCGGCACGACCCGCTGGGTGCCGTCGGCCCGGCACAGGACCACACCCCGGTCGTCGGCGGTGAGCAGGGTCCGGTCGTCGGCCCAGGCCGGCGGGACCGTGGTACGGACCGGACAGGCGACCGTCTCGGTCCGCCCGGCCACCGCCCCGCCCAGGTCGACCAGGCGTACGTCGTCCGCCCGGCTTTCCGCGAGCCAGGCGCCGTCCGGGGTGGTCCGGTCGCCGGTGGTGCCGCGTTCCAGGTCCAGCGCGCAGGTGCCGGTCCGCTCGACCGCCAGGCCGTTGCCGGTCGGGCGGAGTTCGGCCAGGCAGGGCTGCTGCTCACCGGTCCCGCTCACCAGCCCGCGCAGGACGCCGCCGTGGGGACCGTAGATCGCGGTGACGTCGGTGTTCCAGTTGGGCTGGTGGGGCCGCGCGGGATCGAGGACGTCGAAGCCGCCGGAGTCGGAGGTCACCACCACCGACCGGTCGAGGAACCCCACCGGTGAGGTGCCGGTCGGCACGTCGACCCTGGTCCGTACGGCGAGTCCGGTATCGCTGACCCGGGCCACGTAGAGCGCGGTCTCGATGACGAAGGCGAGCTGGTCCCCGCCGGGGCTCAGCACCCACCGGTCCCGGTTGCCGCTGAGCGAGATCGAACTGCCGTCCGTACGCAGGAACCGGATACCGCCCGCCCCGCCGTACACCCAGCCGGTGGGGACCCGGTAGATCCGGGTCACCGTGCCGACCCCGGCCAGCGGGAGCGACCGGCCGTCGGTGGTCCAGAGCCGGTCGCCGGCCCACAGGTCCAGGCCGATGCCGGTGTCGGTGGTGGGGCGGGGCTCGACCGGTGGGCCGGTGGGTTCGGCGTCGGGTTGGCCGTTGAAGGCGATCACCGGGTTCTCCCGGCCGCCGTTGCCGCCGGAGAGGTCCCGCAGCGACACGATCCCGCCGACGGTGACCAGCATCGCCAGCGCGGCGGCGACCGAGGAGGCCGCTGTCCGGCGGCGGCGGGCCGCGCGTCCGCGACGGATCGCGACGGCGGCCGGATCGTTGATCGAGGGCAACGACTGGGTCCGGTCGGCGAACATGGCCCGCAGTGAGTCTTCGAGCATCGTCATCGACCCTCCGCCCGGGCCGCCGGGCCCGCCGGTGCCGAGGCACCCGGAACCGCCGGCACCGGCAGTCGGGCCGCCGGTGCGGTGCGCGGCACGGCCGGCACCCGGCGCGGCGCGGGTGCGGGCGCCTCGGACCGCGCGGCGGGCGGCTGCGGGTCGGTCCGGGCCGCGTCCGGTCCGGCGGCAGCGGTACGGGCGGTGATCGCCGCTTCCGTGCCGAGTGCCGCCTCCGCTCCGGCTTCCGCACCGAGTCGCCGGCGCAGCGTGTTGAGCGCCCGGAAGGTCTGACTCTTCACCGTGCCGGGCGAGATGTTGAGCATCGCGGCGGTCTGCGCCTCGGTCATGTCCTCGTAGAAACGGAGCACCAGGACCGCCCGCTGCCGGGCCGGGAGGGTCCGTACGTGCCGCCAGAGGGCGTCCCGTTCGAGCTGCTCCTCGATCTGGTCCGGGGCCGGCCGCTCGGGCAGCACCTCGGTCGGGCGCTCGCCGTGCCAGCGCCGCCGCCACCAGCTCGTCGCGGTGTTGACCAGCACCCGACGGGCGTACGGCTCGACCGCTTCGATCTCCCCGAGCCGCTTCCAGGCCAGGTACGTCTTGGTCAACGCGGTCTGCAACAGGTCCTCGGCGGTCGCCCAGTCCCCCGCCAGCAGATACGCGGTACGCAGCAGGGCGGCGGATCGGGCCGCGACGAACTCGCGGAACTCCTCTTCCAGGTCTGACCTGGCCGCCACCTGTCGCCTCCCCGAAGCTGTACCAACCGTCAGGCTGTCACAGCCGAGGGCATCGGGTCGACGGCGATCGGGTGCGGGTTCCCTCCGATTTTCGGTTGGAAAGTCCCGCACCCGCCGTAAGCGATTGACCGCTCTGAGTTACGCCCCGTCGTCGGCCTTGGCCTCGTCGGCTTCCTTGCCGAGCCGCGCCTCCACTGCCTGCGGCTCGTACATCTCCTCGACCACACGCAGGTAGAGCTCGTTCGGGTTGGGCAGGTACTTGACCTCGCGCAACGCCTGGTCCTGACCGGCCGACTCCAGCACGAAGGTGCCGTAGTTCAGGGTCCGACCCAGCGGCGACTGCTCGTACTTCATGTCGGTGACCCGGGCCAGGGGCATCATCGCGACCCGCCGGGTGATGATCCCGTTGACCACCATCACCCGCTTGTTGGTCAGGATGAAGCGGTCGAAGAACCAGTCCGCGACCTTCCACGCCACGTACCCCATGACCCCGAGCCAGATCAGCGCCGCGACCAGGGTGAGCCCGGCGATCTGCTGCCCGGCCAGGAAGCCGGAGAGATAACCGAGGACGAAGGTGGCGGCGAGCCCGATCAGTACCGGCGTGGCCAGATAGATCTTGTGTCGCTTCCACTCGCCCCGGTAGCGCTCGGTGGGGAAGAGGTAGCGCGCGACCAGCGCGGTGGGCTCGTCCTCGAGTGGCAGCACCCGACGCGGGCCGAGCGGCATGCCCGAGGCGTCCACCCGGAGTCCGGCCAGCTCCTCTTCGGAGATGTCCGGTGGCCGGTAGCCGGCGTCCGGGTCACGCTCCCAGTTTCTGCCGGAGCGTGACTCGTCGTCGTAACCGGGACCCTCCGGGTAGGGCGGTCCATCCGGATAGGAGGGACTGCCCGCGTAGGGTGAGCCGTCGCCGAGATCGTCGTCGGGTCGGACCCGGGGAATCGGCTCGGTGTCCCGCTCGCGACGCCAGCGTTCGGCATCGTCGGGGTCGGGGGGTGGCCCGGACGGATTGCCCATGCCCGGCTACGCGAAGAGGCTGGCGAAGAAGTCGCTGAAGCCCTGCGCGATATCCATGACGCCGCCGCCCAACGACTTGAAGACGTCGGCGGCCGAGTCAGGTCGGAACGCGATGAAGAAAATTAGGAAGGCGATTCCGCCCCAGGTGAGGACCTTCTTGACCATGACGGGCCATCCCCTCATCGGCGCCGAGTGGCGTCACCGCAACAGCACGTAGCGTATCAGTCAGGTGTCGTACCGTGAATTCCAAGTTTGTGCCATTTTCGGCCCGGCCCGGGATGGTCGTCTAGACCAGACCGTGCAGGTACGGAGATGGCGCGCCGTACACCAGCTCGGGCGGCAACCACTCGGTCAAGTCGTGCAGCACGACATCTTCCGCGAGGAGGTAGCCCGCGCTCGACGGCCAGGTTATCGCATATAGCCACCGTCCCCGAGCTTCGCCGACGTGCGCGCTTCGGTCTGTCGGGGATTTGACCGACCAAAGTGGAGTCGGATGCCCGTCGGCCCGGACCTTCGCATGTGGTGGGTGCTCGGCGTGTCCGGGCAGCTCATCGGTCATGACGTCGGCGAGCAGCGCGCCGGGGTCGAGACCGGCGATCCCGGCGAACCGGGTGCCGAGACCGACGCCGGGTTCCTCGGCCACCAGGACCAGGTCGGCCGGTCCGCCGCCCAGCGGGGCGGGCCCGCTGCACGCCACGGCGGTGGCTCGCACACCCGTACGATCGTCACCGGCCCAGACGGCACCGGTCATCACCCATCCGGGTGGCAACGGCCAGGGGCACCAGAGCGGCATCGGGGAAGCGGCCGGCTCGGGCGTGTCCCTGATCCGGGCGGTCGCGCTCTCCACGATCTCCGGCCCGACGTGCCCGGCCGTGTGCAGTGGTGGCACCGGGCCGCAGTCCGCGCAGCGCCAGTCGGTGTGCATCAGGTCCGGCGGCGCCACCGCACCACCGCACCTCGGACAACTCACCGCAAGACTCACACGAACTACAGTCCACGCCGCAGCACCCCGTAGTCAAGCGAACCGGCCTTTTCGGTCAACTTGCCTCGGAGCGGCGGTCAGTCGGGCGAGCCGGACGAATGCTCTTCCGGTGGCGGAGCGGCATGCGCCCGGACCCAGGCGTGCATGGCGATCCCGCTGGCCACCCCGGCGTTGATCGAGCGGGTCGACCCGTACTGGGCGATGGAGAAGAGTTGGTCGCAGGCGGCACGGGCCGGATCGGACAGCCCCGGCCCCTCCTGCCCGAAGATCAGTACGCACCGGGCCGGCAGGGTGACCGTCTCCAACGGGCGCGAGCCGGGCAGGTTGTCGATCCCGATCACCACAAGGTCGGCCGAGCGCGCCCAGTCGACGAACTGCTCGATCGTCTCGTGGTGCCGGACATGCTGGTACCGGTCGGTCACCATGGCGCCCCGCCGGTTCCACCGCCGCCGCCCGACCACGTGCACCTCGGCCGCGAGGAAGGCGTTGGCGTTGCGTACCACGGTGCCGATGTTGAAGTCGTGCTGCCAGTTCTCGATCGCCACGTGGAAGGTGTGCCGGCGCCGGTCCAGGTCGGCGACGACCGCCTCCTGCCGCCAGTACCGGTAGCGGTCCACCACGTTGCGCCGGTCGCCGTTGGCGAGCAAGTCCGGGTCGTACCGGGGATCGGTCGGGTGGTCACCCCGCCACGGGCCGACGCCGACCTCCGACTCGTCGCCCACCGGGGCCCCACCTTCCACGATCTGCAGAGGGTACGGCCCGCCGGGCGAAGCCCTCAGCGCAGGCCCAGCGCGGTACCGAGCCGGCCGAGGAAACCACCGGAACCGTCGGGCAGCCACTCCCCCGCCGTGCCGAGGTGCCGGTCCACCGGGTGGGCCGCCTGGCGTACCCGGGCGGCCACCGACTGCACCCACTGCCGGTACGCCGCCGAGTCGGCCGGGTCCGCCCGGTCGCCGAGCAGTTCGACCGCCGCGTGGCAGGAGACCAGCAGCCCGGCCAGCCGGTCGTGCCGATCGGCCCGCTGCCCCTCGTTCGGCTCCGTGACGAGCGCTGGCGGGTGGACGGGGGACGGTCTGCCGGCCGCAGCGGAAGGAGAAGGTGGCGCGGAAGGCGGTGCCGGCGGGCGGACTCCGGCGTACAGCGGCGCGTCGTCGGGTTCGGCGTAGATGGCGGCGACCACGGCCCGGACCAGGTCGCTGTCGAACGCCCGCCCGGCGGCGATGCCCTCCAGGCCGGCCAGTCCCTCGAGCACCGCGTGGCGCGGGCTCGCCGGCTGGGGCGAGGTCGCCGCCACCAGCACCCGACCCGGCAGCCGGATGAGCAGTTTCCACTCGTCGGTGGAGTAGGCCATGGTGGGCGCTCGTCCGGTCGGGCGACCGGCGGCCGGCGGCTCACCCGGCGAGGAGTGGTTCATGGGGGACCTCCCGGCGCCAGCATATGACCGCCGGAGCAGAGGTATGAGTCTTGCGGCTCAGAAAACGGCGGACCTCGGCCGTTGGGCAGGGTCGGGCCCCGGATCAGAAACGGAGCCGGACGCAATGAGCGGCGGGGCCCTCCCCGGCACCCGCCGCCCACGCTCTGATAGGAGAGATTCTGCCCGACGACGGCGGTACGCAGAAGAGTCAGAACAGAGACAGAGGTCACAGTTACTTTTTCGCAACACTACTTTACGTGAGAGTTGATGTTGCAGTGACCGATGGTCATCGCCACGATTCCCCCACCTCAGTAGCGTGATCGTCGGATCACCGCAGGTCGCGACGGCGATCGACCTGGAAGCGCTCCCGTCACTTTTAGTAATTAGTTAGTTTTCTTTATTTCGCGGTCCGCGCGAACACCAGAGACCGATCGACGTCGATGGTGCCCGGTACCGGACGCACCGGCCGGATCGGTCCTCTTCACTGGGGTGGATCGGGGTGACCCTGGCCACGCTGGGCGTTTCGCCACGGGGGTACCGGGAATTCCAGTACGGGTGAACAGGTTCTTGCAGTCGTAGGTCTCAACCCGTGAACGGAGAGTTCAATGGCGACCGTTGAGCTGACTTCAGCCAACTTCGACGAGGTGACCAGCTCGGAGGGCACCGTTCTGGTGGACTTCTGGGCAGATTGGTGTGGCCCCTGTAAGCGGTTCGCCCCGGTCTACGAGAACTCGTCCGAGAAGCACCCGGACGTGGTCTTCGGCAAGGTGGACACCGAGGCCCAGCAGGAGATCGCCGCCAAGTTCGAGATCCGCTCGATCCCGACGATCATGGCGGTCCGGGATGGCGTGATCGTCTTCTCCCAGCCCGGCGCGCTCCCCGAGACCGCGCTGGAGTCGCTGATCGAGCAGGTCCAGCAGCTCGACATGGAGGACGTACGCAAGCAGCTCGCCGACCACGAGCACTGACCGGGCGACCAGGGTCGGCGGAGCGCCGTCCCGCCCCGGCACCATCCGCATCCCGGCCGGACACCCCACGGTGTCCGGCCGGTCGCGTTTCGCGGGGTCAGCGGGGGGTGGGGCCGTAGCGCTCCTCGCGGACGGCCTGGGGCAGGGAGCAGGCGGCTGTGCCGCCGGGCATCCGGTGGCGGTTGCGGGCCACCCAGCGGTACGCGGGCCAGGCGAGCGCGCGTACCGGGGGGAGGCGGAGCAGCCGGCCCAACACCCGCCACACCGGCCGGCTGTCACCGAGCAGCCGGGCGATGGCATCGGGACCGGCCGCCCGGACACCGTCCGCGCCAACCCACTGGACGGCGGCATCGCACTCCGCGACGGTCAGGCCGAGCGCGTCGATATCGGTGAACTGCCACGGCAGCACCCGGGCGCGGGTCGGGATGCGACGACTGACGAACTCCGCACACGTGGTGCAGAACGCGCAGTCGCCGTCGTACACGAAGGTGGACCGGTCCATGCGTCCATCCTCCTCCGCCGCGCCGGCTCGGGCCAGGTCATGTCGCGACGATCATGCCCGGCCGCGAGCGGAGCGAGACCGGTCCTATCCGACGGCCGTCAGGTAACCGGAGAGCGTCGCGTCCAGCACCTCCCGGCCCGGACGTGCCCACACCCCGGCGTGGAACACCTCGACCTCGATCGGCCCGGTGAAACCGGTCGCGTCCACCGCCTCCCGGAACCGGCGCAGGTCGACGCAGCCCTCACCGGGCAGACCGCGCCCGAGCAGCACCCCCTCCGGCAGCGGGGTGATCCAGTCGGCGAGCTGGAAGCAGGCGATCCGCCCCTCCCGACCGGCCCGGTCGATCTGCGTCCACACCTGGTCGTCCCACCACAGGTGGTACGTGTCGACCACCACACCGACCGCCTCGGCCGGATGGGGCGCGGCCAGGTCGAGCGCCTGCCCGAGACTGGCCACCACACAACGGTCGGAACAGAACATCGGGTGCAGCGGCTCGATCGCCAGTCGAACCCCGGCGTCGAGCGCGTACGGCACCAGCTCGCCGATCGAGTCGCTGACGTGCGCCCGTGCCCCGTCCAGGTCCCGGCTGCCCTCGGGCAGTCCGCCGGAGACCAGCACCAGCACCGGGGCGCCCAGCGCAGCGGCCTCGTCGATCGCCCGCCGGTTCTCGTCGTACCAGTCGGGGGTGTTGAAGAAACCGCCGCGGCACAGTGAGGTCACCGCGAGCCCGGCGCCCCGAACCAGCGCCGAGGTCTTCGCCACGCCGTAGGCCTGGGTTTCCTCGCGCCAGAGGCCGACCTGGGTGACCCCGGCGTCGACGCAGCCGGCGACGAGGTCCTCCATCGGCCAGTACTTGGTGGTCGCCTGGTTGAGCGAGAACCGGTCGCGCGCGGACTCGCTCACCGGTCGGGCTCGCCGGTCAGCTCGGGGATCTCGATCCGTACGCCGTCACGGGCCGACCGCAGCCCCAGCTCCGCGAGCTGGACGCCACGCGCGCCGGCCCACAGGTCCCAGGTGTACGGCTCGTCCTCGACCACGTGCCGCAGGAACAGCTCCCACTGCGCCTTGAAGCCGTTGTCGAACTCCTCGTTGTCCGGCACCACCTGCCACTGGGACCGGAAGTCCTCGGTGGCCGGCAGGTCCGGGTTCCACACCGGCTTCGGGGTGGTCGCCCGGTGCTGGATCCGGCAGTTGCGCAGCCCGGCCACGGCGCTGCCCTCGGTACCGTCGACCTGGAACTCGACCAGCTCGTCGCGGTAGACCCGGACGCCCCAGGACGAGTTGATCTGGGCCACGATCGGGGTCGCCTGTCCCGGCCGGTTGATCTCGAAGATCCCGTACGCGGCGTCGTCGGCGGTCGCGTCGTACGGCTCGCCGGCCTCGTCCCAGCGCGTCGGGATGTGCGTGGTCGCGTGTGCCGTCACCGCGCTGACCTGGCCGAAGATCTGCTCCAGGACGTAGTGCCAGTGCGGGAACATGTCCACCACGATGCCGCCGCCGTCGGCCGCCCGGTAGTTCCAGGACGGACGCTGCGCCGGCTGCCAGTCGCCCTCGAAGACCCAGTAGCCGAACTCGCCGCGGATGGAGAGGATCCGGCCGAAGAAACCGCCCTTGACCAGCCGGTCG
Organism: Micromonospora sp. NBC_01796; assembly: GCF_035917455.1. Lineage (NCBI taxonomy): Bacteria > Bacillati > Actinomycetota > Actinomycetes > Micromonosporales > Micromonosporaceae > Micromonospora > Micromonospora sp. NBC_01796. Next base: position 3,636,840 of record NZ_CP109078.1, on the reverse strand, counting down.
AGCTTGCGCAGGCCGGGCAGGAAGAGTTTGTCCTGGACCACGCCGTGCTTGATGCCGGCGGCATCGGCGAGCCGGGCCAGCTCGACCGCGCCGGAGAGGTCCTCGGCGGTCGGCTTCTCGGTGTAGATGTGCTTGCCGGCCTCGATCGCGAGCCGGAGCGCCTTCTCCCGCTGGGCGGTGACCTGTGAGTCGAAGTAGATCTGCACGTCCGGCCGGGCCAGGGCCGCGGTCAGGTCGGTGGTCCACTCGGTCAGGCCGTGCCGCTCGGCGATCTCCCGGAGCTTGGACTCGCTGCGGCCGACCAGCACGAGTTCGGGCCAGAGCCGGTTGCCGTCGCGCAGCGGCAGCCCGCCCTGTTCGCGGATCGCGAGCAGTGATCGGACCAGGTGCTGCCGGTAGCCCATCCGGCCGGTCACGCCGTTGAGCACGATCCCGATCGTGGTACGGGCCATGCCGTTGCCTCCTCAGGCTGTCGCGGTCGATCCAGCTAACTGTTCGATCCGGGGGGTACGGGGTACGGGACACGCCAGCGAGCGCCAGGTAAGCGCTTTCCCGCGCACGTTACTGGTCCGAACCCGGATTCGGCAAGGGCTTTCCTTCCGGCCGGACGGGCTCGCGCTATCCTCACTCGCAGCCGGCTTCAGGGCGGCCGGGGAGAGGTCGGATCGATGGCCACCTTGGCAGATGTGGCGCGCCGGGCGGGAGTCTCTCCCGCGACCGCGTCCAGAATCATCAACGGCAGCGCAAAACCGGTCACCGACGCGCTCCGGGAGCGGGTGTTGGCGGCGGTCGAGGAACTCCAGTACGTCCCGAACGCGCACGCCCAACTACTCGCCCGCAACCACCGCTCCGCCGTCGGCGTCATCGTCCACGACGTCTCCGACCCCTACTTCGCCGAAATCACCCGCGGACTCCAACGCGTCGCCACCGAACACGGCCGACTCGTCATCATCTGCAACACCTACCGCGACCCCGACAAAGAACTCGAATACGTCGAACTCCTCCGCGCCCACCAAGCCGCCGCCATCATCCTCGCCGGCAGCGGCCACCACAACGAAACCTTCACCAACACCCTCGACGCCAAACTCCGCGTCTACCAAGCCACCGGCGGACACATCGCCGTCATCGGCCGCCACGAACACACCGGCCACGCCGTCATCCCCGCCAACGAAACCGGCGGCTACCTCATCGGCACCGAACTCTACGCACTCGGCCACACCCACCTCGGCGTCATCGCCGGCCCCAAACACCTCACCACCACCACCGACCGCCTCACCGGCCTCCGCCACGCCGCCCGCGACCACGGCCACAAACTCCCCACCCGCAACATCGCCTACGCCGACTTCGACCGCACCGGCGGCGCCACCGCCACCGCCCACCTCCTCGACACCCAACCCCACCTCACCGCCATCGCCGCCCTCAACGACACCATGGCCATCGGCGCCCTCGCCCTCCTACGCACCCGAGGCATCAAAGTCCCCCACGACATCAGCATCACCGGCTTCGACGACATGCCCATCGCCCGCGACGTCACCCCCACCCTCACCACCGTCCGCCTCCCCCTCGCCGACATGGGCGCCCGCGCCATGACCCTCGCCCTCCAGGAACCCGACCCGGCCCACCACCACCAGGTCGAACACGTACCGGCCGAACTGATCCGCCGGGAGAGCACCGCGCCGCCGCCCGCCTAGCCACACCCGCGCGAGCCGACTTGCGCGACCACTCGAACGCGTGTTCGAATCAGGGCCATGCGCTGGGAAAACCTGTCCTTCGCCGCAGTCGGGGCCGGGACGACCGAACCGGCGGCACCGGCGGCACCACCCCTGCCGCTGGCGCTGCCCGACGCGGTCGCCCGGACCTTCGACACCCCCGGCTTCGCCGGGATGACCTTCTACGAGGTACGCGCGAAGTCGATCATCAACCGGGTGCCCGGCGCCTCCCGAGTGCCCTTCGAATGGACGGTCAACCCCTACCGGGGCTGCTCGCACCGGTGCGTCTACTGCTTCGCCCGGAACACCCACACGTACCTCGACCTGGACGCGGGGCAGGACTTCGACAGCAAGGTGATCGTCAAGGTCAACGCCGGTGAGCTGGTCCGACGCGAGTTGAGTGCGCCGAAGTGGCGCGGCGACCACATCGCGATGGGCACCAACGTCGACTGCTACCAGCGGGCCGAGGGGCGATACCAACTCATGCCGCAGATCATCTCGGCACTGCGCGACTTCGCCAACCCGTTCTCGATCCTCACCAAGGGCACCCTGCTCCTGCGGGACCTGCCGTTGCTCCGGCAGGCCGCGACGGTGACCCGGGTCGGCGTGTCGTACTCGGTGGGTTTCGTGGACGAGGCACTGTGGCGCACGGTCGAGGCCGGCACCCCGAGCCCGCAGCGCCGGCTCGACGCGGTCCGGCAACTGACCGACGCCGGGTTCCCGGTCGGCGTACTGATGGCCCCGATCCTGCCCGGCCTCACCGACACCGACGACTCGATCGAGGCGACCGTCGCCGCCATCGCCGCCGCCGGCGCGGTCAGCGTCACCCCGCTCCCGCTGCACCTGCGACCCGGCGCACGCGAGTGGTACGCGGCCTGGCTGGCCCGCGAACACCCCGCCCTGGTGCCCCGCTACCGGGAACTGTTCGGCAACGGCTCCTACCTCCCGCAGAGCTACCAGCGGGAGATCGTGGCCCGGGTCAGGATGGCCGCCCGGCGGTACGGCCTGCTCCGCTCCGAACCCGGCGAGACCCGCCAGGTGCCGGCGTCGGAACCACCCGTCACCGAGCAGCTCACCCTGCTGTGATCTTCGGCCCCGGCCTGCGGGAAGGGCCGTCGGGACCGGTCGACGGACACCGGGCGGAGCTACAGTCGCCTGGTGCGAGATGCCCAACGGATCCTGGCCGACGCGAAGGTCATCGCGGTGGTCGGTGCCGCCCGCGACCCCAACAAGGCGGCTCACCGCGTACCGCTCCAGATGCAGCGGTACGGCTGGCGGATCATCCCGGTCAATCCGTACGCGGACGAGCTGTTCGGGGAGAAGGTCTACCGGTCACTGGGCAACATCCCGCACCCGGTCGACCTGGTCGACGTGTTCCGGCCGGCCCGGGACACCGTGGAGGTGGTCCGGTCGGCGATCGCGATCGGCGCCCCGGCGGTCTGGTTGCAACTCGGGATCGTCTCGGCCGAGTCGCGCCGGCTGGCCGAGGAGGCCGGCATCGACTACGTCGAGGACCGATGTCTGGTGATCGAGCGGGCGCACGGGAACCTGAGCCTCCTGCCCTGAAGGGCCCCGCTGTCCTGACCGCCCCCGCCGTCGACCGCCGTCTACGTCGTACGCGTACGACGTAGACTTGGTCGCGTGGTAGCCACCCGGAGAGACCCAGCGGTGCACCGGGGGCTCGACCCCGACAAGCTCGTGACCAGTGCGTTGGCCATCGCCGACGCCGACGGGCTGAGCGCGGTCACCATCCGGCGCCTGGCCCAGCAGCACGACGTCACGCCGATGGCCCTCTACCGGCACTTCCGGGACAAGGACGAACTGTTCGCCGCGCTCGCCGAGCGGTTGCTCGCCGGTGTCGAGCTGCCCGAACCCGACGACCGGCCGTGGGACGAGCAGCTCCGCGACGTACTCGCCGCGTTCGTGGCCGCGCTGCGCCCCCACCCGAACGTCGCCGAACTCACCCTCACCCGGATCCTGACCTCGGCGCCCGGTCTGGCGCTGGCCGAACGGACCCTCGCGCTGCTGCAACTGACCGGGCTCGACCTCGACCAGTCCGCGCGGATCGGCCGGCAGGTGCTCTGCTCGCTGGTCACCCTGGTCAGCACCGAACCGGGTGCCGAGGAGCACGGCGCCCCGGAGGCCCGCGACGACGCCATCCACGCCAAGCGCACCGCCCTCGCCGCCCTGCCGCCGCGCCGGTACCCGTACGTTGTGGCCGCCGCCGACGTGCTCATCTGCGACGACAGCAGCGACGACTACTACCGGCTCGGACTCGATCTGGCCGTCGCCGGCATCCGCGGAGTGTCACCGACCGGCTGACCGGGCGGGCGACGGACGCGGTCCGGGCGCCCAGTCGCCCCAACCGCCGCGCACGGACTCGCTGGTCAAGTAGCGTCCGGGGCGAGGAGGGCGATTGGTATGAGCTACCCACCACCGGGCGAGAACCCCGATCCCCACCAGCCGTACGGCCCCCCGCCCGGCGACCCCGACCCGTACGGCCAGCAGCCCGGCCAGTACGGCCCTCCCGAGCAGTACGGCCAGTACGGCCAGTACGGCCAACCCGGCCAGTACGGCCCTCCCGAGCAGTACGGCCAGTACGGCCAACCCGGCCAGCCGGGGCAGTACGGGCAACCCGGCCTGTACGGGCCGGGGGGCTACCCGCCCGGTTACGGGCCGCCGACCGGCACGAACGTACCGGCGATCCTGTCGCTGGTGTTCGCCATCATCTTCCCGCCGGCCGGGATCGTGCTCGGACACGTCGCCCGCAGGCAGATCAGGCGGACCGGGGAACAGGGCGGCAGCCTCGCCCTCGCCGGCCTGATACTCAGCTACGTTCTCACCGCGTTCTGGCTGCTCTTCTGCTGCGGGTGGCTGGCACTGGCGATCTGGGGCGGCGACGACGGGGTCGGCACCGCCGGCTGACCGCTACCGGAACTGCGCCTCCCGGACGCTGTTGCCGCCGTCCACGACCAGCATCTGACCGGTGATGTACGAGGCCGCCGGGGAGCAGAGGAACGTGATCGCCGCCGCCACCTCGTCCGGGGTGCCGGGGCGGCCGACCGGCGTACCCAGGCCCTGCTTGAGCTCGGCCATGGTGGAGGCGGCGGTGTAGATCGTGCCCGGCGCCACCGCGTTGACCGTGACCCCGTCGGCGACCATCTCCATCGCCAGCGCCCGGGTCAGGCCGACCACGCCGGCCTTGGCCGCGGCGTAGGCGGCCTCGGTCGGCAGCGCGTTCACCGGCCCGGCGGTGGCGGCCAGGTTCACGATCCGGCCCCAGCCCCGTTCGGCCATGCCGCCGATGAACGCCCGGCTGCACAGGAACGCGGTGGTCAGGTTCCGCTCGATCTCACCGTGCCACTCGTCGTAGGTGAGCTGCGCGACCGGGCGCAGCACCTCCGGGCTCGCCCGGCTGGCCAGACCGGCGTTGTTGACCAGCACCTCCACCTCGCCGAGCTGCTCGGCGATGGCGTCGGCCAGCGCGCCCACCTCGGATTCGTCGGTGAGGTCCGCGACGAAGCCGGTCGCGCCGAGTTCGGTGGCCCGGTCGTGGATGCGCCGGGTGGTCGACACGATCGCCACCCGCGCGCCCAGGTCGCGCAACCGGCGGGCGGTGGCGTACCCGATGCCGTCCGGACTGCCCGCGCCGGTGACCAGCGCCACCCGCCCGTCGAGACGGAGCGTGATCGGCTCGGTGTCGGGCAGGGCCGCGGGTTCGTCGGAGTCGTCCACCGGAACGCCGCCCGGCGGTACGGTCCGGTTACGGCGAGCCAGCGCGGAACGCGAAGCGTCCCGCCGGGGTCGGCTGCCGGCACGTTCACCGGCGCGCGCGTCGAATGCCATGCCGCGATCCTGCCCGGTCCCGTCAATCCGGGCAACGCGGCACCCCCGACGACGGCGGGCGGATATCACTGGCGATCTCCCACTACCCTGGCTGCGCATCCCTGCGTAGACGGAGAGACCCGATGAGCGACCCCCAGCAACCCGGCAACTGGAACGCCCCATCCGGGCCGAGCCAGCCACCGGACAGCCCGCAGAGCCCGGCCTACCAGCCCCCGGCCAGTACCCCGGACCCGAGCGCCTACCAGAACCCGGCGAGCCCGTCCCCGTACCAGGATCCGACGGCTTTCCAGTACCCGGCCGGTCCGCCCGCCGGGCCGGCGTACCCGTACCCGCCGGGTCCGGACCCGACGGCGGCGTACCAGGCGTCCGGCACCCCCGACCCGGCGTACCAGTACGCGGATCCGGCCGCGTACCAGACGCCGCCCGGCTACCCGGCTGCGACCGGCTACCCCGCCCAGGCGTACCCGCCGGGGTACGGATTCCCGGCCGCGCCGCCGCAGAACGGTATGGCGGTCGCCTCGCTGGTGGTCTCCATCGTCGGCGTGCTCGGGCTCTGCGGGTACGGCCTCGGCGGTTACCTCGGCATCGTCGGCGCGATCCTGGGCCACGTCGCCAAGCGGCAGATCCGTGAGCGCGGCGAGAGCGGCGGCGGGATGGCGACGGCCGGCATCATCATCGGCTGGATCACGACCGCGATCGCGGTGATCGCCACCGCGCTCATCATCATCTTCGCGGTCTACGTGACCCAGAACCCGGACGAGTTCACCAGCAGTTACTGAGTTCCCCGGCCTGCGGTCGGTCCCCGTCCGCCGGGGGCCGACCGGCGCCGACGGCTCACTCCGGCGCGACGAACCTCGACGTACGCGCCAGCCCGGCGGCCCGACCCTTCGCCGCCACGACCAGCGCCATCTTGCGGGACGCCTCGTCGATCATCTCGTCGCCGAGCATCACCGCCCCGAGCCGACCGCCGGCCGCCGAGGTGTAGTGCTCGTACGCGTCGAGGATCAGCTCCGCGTGGTCGTAGTCCTGCTGCGATGGTGCGTAGACCTCGTTCGCCGCCTCGATCTGGCCCGGGTGCAGCACCCACTTGCCGTCGAAGCCGAGCGCGGCCGAGCGGCGGGCCGCCTCACGGAACCCGTCCACGTCGCGGATCTGCAGGTACGGGCCGTCGATCGCCTGCTTGTCGTAGGTCCGGGCGGCCATCAGCAGTCGCATCAGGATGTAGTGGTACGGATCACCGGGATACTCCGGGATCAGCGCACCGACCACCATCGACCGCATGTTGATCGAGGCCATGAAGTCGGCCGGTCCGAAGATGATCGTTTCGACCCGGGGCGACGCGGCGGCGATGCTGTCGACGTTGACCAGACCGGCCGCGTTCTCGATCTGGGCCTCGATGCCGATTCCGCCGACCGGGAGCCCGAGGGTCCGCTCGATCTGGCCGAGGGTGAGGTCGAGCCACTCGATGTGGCCGGCGTTCTGCACCTTCGGCAGCATCACGCAGTCCAGGTTGGCGCCCGCGCCCTCCACCACGTCGACCACGTCCCGGTACGTCCACGGGGTGGTGAGGTCGTTGACGCGTACGGCGCGGATCTTGCCGGCCCAGTCACCCTCGTTGAGCGCCGCGACGACGTTGCGTCGTGCCTCCGGCTTGGCCAGTGGTGCGACCGCGTCCTCGAGATCCAGGAACACCTGGTCGGCCGGGAGTCCCTGGGCCTTGCCGAGCATTTTCACGCTCGATCCGGGCACCGCGAGACAGGACCGGCGGGGGCGGCCAGCGACGGCCATCGGGCGCTCCTTCCACAACCCGGTCGGTGGCGCGGACCGGGCCTGATGATTCTTTCGGTATTCGTGACCCCACGGTAACGTCGCGCCATGACCGGCGAGGAGCGACCTGTCGAGGATGTCACCGGCGCGACACTGCCCGCGTCACCGGATGTCGACCGGCGCTCCGCGCTCCGGGTGGTGATCACCGGTGCGACCTCGGGAATCGGCCTGGCCGCCGCGACCGAACTGGCCCGTCGCGGCGACGAGGTCGTCCTGGTCGGGCGCGATCCGGCCCGCCTGACCGCCGCCGTCGACCAGGTACGGGACGCGAGCGGGATCCGGCCGGCCGAGTTCCGGGTCGACTTCGCGGTGCTCGACGACGTCCGGCGGCTCGCCGCCGAGCTGCGTACCGCGTATGACCGGATCGACGTGCTGGCCAACAACGCCGGGATGGTCAGCACCCGCCCGGTGACCACGGTGGACGGCTTCGAGCTGACCATGCAGACCAACCATCTGGCTCCGTTCCTGCTCAGCGCCCTGTTGCGGGACCGGGTCGACCGGATCGTGACAACCGCCTCAGGTGCGCACCGGTGGGGCTCGCTGGATCCGGACGATCTCTCCGCCGCCCTGCGCGACTACCAGCCGCTGCGGGCGTACGGCAGCAGCAAGCAGGCGAACATCCTGTTCACCGCCGAGGCGGCCCGGCGCTGGCCGGAACTGGTGGCGGTGTCGTACCACCCGGGAGGGGTACGTACCCGGTTCGCCAACGAGAACCGCCTGGTCGCCCTGGGCATGAAACTGGCCTGGTTCCTACGTACGCCGGCCAAGGGGGCGGAGACCCTGGTGTGGCTCACCCACCTGGCCGCCGGGGCGCTGAAAAACGGCGGCTACTACGCCGATCGTGAGCTGCGTCGACCTCGGCCGCACGCCGCCGATCCGGAGCTGGCAGCCCGGCTCTGGCAGGCGAGCGAGCGGGCGGTCGAACTGCACTGAGTGACGTTCCGTAGTCGCGAAGGTCGTAGACTCATCGACACTTACGAGTGTTTTATCAGCACTGACAATGATGAATACCGTTTTCTGTCGAAAATCCGTCAGATCGTATTTCGTGAGCGACACAATACGAAGAGTAGCCTTCGCGTAGAAGCATCTAATAGCTTCCGGGGCGGCAGGGCCCTCGATCAGCGACCTTGTGGACCGACCTGAGCGGTCGTACGCGGCACTGAAGCCGGCGACCGAGGTGGGCTCCTAGGCAGGACGGGCAGCGCAGCCACGCCGTGCGCCGCCCATTCCCAAGGGCGAAGCATGAACAACACCGATCTGCACCCAACAGGTGAACCCAGAACACCGGATGCTCCGGCTCCGAGTCGTCGTACCGGACGTACTCGCGCCATCGTCGCCACCAGCGCCGTCGGACTCGTCGCTATCGCCGGGACCGGAATCGCGATCCTCTCCGGCCCCGAAACGGAGCCTCTGGTACTCGACACCCCGAATGCCGTTGTCTCCGGTCAGACCTTCGACCGTCCAATCGAGATCGCGGCGGACAACATCCGGCTCCAACGGGTGACGGTCCGGGCCGGCGGCGCGGCAGCCATCCGGATCCGCTCCGACGTCGCGGGCGCCACCATCGTCGACACCGAGATCCACTGCACCGACGGCAAGACCGACGGCATCGTGCCGGGCGACTACTCGGCGGTCCGGGTGACGGTGCACGACTGTCGGCGGGCATTCGTCCAGGACGCCGGCGCCGCGGCCACCATTGTCGACTCGGAACAGAACGGCGAGGCGTACTCACCGGACGTACCCGGCGGGGTCGAAGCCGCGCCCAGCCCGCCCGAGTTCGGCCCGGTGGCACCGATGCCGAGCGCGCCGCGGGCGCCGGACGCCGTCCCGCCCACCCCGATCACCTACTGGCCGGGCCCGACCAACACCGGCGTACCGGCCGGTACGGTGCTGACGAACTCGGGATCCCTCGACCTCCGTACGGCGGGTCAGGTGCTCACCAACCTCAACATCGTCGGGTGCGTGACGGTCCGGGCGAGCAACATCATCATCCGCAAGTCCCGGATCACCTGTAACAGTCCGACCTATTCCATCCGGCTCTACGACACCGCGATCAACCTGGTCGTCGAGGATGTCGAGATCAACGGCGCGGGGCGGAACTCCGCCTCGGTCTGCTGCGGCAACTACACCCTGCGCCGGGCGAACGTCTGGAACATGATCGACGGACCCCGGTTGAGCACGAAGAGCACCATCGTGGACTCGTGGATCCACGACCTCGCCCGCATCCCCGGGTCACATAACGACGCGTTGCAGACCACCGGCGGCAGCAACATCATCGTCCGGCACAACCGGCTGGAGCCGTACACACCAAGCACCAACGACCCGCACAACGCCTGCATCATGATCGGGTCGACCACCGCGGACGCGGTCCGCAACCTCACCTTCGAGGACAACTACTGCAACGGCGGCAACTACTCCATCGGTGTCCGGGACGACCTGGTCTCCTCGAACATCATCTTCAGGAACAACAAGTTCGGCCGGAACTACCGCTACGGCGTCATCGCCCGCCCCGACCAGACCGGCATCCTCTGGGATCGGCCGACAAACGTCTGGTTCGACACCGGCCTCCCGGTGGTCCCGTAGCCGGCCTCTGATCGGTCTGACCCGGCCACCGGGCGTGGGACAGGCCGATCAGGCCGTCCGGGCCGCGGCGAGCACGTGCCGGGACTCGTCCGGGAACCGGCGCTCGTCGAACAGGACCCATTCGATCACCGCGATCTCGTAGAGCCGGCTCGGCGTCTCGTGCCGGGCCAGCCGACCCGGGTCGATCGCCACCTCGGCGCCCGGCCAGCGGTCCAGGAACGACCGGGCCGCCGCCTCCACCCCGACCGGGGGCAGCGTCCGCACCACGCCGGTGAAGGCCACCCCGCGTACGGTCCCGTTCCGGACGTCCGGCGGTACGGCGACGATGCTGCCGCCGACCCGACCGTCACCCTGCCCGTCCGGCCCGTGCCCGCCCGCCCGGTGCCCGTCCGCCCCGTGCCACCGGTCGTGTCGGGCGACGAACCGCAGCAGGTCGGGTGCGAAGTGCGGGTCGTACCAGAGGTTGCCCACCATCGGTGAACCGTCCGCCCGTACGGTCGCCAACTGCATGAGCTGCCCCGCGCGGACGTACTCCTCCAGCAACTCCCGGTCGCCCGGCATCGGACCAGCCCCTTCCGTCCTCGACGCGACCGGCGACGACCGGCCGTACGCCGCCAGCCCAACCTAACCTCGTCCGGTCGGTGGGGGCGGGAAAAGCGGTGGGCGGAACCGGCCGTCGTGACTCACTCGGGCAGGTGCACCGGCACGCTGGTGATCACCACCCCGGGCAGGCTGCGCAGGGCACGGCGCAACCGCTGGTCGATCGGGGTGTGCAGGATCCGGTGCCAGGGGCGCTTCACCATCAGCTCCGGGACCACCACGGTCAGCACCACGTCGGGCCGCAGCGTGTGCAGCGAGTCGAGATACTGCACCAGCGGCGCGGTGATCGCCCGGTACGGCGAAATGATCGTCTCCAGCCGGAGATGGTCCCCCCAGGTCTGCCACTCCTCGCGGAACCGGTCCGCCTCCTCCTGCTCCGGACTGAGATGTACGGCGAAGACCGGCGGCCCCAGCGAGGCCGCGTACGCGAGTGCCCGCAGGGCGGCGAGGTTGAGCCGGGCCACCGGCACCACCACCAGGTGCCGTACGTCCTGCGGGCTCTCCTCGCTCTCCTGGTCGTCCGCGCCGACCGCCCGGTCCCGGGGCCCACCGGCCTCCGCCGGCGCCCCGGCCTCCCGCGCCGGCACCGACGGCGGGCGCAGCGCCAGCGCCCGGTGCGTCCGGTCGTAGTGCCGCCGGATCCGCGTCGCCAGCAGGACCACCAGCGGGATGGCCAGCACCGTCACCCAGGCTCCCTCACCGAACTTGGTGGCCGCGGCGGTGACCAGCACGATCGCGCACAGCACCGCACCGAGCCCGTTGAGCGCCGCCCGCCGCTTCCAGTTCCGGCCCCGGTGGGCCCGCCAGTGCGCCACCATTCCGGTCTGCGAGAGCGTGAAGGCGAGGAACACACCGACCGCGTAGAGCGGGATCAGCGCCTGGGTGCGTCCCCCGAAGGTGAGGAAGATCAGCGCCGCCGCCACCGACAGCGCGACGATGCCGTTGCCGAAGGCGAGCCGGTCGCCCATGTGCAGGAACCGCCGGGGCGCGTAGTCGTCCCGGGCCATGAAGAAGAGCAGTCGGGGAAAGTCGTTGAACGCCGTGTTCGCGGCCAACAGAAGGATCATGGCGGTGGACGCCTGGATGAGGCCGTACCAGGGACCGGTGCGAAAGGTCTGGCGCGCCACCTGGGACAGCAGGGTCTGGCCGTCGTGCGGCACCACCCCGCTGAGATGGATCAGCAGGGTCAGCCCGGCGAAGAGTACGACCAGGATGCCGACCATCCAGGTCAACGTCGTACGGGCGTTGCGCCACTCGACCGGCCGGAACACCGGCACCGCGTCCGACACCGCCTCGATCCCGGTCATCGAGGTGGCTCCGGACGCGAACGCGCGCAGGACGACCAGCACGCTGAGCCCTTCCACGGCGGTGATCGGCGGTGGTGGGAGGGCGGTGAATCCCCGCCCGGCCGCCTGCGCGAACCCGACCAGCAACAGCACCAGCATGACGACGATGAAGAGGTACGTCGGCGCGGCGAACAGGTTGCCGGCGACCCGTACGCCGCGCAGGTTGCCGGCGAGCAGCGCGGCGATCGCCAGCAGCCCGAGCGGCACCGTCAGCGGCGCGAGTCCGGGCAACGCCGAGGTGATGGCGCCGATCCCGGCCGCCACCGACACCGACACGGTGAGCACGTAGTCGAGGATCAGGCCGGCGGCGGCGACCAGGCCGAACCGGGGACCGAGGCTGTCGCTGGCCACGAGGTACGACCCGGCGCCGTGCGGATAGGCGTACACGGTCTGTCGGTACGAGGCCCCGACGATGATCATGAGGAGCACCAGCACGCCGGTCAGCGGCAGGGAGAGTCCGAGCGCGCCGCCGCCGGCCAGCACCAGGATGGCGAGCATTGCCTCGGGCCCGTACGCCACCGAGGAGAGCAGGTCGGAGGAGAGCACCGGCAGGGCGATCAGCTTGCGCATCCGCTCCTGGAGCACCGCCGTGCTGGCCAGCGGTGGACCCAGCACGCTCCGGCGGAACCGGGCCAGGGCCTGCGCCAGCCGTCCCCGGGGCAGGATCGTGGCCTCGGTGGCGAGCAGTTGCCGTGGCTCGTCGGCCTTGAACATGTCGATCCGGGCCAGCCGGCCGAAGCGGCTCGGGGTGGGCGGGTGCCGGTAACGCTCCAGCGTGGGGTCCAGGGGCAGTTCGTCCCAGTCCGCCGGCCGGTCGTGCAGCGCCTCCGCCCACCGCTGGCCGACCTGGCGGAGCACCGCCAGTTCGTCCTCGCGCAGCGGCGGGAACTCGGCCAACGGGGTGAAGGTGACCGTGGGCTTCTCCGCCGGTGCCGAGTCCGCGTCCCGCTTCCCGCGCCGTCCCACCCGCGTCCACCCCCTCTGCGCGCCCACTTCCCCTGCCCCGCACTTTCACCGAAAGAACGGCCATCGGCACGCGAATACCCACACTCCCCCAAAAATGGCCTCGAATGGGTGGGCCGGTCAGTCCGGCAGCGGCGCGGCTTCCGGTGGGGCCGGGATGGGGGCGGTACGCCGGTTGGCGCGGGCATTGCCGAGCACCACGATGGCGACCCCGACCAGGAGCAGCGCCAGACCGGGCAGGGCGGCCAGCCGGGGCAACTGCCCCAGCCACACCCAGGCGATCAGTGCCGCGCCGGGCGCTTCGAGCAGGATCAGGACACTGATCGTGGTGGCCGAGAAGTGATGCAGGGCGTAGTTGAACATCGAGTGCCCGAGCAGTTGGGCCCCGGCCACCAGCCCCAGGATGGCCAGCCAGGTCGTGCCCGGGAAGCCGGTCAGCCGTACGCCGCCGACCAGGCAGACGACGAGCAGCAGGACGGCGCAGACCCCGTAACAGATCGTGGTGTACGTGGTGGTGCTGATCGTCGCGCGGGCCCGTTCGCCGAACGCGGTGTAGATCGCCGCCGCCATCCCCCCGAGCACCGCGAGCAGGTCACCCATGACCGCCCGGTGGGAGTGCCCGAAGTCGGCCCCGGTGGCGAGTACGGCACCGACCACCGCCACCCCGATCCCGACCCAGGCGACGGTGGCCAGCCGCCGGCCCTGCCCGAGCGCGATCAGGCCCTGCCAGACCGGTTGGGTGGCACCCAGAGCGGTGGCCGCGGCCACCGAGGTCAACTGGGCGCTCGGCATCCAGGTGGCGAAGTGGGCGGCGAGCGCCACCCCGGACAGGACGCAGAACCAGCCCTCGCGCCGCCCGGCGCCCCGGATCAGGGTACGGAGTTCGGCCCGGCGCCGGAGCAGGGTGACCGGGCTGAGCAGGCCGACCGAGATGGTGTTCCGCCAGAACGCGATCGCCAGCGCGGGCGCGGCGGCGTACGCGATCAGCGGCCCCGAGGAGGAGACGGCGGCGACCGCGAGGATCACCGCACCGGTGCTCAGCGGATCGACCGGTGGACGTCCGGTGGGCGTGACTTGCGGAGATGGCACGGGAAGATCCTCACACGCCCGCGTTGGCCACTGAAAGTTCCACCTTTCGCTCACGCCGGGCCACGAGACGATCAACATTTCGTTACCATCGACCCGGTCCGATTCGCCTCTCCTCGCGCCGGAAGCTGGTTCACCATGCCCGCATACCGGGCGGTGCTTTTCGACTTCTTCAACACCCTGACCCGGCCGGCGAACCGCGGCCGGCGGCACGCCCTCGTCGCCGACCGCCTCGGTTGCACCACCGAGGCGCTGCTCGAAGTCCTCGACCGGTCGTTCTACCTGCGGGCCAGCGGCGCGCTCGGCGACGCCGAGGCGACCCTGCGCTGGGTCTGCGACCGGATCGGCGTGCACCCCTCGGACGCGCAGGTACGAGCGGCGGTCGCCGCCCGGCTGGGCGCGGTCCGGGCCGACACCCGGCTGCGTCCCGAGGCGGTCCCGACGCTGCGTGCCCTGCGCCGGCTCGGGGTGGCCACCGCCCTGATCAGCGACTGCACCCACGAACTTCCGGTCTTCCTGCCGCAGCTCCCGGTCGCGGAACTGCTGAACACCCAGGTCTTCTCGGTCCAGGTCGGCTACTGCAAGCCCGCCCCGGCGATCTACCTGGTCGCCTGCGACCGGCTCCGGGTGGCCCCCTCGGACTGTCTCTACGTCGGCGACGGCGGCAGCCGGGAACTCACCGGTGCCACCGGTGCGGGGCTGGACGCGGTCCGGCTCGACGCCCCCGACCTCGGCGACCACCTGGTCTTCGACCCGGACACCGGCTTCACCGGACCGGCCCTGACCTCGCTGCGCGAGGTGCTCGACCTGGTCGAACCGGCGTTGTCCGGCGGCACCCGGGCGACCATCCGGCCGCGCCGCGACGCTCGGGGCCGCCGGCGCCCGGCGCTGCGCACCCGCTGAGAGCGACCACCGACATCGGGTACGCGGTGGGGCGCCCGGCGGATCGCCGGACGCCCCACCACTGCCGTTGACCCGCTCGTCAGGTCACCCGTGCCGGTGAACTCCGGCCGTCACAGACCGGAGCCGGTGTGTTGCCGGAGCAGGCGAGCGGCCCGCCGATCTCCGTGGCACCGACCAGCGAGACGGCGTTTCCGGTGAGGGTCACCGGACCGCCGATGGTGGCGCGCTCGATGGCCAGTTCGCCGGAGGTACCGGCCACCGCGACCGGGCCGCCGATCGTGACACCCCGCAGTACCACCGCGGACGCCCCGGTGGCGGAGACCGGACCGGCGACGGTCCCGCCGTCGACGTACAGCGCGGCGCCGGTGCGTACGGTCACCGGGCCCTTGATGGTCGCCCCGTTCAGGCAGGTCACGCCGGAGGAGACGGTCAGCGGACCGTTGCGGGTGCCGGTCACCGTCGAGGTGCAGGCCGGCGACGGGTTCGCCAGCAGTTCCACCTCGGCCAGTGCCACCGGTCCGGAGCCGGCCGGGGTCAGCCGGTAGTGCGCGTACCGACCGGGGCGCTCGATGGTGAACGCCCTGGTCTGCGCCCGCCAGGGGAAGACCTGCCCGGTACGGGAGTCGACGACCGTCCAGGCCTGCCCGTCGTACGAGCCCTCCAGCTGCCAGCCCTGCGGATCGGCCGGGTTCGCCGCCGAGGTGAGCGTGTACTGGGTGACCCGTTCCGGCGTACCGGTGACCGCCCAGGTGACCGGGCCGTCGAGGGTGGCCTGGGTGGCGGAGGTGTTGTCCCGCAGCGCCACCGGTCCGCCCTCGACGGGGATGTCGGTGAGCGGGCGGGCGGGTGCGCCGGGCGGGGTCAACGAGGTCGGCAGGTTCGCTGCCCCGGTGCCCCAGTTCGTCGGTGCGGAACCGAGCTGGAAGTCCAGCACCGCGCCGTCGGCCAGCACGCTGTGCGGGATCGAGGTCCTGCCGTACGGCACGCCGTCGACCTTCAGGCCGCGCACGTACACGTTGGTGGCGCTGTTGTCGGGGGCGTTGACCACGATGTCCCGGCCGTTCTCCAGGTGCACGGTCGCCTTGCGGAACAGCGGTGAGCCGATCGCGTAGTCGGCGCTGCCCACCTGGAGCGGGTAGAGGCCGAGCGCGCCGAACAGGTACCAGGCGGACGTCTCGCCGTTGTCCTCGTCCCCGGCGTACCCCTGCCCGATCTCGCTGCCCAGGTACATCCGGGACAGCACCTCACGCACCTTGGCCTGGGTCTTCGACGGCTGGCCGGCGTAGTTGTACATCCACGGGATGTGGTGCGACACCTGGTTGCTGAAACCCCACATGCCCATCCGTACGTCCCGCGCCTCGACCATCTCGTGGATGGTGCCGCCGTACGAGCCGGGGAAGCGCGCGGTCTCCGGGGTGGCGAAGAACTCGTCCAGCTTGTCGGCGAGGTTGTCCCGCCCGCCGTACAGGTTGGCCAGACCCTGACCGTCCTGCGGTACGTGGAAGGCGAAGTTCCAGGCGTTGGTCTCGGTGTAGTCGTGCTCGTGTCCCCAGACCCTCGGGTCGAACTCGTCCGGACCCGACTTCCAGTTCCCGGCCGCGTCCCGGCCCTGGAAGAACTCCACCGCCGGGTCGAACATGTGCACGTAGTTCTGCGCCCGGTTGCGGAAGTAGACCGCGTCGGAGCGGTAACCGGCCCGGTCGGCCTCGGGTGTCGCCGGGTCCCGCGCGAGCGCGTCGGCCATGTTGGCGATGCCGAAGTCGTTGATGTAGCCCTCCAGCGCCCAGGAGACGCCCTCGGATACCGCCGACGAGGTGTAACCACTGAAGATCGAGGTTTGCAGGCCCTTGCGCCCCACGCTGGTGTTGTTGGGGTTGGTGCCCGGCGGTGCCACGGTGGCGTTCTTCACCGCCGCCTCGTACGCGGCCTTCACGTCGAAACCGCGCACCCCCTTGACGTACGCGTCGGCGAACGCGACGTCGGAACTGGTGCCGGTCATCAGGTTCGCGTAACCCGGCGCCGACCAGCGCGACACCCACCCGCCGTCCTTGTACTGCTGCACGAACCCGTCGACCAGCTCACCGGCCATTCCCGGACTGAACAGCGTGTACGCCGACCAGGTGGTCCGGTACGTGTCCCAGAACCCGTTGTTGACGTACACCTTCCCGTCGACCACCTCGGCGCCGGTCTGCGTCGGCGTGGTGCCGGGCGGGTTCACCGAGGAGGTGGAGGACTGCACCGCGTGCTTCCAGTGCGGCGCGGCGTTGGTGCCGACGTTCTCGTGGGCCGAGTTCGGGTAGAGGAACAGCCGGTAGAGGTTGGAGTAGAGGGTGGTGAGCTGGTCGTCGCTGGCGCCCTCGACCTCGATCACCCGGAGCTTGTCGTCCCAGAGCCGCTGGGCCCGCTCGCGTACCCCGTCGAAGGTGTCGCCGGCCGCGATCTCGTTGGTCAGGTTCCGCCGGGCCTGCTCGACGGAGATCAGCGAGGTGGCGATGCGCAGGTGCACCTGCTTGGAGTCGCTGGTGTCGAAGGCCAGATACCCGGTGACGTTGGCGCCTCCCCCGCCGGTGAGCCGCCCGCTGGCCGCCACCGGCCGGTCCACGGTGCCGTAGACGAACATCCGGGTGGCGCCGTTGGAGAGCCCGCTGCGTACGTCGGAGTAGCCGCTGATCTCGCCGGACGGGTCGAGGGTGAGCCCGCCGTTGTTGTTCACGTTGTCGAAGATCAGGTTGCCCCGGTCACCGGGGAAGGTGAACCGGAACATGGCCGCGTGGTCCGTCGGGGCGATCTCGGTGACCAACCCGCTGTCGAAGGTCACCCCGTAGTAGTGGGCACGGGCGATCTCGTTCTCGTGCCCGAACGGCAGGGCACGGGCGGTCCGGTCGGCGTTCGGCGTACCGGTCGCCGCGGACGGCATCACCTGGAAGGTCTGCCGGTCACCCATCCACGGGCTCGGCTCGTGGCTGACCGTGAACGCCTGCAACGTGGGCCGGTTGTCGGCGTTGTTGGCGCGCTGGTAGTCGTAGAGCCAGTCGATGGAGCCGGCGTTGGTCATCGGCGTCCAGAAGTTGAACCCGTGCGGTACGGCGGTCGCCGGGATGTTGTTGCCCCGGGAGAAGCCGCCGGTGGAGTTGGTGCCACGGGTGGTGAGGACGTGGTCGGAGAGTCGCTCGCGGGTCGGCCGGGCCGGGTTCGGGTCGATCCGGATGTCGTCCACCCAGCCGTTGAACACACCGGTGCCGGTGCCGCTGTCGTAGCCCACCAGGATCCGTACCGCCCGCTTGCCGGCGGCGACGGCTCCGATCCGGGACCGCTTCAGGTTCCACTGGTCGGCGTAGAGCGACTTGGACCCGCCCTGCCCCCGTGGGCTCAGGCCGAATCCGTACTGGTCGACGGCGCCGAGGTCGCTGAGGTAGGTGCCGTCGTCGAAGGCGAGGTCCACCGAGACGTACGTGCTGGGGTAGTCGAGGTCCTGCGCGCTCAGCTCGGGGAAGATCGCGTACGACAGCTCGGTGTTCGCGGTGATCGGCAGGTCCACGTCGAACACCCTGTTGTACGCGTACCCGCGCCCGTCGACGGTCTGCCCGCCCGAGTACTGGAGGGCGTTGCGGCCGGTCCAGCCGACGTTAGGTTTCATCGTGGGCCCGTTGACCGGTCCGCCGCTGACGAAGGCGCGCATGTCGGTCGGCGGTGGCGGGGTGGTGTCCCCGTCGGAGAGTTGCAGCTCGGCGAGCTGGACGATGTTCCCCTCACCGATCGCGGTGATGTCCAACCGGTAGTACGGGTACGCGGTGGAGTTCTCGAACCGGTATTCCTTGGTCTGGAACCGCTCGGTGAACTCCTGCCCGGTCCGGGTGTCCAGGGTGGTCCAGTTCTGCCCGTCGGCGGAGCCCTGCAGGGCCCAGTCCCTCGGGTCGCGCTCGGGGGAGTCGTTTGCCGAGGTCAGCGCGTAGTGGACAACCGCGACGGGGGCGTCCAGGCGTACCCGGATCCACCCGGTCGACGCGAACACCAGCCACTTGGTGCTGACGTTCTGGTCCACCACCCGGGCCGCGATCTCGTTCGGCGGGTTCTCGCCGCTGCCGGTGACCTCGGTCGCCCGGTCGGTGATGTTGCCGGGGATGCCGGTCACCGGGCTGCCGGTGACCCCGGACATCCTCTTCCGGCCGGAGGGGTCGACCTCGGCGGTGTTGGTCCAGGTGGGTTGCGGGTCGCCGGGTTCCAGCGAGGAACGGAACCCGCCCGGGTCGGTCGGGGCGGCCCGCGCCGGCAGCGGTGTCGCGGGCACCACCAGTCCGACCGCGAGGATGAGCGCCACCGGCAGGGCGCGTCTGGACATGATCATGAGGATCTCCCATGGGGGGTTTCGGTCGGGTGTGGACGGCACACCCGATGGAGATCACCACAGCGTTTCGATCATGAAACGCCCCTGTCAAGGCTTATGCCCCGCCATGCCCGTGAGCGGTAGTCGCCGAGCGGCGAGACGTCGGTGTCCGGCGGGGTGGTCAGCGGGGGTGTTCGGCGACAGCGGGCCGGCGGCTGCGGGAGGATGCAGGGGTGACTGACGAGAATGGCGTACAGAGCCCGCCGGTGCCGGAGGTCGGCCCGTCACCGCTGATCGAAGAGGCGATGAAGAAGGCCGCCATGGCCTGGGTGTCGGTCGACGGCGGTCCCGGCCTGGCGCTGTGGTGCATGCCACTGGAAGGCGCCCTCTACGTGGTCAGCGGTCCGGGCGAGCAGGCCGCCCCCGGACTTGCCGACACCACCACAGCCGCGGTGACCCTGCGCGGCGACCACGGGGGTCGGATCGTCACCTGGCCGGCCGAGGTGACCCGGTTGCTGCCCGGCACCGAGCAGTGGGAGGCCAGCGCCCCGCTGGTCGCCGCCAAACGCCTCAACGCCGCCGGTACGGCAACCGAGCTGATCGAACGCTGGGCGGCCAGCGGATGCGCGCTCAACCGGCTCGCCCCGGCCGGCGCCCCGCTCGCCGAGGGCGCCTCGCTGCCGAACGGCTCCGAGGCCGCGACCCCTCGGGAGTCCCCTGCCGTGCGCCAGACCCGCAAGCCGTTCCGCCTGCACCGCGTCCGCCGCCGCTGACCGGCCGGATCGGTGCGCGATTTTGAGCCCGGGCATGGGCGCGGCGACCGCCCAGACATACAACGAATCGACCTCTCACATCAAAGATGATGTGAATACAGCATCTTTGATGTGAGCCCTTGCCGCGTTGTGGCTCCTGGCGGACGAGACGGGCGAGGAGTGCGGCTGGGTCGGGCAGGACTGCCCGACCGCGCCCTACGCCGCCGCACGCGGCCCAGGTCAGCCGACGAAGGGCGGGACGGTGATCTGGCCGGCGGCGATCGGGACCACCTGGCCGGCGACCGTGGCGCCGAGCGCGACCCCGTCGGCCGCGGTCACCGTGCACTCCAGCAGGCACGGGCGCTCGATCTCCGCACCCTGCCGCACGGTGTACGACGAAATCCCCTCCCCCGGCAGCAGCCCGCTGGTGACCAACCACACACCCAGGCCGAGGGCGGCCGATCCGGTGCCCGGATCCTCCGGCACCCCGACACCCGGGGCGAAGACCCGGGCGTACGCGGTCCGCTCGTCGGCGTGCCAGGCGAAGACGCTCAGGTGCTCGACTCCGGCACGTACCGCCGCCGGGGCGTTCAGCAACACCCGGCCCAGTGCCTCCGCCCGGACCGACAGGTACGGGAACTCCAGCCCGCAGCCGGCCACCCGGGGAGCCGGCCCGACGAAGTCCATGGAGGTCAGCCCGACCATCGCCAGCAGCGGTTCCACGTCCAGTTCCGGGCCGAGCGTCGGTCCGGCGCCGGTGACCGTGGCCCGGTCGCCGGCCACCTCGATCGGAAGCAGCCCGGCCCCGCACTCCTGGACCACCTGCGCGGCACCGAACCAGCCGCGCCTACGGGCGGTCACCGCGGCGCCGATGCTCGGATGCCCGGCGAACGGAAGTTCCCGCTCCGGGGTGAAGATCCGGGCCCGGTACGTCGCGGTGCTGGCGGTCGACGGCAGCACGAACACCGTCTCGGAGAGGTTGAACTCCCGCGCGATGATCTGCATCTGCTCGGTGGCCAGCGCCTGGGCGTCGAAGACGACCGCGAGCGGGTTGCCGGCGAAGGGACGGTCGGTGAAGACGTCCACGATCTCGTACGCCAAGGTCGACATGTTGGTAAAGCCTAGGCGCATAGGCTGACCCACGTGACCACGCCGACCCGGGTGTACATCGCCCGTCTTGCCGGACTGGCCGTCTTCGACCCCAACGGAGATCAGGTCGGCCGGATCCGGGACGCGGTCGCCCGACTGCGGACCTCCAGCCGCAACCCTCAGGTTGTGGGGCTGGTGGCGGAGCTGGCGATGCGACGGCGGATCTTCCTCTCGATCAACTGGATCACCACCATCGACGCCGAGTCGGTGCTGCTCGCCAGCGGCACGCTCAACCTGCGCCGGTTCGAGAAACGCCCGAACGAGCTGCTGGTGCTGGAGGACCTGCTCGACCGGCGGGTGATCATCGAACCGACCGGTCGCCCCGGCACCGTCGTCGACGTGGCGATGGAGGCCAACCGCCAGGGCGAATGGTCCCTGACCCGGGTCGCCGTACGGGAGCAGACCAGCCGGCTCAGCCGCCGGGGGCACCTGCACCAGTTGGAGTGGGAACGGGCGGGCGGCCTGCTTGGGCTGCCGGAGACCCGGGGCACGGCCAACCTGCTCTCGGTGCTGGAGAACATGCGCCCGGCCGACCTCGCCAACGCGCTCCAGGACCTGCCGGACGCCCGCCGCAACGAGGTCGCCGCCGCCCTGGACGACGAGCGCCTGGCCGACGTGCTGGGTGAGCTGCCCGAGCACGACCAGGTGGAGATCCTGGCCGGGCTGGACCGGGAACGGGCCGCCGACGTGCTGGAGGAGATGGACCCGGACGACGCCGCCGACCTGCTCAGCGAGCTGCCCCCGCCGGAGCAGGACATGCTCCTCGACATGATGGAACCGGACGAGGCCGATCCGGTACGTCAACTGCTGAAGTACCAGTCCGGTACGGCCGGCAGCCTGATGACCTCCGAGCCGGTGATCCTGCCGCCGGACGCCACCGTCGCCGAGGCGCTGGCCCGGATCCGTGACCCGCAGCTCTCCCCCGCCATCGCCGCCCAGGTCTTCATCGTCCGGCCACCGATGGCCACCCCGACCGGCCGGTACCTCGGCATGGTGCACTTCCAGCGGCTGCTCCGCGAGCCACCGGCGGAACTGCTCGGCAACCTGCTGATCAACGACATCGACCCGCTGCAACCGACCACCGGACTGAACGAGGTCACCCGCCGGATGGCAACGTACGACCTGGTCGCCTTCCCGGTGATCGACCCGTCCAGCCGGCTGGTGGGCGCGGTCACCGTGGACGACGTACTCGATCATTCGCTGCCGTCCGACTGGCGCGACCGGGACGCGGCGGTGAGCACGACGGCCAGGTCGGGCGAGACGAACGGGCCGGCGAGCGGCCGGGGCGACGGGCGTACGCCGGTGGGCGACGATGACTGAGCCGCGTCGGGTGGAACGACTCGACCAGCCACGCGAGCCGCGCCGGTTGCGCCTGCCCCGGTTCGACCCGGAGGCGTTCGGCCGCTGGTCGGAGGCGATCGCCCGGGGCATGGGTACGGCGAACTTCATCGTCTACATGACCATCGTGATCGCGATCTGGCTGCTCTGGAACACGCTCGCGCCCCGGGAACTGCGGTTCGACCCGTACACGTTCACGTTCCTGACCCTGCTGTTGTCGTTGCAGGCGTCGTACGCGGCGCCACTGATCCTGCTGGCACAGAACCGGCAGGCGGCCCGGGACCGGCTCGCGGCCGAGGAGGACCGGCGACGGGCGGCACTGCAGAAGGCGGACACGGAGTATCTGGCCCGGGAGATCGCCGCGCTCCGGATCGCCCTCGGCGAGGTGGCCACCCGCGACTTCCTGCGCTCCGAGCTGAGCCGGCTGGCCGAGGAGTTGGACGAGCAGGCGCAGCGCCGGCAGCGGCTGGAGCAGCGGCAGTACCGCAAGGACCGGCAGCAGAGTTCGGGCCGCCCGGTGCCGGCGGAGAACATCGACGAACCGGTCGACGAGCTGGACGTCGAGTGAGCGCCGCTCGGGCCACCGGCACCGCTCTGACCTGGACAAAGAGCAAGCCGCGCGCCTCAAGGGGCTAGGCGCGCGGCCAACCGCAACGATCGTTACACCCGGACGGGTACGGCGTCCAGCCTCAAATCGGTGCATCCGCGTCCATCATGCGGACCGGATCGAGCATCCGACCAACCGGCGGATCGGGGGCTCCGACGCCCGGCTGCGAATCTGATCGCTCACACCGGGTACCCGCGACCGCCACCGGGATCCCGTATGCGACGTACCATGGCGGTCATGTCAGCACCAGTCAGCACCGTCGAGGAAGCGGTCATGGCCGCCCTGGCCACCGTCGACGATCCGGAGATCCGCCGGCCCATCACGGAGCTCGGCATGGTGCGCTCCGCCGAGGTCGGAACGGACGGCCTGGTACGCGTCGAGCTCCTGCTCACCGTCGCCGGCTGCCCGCTCAGGGACAAGCTGCGTACGGACATCACGGCCGCCGTGACCGCAGTGCCCGGGATCACCGGCGTGGAGATCGACTTCGGCGTGATGACGCCGGAGCAGCGGCAGTCCCTGCAACAGCGGCTGCGCGGCGGCAGTGGCGCGACCGAGGAGCCGGTCATCCCGTTCGCCCAGCCCGGCTCCCGGACCAGGGTGTACGCGGTCGCCAGCGGCAAGGGCGGGGTGGGCAAGTCGAGCGTGACGGTCAACCTGGCCGCCGCCCTGGCCGCCCGCGGGCTCTCCGTCGGTGTGGTCGACGCGGACATCTACGGCCACTCGGTGCCCCGGATGCTCGGCACCGAGGCCCGGCCGACCCGGGTCGAGGACATGATCATGCCGCCGCAGTCCCACGGCGTGAAGGTCATCTCGATCGGGATGTTCACCGACGGCAACGCGGCCGTGGTCTGGCGCGGGCCGATGCTGCACCGGGCGTTGCAGCAGTTCCTGGTCGACGTCTACTGGGGCGAGTTGGACGTGCTCCTGCTCGACCTTCCGCCGGGCACCGGCGACGTGGCCATCTCCCTGGCCCAACTGCTGCCCAACGCCGAGATCCTGGTTGTCACCACCCCGCAGACCGCCGCCGCCGAGGTGGCCGAGCGGGCCGGGGCGATCGCCCTCCAGACGCACCAGCGCCTGGTCGGTGTGGTGGAGAACATGTCCTGGCTGGAACTGCCCGACGGCTCCCGGATGGAGGTCTTCGGCTCCGGCGGCGGTACGGCGGTCGCCGAGTCGCTCACCCGGGTGGTCGGCGCACAGGTCCCGCTGCTGGGTCAGATCCCGCTCGACACCCGCGTACGCGAGGCCGGTGACCGGGGCACCCCGATCGTGCTCGCCGACCCGACCGCACCCGCCTCGGTGGCCCTGAACAAGGTCGCCGACCGCCTAGCGGTACGCCGCGAGTCGCTGATCGGCAAGCCGCTCGGACTGCGCCCGGCCGGTCGCTGACCACCCCCACCCACCCCTCAAGATCCGCACTCTTGTAGAGAAAGAGTGGCTTCCCGCTTGACCGAAGCCCCTCTTTCTCTACATGTGCGCGATCTTGAGGGTGGTGTCGTCGTGGCTCAGGTGGCGTCGTCGTCGTACGACCGCGCCTGCGGGGTGACCGCCTGGGCGGGTGCGGCGCCGTTGACCGCCCCCGAGGTCGCCTCGGAGCCGCTGCCGGCGACGCTCGTCGTACGGCCCCCGTTGCGCAGGTCGGTCGCGGCGGCCACGTCCTTCAGCTCGTCGTGTACGCCGCTGAGGTCGGACTTCACCGTGTCGTAGAGCCCCTGCAGCGGCTTGCGCAGCGCGGCCTCGTCATCCTCGCTGAGCAGGTGCTTGCGGATGAACGCCTTCGGGTGCAGGTCTTCGAGCTGGATGTCGGTGCCCAGTTCGCGACTCAGGTCACCGGTCGCGTTGGTGGCCATCCGGCGCAGGTTGCGCAGCATCCGCAGGCCGTCGTTGATCACGGTCGGCAGCTTGTCGCCGAAGATCAGCAGCGCCAGGAGCAGCAGCGCGCCGATCTCCCACCAGTTCAGGTTTTCGAACACCTCGCCGCCTCCTCGTACCGGTCCAGGGCAAGACTACGCACGCCGGGGGCGGATGCGGGAGGGGGTGTGGACCGGCTACTTCGCATCTGCGGCAAGTGTCACTGACGCCTTCTGCCGATCGGTGCCGCGACGGTACTCGACGGTCACCACCGATCCGGGCGCGTATTTCCGGACCAAGGCGATCAAATCAGTTGGTTCTTCCAGGACCCGGCCGTCCAGCCGGAGCAGCACGTCACCGGTACGCAGACCGGCACCGGCAGCCGGCCCGGCCGGATCGACCCCGGCGACCCGTACGCCGCCCTCCGCACCGACCCCGGCGCCGCTGACCTGGGCGCCGATCACCGTACGACGCGCCTTGCCGGTGTCGATGATCTCCTGGGCGACCCGCTTGGCCTGGTTGATCGGGATCGCGAAGGCGAGGCCGATGTTGCCGGCCGCCGAATCGTCCACCGCCAGCGACTTGATCACCGAGTTCACGCCGATCACCCGGCCCGCGCCGTCGACCAGTGGCCCACCGGAGTTGCCCTGGTTGACCGCCGCGTCGGTCTGGATCGCCGCGTAGTACCGCACCTGCCCGCCCGGCTCACCGGCGCTGATCGTCCGGTCCAGGGCGCTGACGATCCCCGCCGTCACGGTGTTCGCCAGGGCCAGCGGTGTGCCGAAGGCCAGCACCGGGTCACCGACCGCGATCGACTCCGAGTCACCGAACTCGACCGGCACCAGACCCGGCCGGGACACCTTGATCACCGCGAGGTCCGACTCGGGGTCGGTGCCCACCACCGTCGCGGCCGTGGTCGACCCGTCGTTGAAGACCACCGTCGCCCGCCCGTTGCTCCCCTCGACCACGTGGTCGTTGGTGATCACGTACCCGTCGGTGGACGCGACGAAGCCGGAACCCACGCTCGCACCGCCGCTGCCGTTGACCCGCACGGTCACGACGCTCGGGGCCAGCCGCTCGGCCACCCCCGCCAACGTGTCCGGCTTGCGCTGCGCGGCGGCCGGCGCCTCGTTGCCCTGGCGGCCCAGCACCGTGGTCCCGCCCCCGCCGACCCCGGCCCGGGACGCGAAGACGTAACCCAGCGTGCCGCCGAGTGTGCCGGCCAGCAGGGCGGCGACCAGCGCGACCAGGAGGACCGGGCGGGTCCCCCGCTGGCGCGGCGCGTCCGGGTCGGTGACCAGCTCCGGCAGCGCGCTCGGCGCGAGCGGGGGCGCCTGCACCACCACCGCGGTGTGGGTCCGCGGATCCCGCCACGGGTCGGCCATCGCGTCCGACCACCAGGCCGACGGCGGCGGCGGCCCACCGACACCACCCGGTACGGGGGGCATCCCGCCCCCGACACCACCAGGTCCCGCTGGCATAGCCACCGGCGGGCCCACCGTCGGCGGCACAGGTGCCGTCGTCGGGGTCCCGTCGGGCTGGCGCCAGTTCCAGCCGTCGGTCACGTGCCCTCCCAGTCCGTCCCGGAAAGCGTTCGCCGACCACACGGCGTGAGCCGCTCTCCGGTCGGGGCGTACGGGTTCCGCCTCCAGGATTGCACGGATAGCCGAAGAGCATTCAGCGGTTGGGTCCGGCGTGGACGGGGAACAGGTGGGACGACTGTCGATCACGTACCAACGCCCTTAGGCTCATAGCGCAACGCCCCCGTCCACCCCGCACCGTTTCCGGAGGTACGCCATCGCCATGGTCGCCCGGTCAGTCACCCCGATGACCGCCCAGGCACTCCAGTTCGCCGAGGCGTACGTCGCCGAGGACCTGGTCCTGCAGACCGCCCGCAGCCTGGCCCGGGAGGTCGGCCTGCCGGCCATCACGCCCGGTGTCGGCGCGACCCTGCGACTACTGGCCGCCGCCGGCAGCGCACGTTCGGTGGTCGAGATCGGCACCGGCACCGGTGTGAGCGGGTTGTGGCTGCTCCGGGGGATGCGGCCCGACGGCGTACTGACCACGATCGACGTGGAGGCAGAGCACCAGCGCATCGCCCGGCGGATCTTCCAGGAGGCGGGCTTCCCGGCCGGGCGTACCCGGATCATCACCGGTCGGGCCCTGGACGTGCTGCCCCGGCTGGCCGACGGGGTGTACGACCTGGTCTTCGCCGACGCCGACGCCACCGAGTACAGCGCCTGCGTCGAGGCCGCCCTGCGGTTGCTGCGCCCCGGCGGCGCGCTCGTCCTGCACGGCGCGATGGCCGGCGGACGGATCGGCGACCCGGCTGCCCGCGACCTGACCACGGTGACCGTACGCGAGATCGTCAAGGCGGTACGCGAGTCCGACGACTGGATCCCGGCCCTGCTCCCGTCGGGTGAGGGACTGCTGGCGGCGATCAAACGGGGATGATCCGGGTTCAGCCCTTCACTGCCCGCGCCGAGTTCCACAGCACGCCCCGGTTCACCCGGTCGGGGTAGAGCGCGAGCATGTAGTCGTACAGCTCCAGGGTGCTGTTCGTCCGTCCCATCCCGGCCTCGAAGTCGCGCAGGTAGCCGCGGGTCTCCTCGATGACGTGCGGCCCGTCGTCGGCACCGTCGCGCTTGTGCCCGGCGACCACCGAGGTGGGGTTCAGCGCCTCGACGGTGTCCAGGGCCGCGTGCCACGCCCCGATTCCTCCGTTGGCGGCCTCGCCGAGGTAGAGGTGGACGTCGTTGTAGACGGAGTCACCGGCGACCACCAGCCCGAGGGACGGTACGTAGAGAGCGGTGGTGTCGTCGGTGTCGCTGTGCCCGAGTTCGACCACGACCAGCCGCTCGCCCTCCAGGTCCAGGGTGTGGTCGGCCAGCGGTTCGGCGACCACCAGACGGTCGGACAGCTGGTTGGGGAACTGGACCCGCCAGATGCCGTCGAGCCACTTCGGGCCGAGCTGCTGGCGCATCCGCTCGACCACGTGGGCGGCAGCCACGACCTTCGCCGCCGGAAAGCGGTCCAGCACCACCGACGTGCCGAAGAAGTGGTCGCCGTGGCCGTGGGTGATGAAGATCGTGGTCAGGTTCTTGCCGCTGGCGGCCACCCAGTCGGCCAGACCGGTCGCCTCGGCCGTGGTCAGCAGGGCGTCGACCAGGATCGCGTCGCGCTCGCCCGAGATGAGGGTGGAGGTGGTCGGGGACCACACCTCCTGCGTCTCGCCCGGTGGCAGGTCGTCGGAGACCGCCGGCTTGGGCGGCGCGACGTACGTGGAGTAGCTGAGCGAAGCCATGTCGCGTCCTCACGGTGTCGGCGTACCTACGGCATCAAGCCGTCCCAGGCCAACACGTAACCATCCGGGACACGTTCCCCGTGGCGTAACAACGGATCACACCCCACCCGAGCGGCGCAGGGCTATCCCAGGTCGCCCAGCCAGCGCAGCAGCGTACGGACGCCGTACCCGGTGGCGCCCTTGACCACCGGGCCGTCGTTGCCCTCGGCCCAGGAGGGTGCGGACATGTCGACGTGCACCCAGCGGTCGCGCAGGGGGCCGGTGAACTCGCGCAGGTACAGCGCGGCGGTCACCGAGCCGGCGCCGCTGGCCGGGGCGCTGTACAGGTCGGCGATGTCGCTGCCGAGGTACTCGACGTAGTCGTTGGTCAGCGGCATCCGCCAGGCGAGTTCCCCGGCGGTACGACCGGCGCCGATCAGGGCCTCGGCCAGCTCGTCGTTCTCGCTGTAGAGGGCGGCGTGCCGCTTGCCGAGGGCCACCGCGTTGGCGCCGGTGAGCGTGGCGATGTCGATCAGCAGGTCCGGGGCGAGTCGCTCGACCGCGTACGCGAGCGCGTCGGCGAGCACCAGCCGCCCCTCGGCGTCGGAGTTGGTGGTCTCGCTGGTCAGGCCGCCGTAGTGGCGGATCACGTCACCGGGGCGGAACGCCGAGCCGCTGACCATGTTCTCGGCGAGCGGGGCGAGCGCGGTGATCCGTACCGGTAGTCGCAGTTCGGCGGCCCCGAGGGTGGCGGCGACGATGGCGGCGGCGCCGGCCATGTCCTTGCGCATCAGCTTCATCGCCTCGCGCGGCTTGATCGAGATGCCGCCGGTGTCGAAGGTGATGCCCTTGCCGACCAGCACCACATGGGTGCTCGCGCCGGCCGGGTGCCAGCTCAGTTCGACCAGGCGCGGGCCGGTGGCCGAGCCGTTCCCGACGGCCAGGATGCCGCCGAAGCCCTCGGCGGCTAGCTGCTCGGGTTCCCGGATGCTGACGGTCAGCCCGGGGTGCTCGGCCGCGGCGGCGACGATCTGGTCGGCGAGCCACTGCGGCGACTTGGTCGAGGACGGCGTGTTGATCAGGTCGCGGGCGAACCGGGTGGTCCGGGCGGTCACCCGGGCCAGTTCGAGGGCCGGCTCGTGGGCGGCCGGATCGGCGACCGCGACCAGCACCTCGGTGAGGCCGGCGGGCTCGGTCGCCTGGGCCAGTCGGAACCGGTACGACGCCAGCCACAGTCCCTCGGCCAGCCCGCGTACGGCCTCCGGGGTGACATCGGCAGGCATCGCTATAGTGATCGAAGTCTCACGAGTGGTACGGGCGATCGCCGCTCCCGCGGCCCGCCAACCGGCCTCGTCGGCGGCTCCGACGCCGACCAGCAGCAGCCGGCTGGGCTGACGCAGCGCCCGGACCGAAAGATGGGTGGTGCCCGCCGAACCGGTCTGTTCGACCAGCGGCAGGAGCGCGGTCGCCTCGGCGAGCAGGTCCTCCGGCAGGGCCAGCGCGGTCGGCGGCAGTTCGGCGAGGGGACCCTCGTCGCGGTCGGTCTCCCCGGTGCTCCGGCCCCGGTCGGGCGCGGTCGCTTCGACGGGGCGGACGGGCAGGGCGAGGGCGTCGAACCCGGTGGGATCGGCGATGAGACGAATGGTCAGCACGCCGACCGTACCTCCAGGGGATCGTGGAACGAGCAGGCCGTCGACGCGGCTTCACCGCGCTCGGGGCCCGGGTAACGTGCTGGGTCACCGGCATCACCGGTGACCCAGCACGGACGAAGGTCCGGGCACGCGGCGCGCCCGGACCTTCGTGATCACTTAGCCCGCGGCGGCCTTCAGCGCGTCACCGAGCGCGTTGGCCTCGTCAGGAGTCATCTCGACGACGAGCCGGCCACCACCCTCCAGCGGAACCCGCATGACGATGCCCCGGCCCTCCTTGGTGACTTCCAGCGGACCGTCGCCCGTCCGCGGCTTCATCGCCGCCATGTTGTCTCCCCTCAGACCTTCACCAGGGTCGGTGGGTTGCCCCACATCCACTTCGTCGACATACCCGCGCTCACGGCCCGCGGTGCCGACCCACGATTTTCCCTGATGAACACCGCCGGACCCAAACCGAACCAGCAACGCTGTAACAGCGTCTAGCATATCTTGCGAAGGGCTGTCACAATGTGCGGTCATGCAGGCACGGTCGGCACTCTTCGACCTGTACGGCGACTATCTGCGCGGCCGAGGTGGCCGTGCGCCGGTCGCCGCCCTGGTCAAGCTTCTCGCACCGCTGGGGATCGCGCCACCGGCGGTACGGACTGCGGTCTCCCGCATGGTCCGTCAGGGCTGGCTCTATCCGGCCCGCCTGAGCAGCGGACCCGGTTATCTGTTGAGCCCGAAAGCCGCCCGCCGGTTGGACGAGGCAGCTGCTCGAATCTACCGTACCGGCAAGATCGGCTGGGATGGCCGGTTCGACCTCATCGTGCTGCAACCGCCACCGGCCCGCCGGGACCGCCAGCGGCTCGACACCAGCCTCGCCTTCCTCGGGTACGGCATGATCGACGAGCAGACCTGGGTAGCCACCCGCACCGGTGAGGAGGTGGACGGGGTCCTCAGCGAGGCCGGGGTGCGCTACGAGCGGTTCTCGGCCTCGCACGCCGCCGGCACTCCGGGCGCGATGGGCCTGGTCCGCCGGGCCTGGGACCTCGACGAGATCGGCCGGGCCTACGAGGGGTTCATCGCCGAACAACGCGCCCTGGTCGGCGCGGTGACCGTACGCAGCAGTGACGAGGACGCGTACGCGGCCCGCTTCCGCCTGGTGCACGCCTGGCGTACCTTCCTCTTCCGGGATCCGCAGTTGCCTCCGGCGCTGCTGCCGGAACGGTGGCCAGGCACCAGCGCGGCCGCCTTCTTCGACCGGCATGCGGCCCGCCTGCGTCCCGCCGCCGACCGGTACGTCGAGCACTGCCTCGACGTCAGCAAGGTTCCCCGACAGAAGGGCCCGTAGAAATCGTGACCGAGCCGTTGCTCATCGAGCGTGCCGACGCCGTCGTCACCCTGACCCTCAACCGCCCCGAGGCGATGAACTCGCTCAACGTCGCGCTCAAGGTCGCGTTACGGGACACCCTCGCCGAGTTGGAGACCGACCGGTCCTGCCGCGCGGTGGTGCTCGCCGGTGCCGGCCGGGCCTTCTGCACCGGTCAGGACCTGCGCGAGCACGTCGAGACCCTGCGCACCGGCCGGGCCGACCCGCTGGGCACCGTACGGGCGCACTACAACCCGATCGCGGCCCGGCTGGGCAACCTGCCCAAGCCGGTGGTGGCCGCGGTCCGGGGCATGGCCGCCGGTGCGGGCGCGTCGCTGGCGTTCCTCTCCGACTTCCGGATCGGCGGGCCCAGGACCACCTTCCTGATGGCCTTCGCCAACGTGGGCCTGGCCGCCGACACGGGTGCCTCCTGGTCGCTGCCCCGACTCGTCGGGCACGCCAAGGCGGTCGAGCTGCTGATGCTGGCCGAGCCCGTACCGGCCGCCGAGGCGGACCGGCTGGGCCTGCTCACCCAGCTCGTGGAGAACGACGACGACGTGCTCCCGGCCGCGCAGGCGCTGGCCGCCCGGCTCGCCGCCGGCCCGACCGTGGCGTACGGAGCGATCAAGCGGCAGTTGTCGGTCGGTGACGCCGGCACGCTCTCCGAGGCTCTCGCCGCCGAGGCCCAGGCGCAGGCGATCTGTGGTGCCACCGAGGACCACCGGGCCGCCACCGCGGCCTTCGTCGACAAGCAGCGGCCGGTCTTCGTCGGCCGCTGAGCCGCTCCTGCGGGACACCGACGGCGGCGGGACGGGTCCCGCCGCCGCTCGGGACGCGGCCACCGCCGGGGCCGGTCCTAGTCGTCGTCCTCTTCCGGATCCTGGTTGGCCTCGACGCCGAGCACGAACGCCTGCATGGCCAGTTCGTTCCCGGCCGGGGAGACGAACGCCGGCAGTTCCTGGGGCCCGAGGTCGCGTACGTAGGACCAGAAGATTCCGACCGCCTCGGCCGGTGACGCGGCCTCGATCGGCAGGTCCAGGCTGACCAGCCAGGTGCGCCGGTCGCGCGGCGGTCCGACCAGGTCGGCCAGGGTCCGGTAGGTGGCCGGGTCGACCGGGGTCAGGGGTCCGTCGAGGGTGAGCTGGTGGACCTCGGTCGGGGCGTCGAAAACCCGTCGGGTGTACGTCACCACCAGCGCTCCGGGGCCCTCACCGTCGGGGTCCCGGTCCTGCTCGACCCCGTACGGGGTGACCCGGCCCAGTGCCACCAGGAGCGGGCTCCCGCCGTCGCGCAGCACCAGCACCAGCAC
This sequence comes from Micromonospora sp. NBC_01796, assembly GCF_035917455.1. Lineage (NCBI taxonomy): Bacteria > Bacillati > Actinomycetota > Actinomycetes > Micromonosporales > Micromonosporaceae > Micromonospora > Micromonospora sp. NBC_01796. The sequence goes on along the minus strand of NZ_CP109078.1, from coordinate 3,604,364 downwards.
CGGGTCGCCGTTGGCTGGCCGGTGCGGTCCTTCCAGCCCGGTGAACTCCACGCTGTCGTGGTGGTAGAGCCGCTCCGCCTCGTACCGCTCGTCGCTGATGACCACCGCCCAGGCGTTCATGCCCGAGTCTCGTTCCGCTGACCCATGGGTCTATCCCATCACGGCCGCTACCGGCGGCTCGGAACGACCGGTGGGGTTCGTCCGCCGGGCGTGGCAGCCGACCAGGTGGTCGTCGACCATTCCGGTGGCCTGCATCAGCGCGTACGCCGTGGTCGGGCCGACGAACCGGAAGCCCCGCTGCTTGAGCGCCTTGGCCAGGGCGGTCGACTCCGGCGTACGCGCCGGCACGTCGGCGAAGGTGAGTGGTTCGGCCCGCTGCCGGGTCTGCGCGAAGCTCCAGAGCAGGTCGGAGAGCCCGTCGGGCAGGTCGAGCGCGGCCCGGGCGTTGTTGATGGCCGCCTCGATCTTGCTCCGGTTACGGACAATTCCGGCATTTCCCAGGAGCCGCTGGACGTCCGACTCGTCGTACCCGGCGACGGTCTCCAGGTGGAACCGGCCGAACGCCACCCGGAACGCCTCGCGCTTGCGCAGGATGGTCAGCCAGGAGAGCCCGGACTGGAACGCCTCCAGGGTGAGCCGCTCGAAGAGGGCGTCGTCGCCGCGCAGCGGCCGTCCCCACTCCTGGTCGTGATATGTCGCATAGTCCGGCGTGCTCGCGCCCCAACCGCACCGGGACAGCCCGTCCGCGCCGATCACCAGATCCGTCACGGTCACTACGGTAGGTCAGGCCGCCGGCCGGCGCTAACCCGCCGGCAAGGCCGTGATCAGGGCAACTGCCCGCTCTCGACCAGCCGGGCGAACCGCTTCAGCGCCTGGCCGAGGCTGAACTTCGAGCCGGGCCAGAGCACCGGCCAGGCCCACCGGCCGACCGTGCCGCCGGGCAGGTGGAACCACTCGTGCCAGACCACCTGGGTCCGCTCGCGGTCCATCGGGGTGCAGCGCAGCACGCCCGGCCCGCGCAGCAACCGTCCACAGTGCAGGACCCGCAGCTCGTACGGGGCATCCACCCGGATCACCCGCATCTCGTCCCGCAGGACCGCCGGGCCGACAGTGGTCACCGCCTCGATCAGGCTGCCCTCGCCACCGTCGCCCTCGACCACCCGGACCTTGGTGAACGGGATCCATTCGCCCTGCCGCTCCCAGGCGGTGAAACCGGCGAACACCGTCGCCGCGGGCGCCCGCACGATCACCGTCGCGGTGACCTCACCCGCGCCCGGCTGCCGTACGGCATCGTCGAAGGCTTCCGGACCGGTGGACCCGGTCACCCGCGCTCCGACCGGAGCCCCGGGCCCGCGCTCTCCGCCCGTGCCCCCGCGTCCTCCTCCGTCGCGTCCCGGAGGGATCCACCGTCGGAGTCGGTCTCGGCCGTGGCGGCGTCGGTCTGTGCGGGTGCGATGTCGGTCCGGGCCGGGGCGGTGTCTGCCGTGCCCGAACCCGCCGGGGCGGCGCCGGAGTCTCCCGTGCCGGCGTCCGGGTCGCCGGCGCCGGAATCGGCCGGGATGACGCCGTCCGGGTCCCCGACCTCGGGCCGGTGGGCCGGCGAGCCGTTCTGGGCGACCGCTGCACCGGCGGCGGCCGTCGCGAGAGCCGCCGCCCGGGCACGGCGCAGCTCGTCGGCGTCCGCACCGCGACCCTCGCGCAACGCCTCCACCTCCGCCTCCAGCACGCCGATCAGCTCGTCCTTGTAACCGATGTCGTAGGCCGCCCGCGCGAACGCCTGGTCGACCTGGCTCATCCGGTACCCGCGCAGCGCGGTGTCGAACCGCACGTCGCTGACATCGGACTCCGCCAATGGACGGCTGGCCGGCAGCGGCACCGCGCGCCCGTCCGGCTCGGCCGGCGTCAGACCGGGATCGGTGCCGGTCAACAGCACGGTCACGCCGAAGACGACCGCGGCGGCGGTCAACGCCACAACCAGGAGGAGGAGAAACTGACCCATAGAAGAATCGTGTCACGCCCGACCCGGCCGGGCGACCCCGCCACCCCGCCGGAGTCCCGTCGCACCGCCGTCGTCGGCGGCCGGTTAGCGTCGGGACCATCGGTGGTCGGTTCGAGGGAGGTTCCGGATGGGTCGGACGTTACGGCTGGGTACGCAGACCTTCGCTCCCGGTGACCTGGCCGTGATGGCGATCGTGAACCGTACGCCGGACTCGTTCTTCGATCGCGGCGCGACCTTCGCCGCGGACGCCGCCCTGCGTGCGGTGGAACGGGCGCTGGCCGAGGGAGCCCAGATCATCGACATCGGTGGTGTGAAGGCCGGTCCCGGGGCCGAGGTCGGGGTGGCCGAGGAGATCCGCCGTACGGTGGCCACCATCGCCGCCGTACGGGCAGCCTTCCCGGACGTGGTGATCTCGATCGACACCTGGCGGGCCGAGGTCGCGGTCGAGGCGGTGGGCGCCGGTGCGGACCTGCTCAACGACACCTGGTCGGGTGCCGACCCGGCACTGGCCCAGGTGGCCGCCGAGACCGGTACGGGCCTGGTCTGCTCGCACGCAGGCGGGCTCAGTCCGCGTACCCGGCCGCACCGGGCGGCCTTCGACGACGTGGTGGCCGACGTCGTGTCGACGGTGACCGGGCTCGCCGAACGCGCGGTCGCCCTCGGGGTACGCCCCGACGGGATCCTGATCGACCCGGCGCACGACTTCGGCAAGAACACCCGGCACTCGTTGGAGATCACCCGTCGGCTCGACGAGCTGACCGCGACCGGCTGGCCGGTGCTGGTGGCCCTGTCGAACAAGGACTTCGTCGGCGAGACGCTGGACGTACCGGTCGACGAGCGACTGGAGGGCACCCTCGCGGCGACCACCGTCTCCGCCTGGTTGGGTGCCCGGGTCTTCCGGGCGCACCAGGTACGCCAGACCCGGCGGGCCCTCGACATGGTCGCCTCGATCCGGGGCGACCGCCCGCCCGCGCTCTCCCGACGCGGCCTGGCCTGAGTGCCCCGCCCTTCCTGACCCTCAGTCGGACCAGCGGAGGATGTTCTTGCGCCAGGCGTAGAGGATGCCCAGGGCCAGTACGGCCACGAAGATCGCCATCTCGACGACGGTGACCAGGCCGAACCCGGGCCGGTCGAACACGACCGCCCAGGGGAAGAGGAACACCGCCTCCACCGCGAAGAGCACGTAGAGGTAGGCGTAGACGTAGTAGCGGATCTGGACCTGGGCCCAGCCGCTGCCGACCGGGTCGACCCCGCTCTCGTAGGTGGCCCGCTTGCCGGGCGGGTCGGCCGGGTGGGCCGGGCGGAGCACCCGGTTCGCCGAGAACGCGCCGACGAAGACCAGGACGCTGGCGAGCAACAGGAGCCCGAGCGTCGCGTACGAGCCGAGGTAGCCGCTCATGGGCGGGAGCCTACCGGTACGGGGAGTTGGTCAGGGCCGACCGGCGCCCGGCAGGCGGTAGCGGCTGCCGTACCTGCGGCGGACCTCCCGGTGGGTGACGCCGAGCGCGAGGGCGATCTGGGGCCAGTTCAGCCCGGCGTTGCGGGCCCGCCGTACCTGTAGCGCCTCGGCCCGCTCGGCGCTGCGGCGCAGTTCCCCGGCGGCGCGCAGGGCCCGCCGGGGGTCGTCGTCGGACTGTTGTGCGACCAGTGGCATGACGGCACCTCCTCATCCTTACCGTCAACATACGTTGACGAGCCCCGGGTCGTCAACAGATGCTGACGCTGACACCCGCCCGTTACGGATTTGTTCCGTGTGGAGTCGCCGTACCCGGCCCGGCCGCGCCGAATAATGAACTCACCAAGCGGGGGAACCACCGGAGGGCTGGATGGCAGGCGTCGAGTTCGGACCACGTACTCGCGCGTTCCCGCACACCCTCGGTCGGGTCGGCGACCGCGCCGGTCGCGGGGTGGTGACGGGCGCCGCCCTGGCCCTCGCCGCGCTCGTCGTGCTCACCGCCGGAGGACTCGCCGCGCTCACGGCTGCCGAACCGGGTTGGGCAGCCGCCGCCGGCACGCGAATGGTGCCCGAATCGGAAGAGCCCGGCGGCGGAGGGACCACCCCGGAAGACCCGGAGCCGAGCCAGCCCCCGGAGACCGAGCAACCGTCGCCCACGCCCACCTCGGTGCCGACCACCGAGACACCGACCGACGTGCCGACAACGGTCGTGCCGACCGAGCCGCCCCCGCCGGACGATCCCCCCGTGACCGGCGGCCCCGGCCCCGTCCCGGCCTCCCCGACACCGTCGAGCGCCCTGCCCAGGCCCCGCCCACAGCCGGGCCAGCCCCGTTTCGGCGTCACCGTGACCACCGGCGACATCAACCTCACCAGCGCCTACTGGGGCGCCCGGAGCACCACCGCCGACCT